>NZ_JACVZJ010000002.1:0-357591 GCF_017151945.1 Staphylococcus sp. EG-SA-10
TAATTGGAGCCGTTCTTATGGACCTACATGATGAATGGATTTATTCTTCAAGAAAATACATCAATTTTGATAAGTAGAAATGGTAAAAACATTGTATAGCATTTTACACAGGAGTCTGGACTTGACTAATTTTAACCCTACCATCTTTTGAGATTGTTTTATAAAGTCCATATTTTTCGATTAGATGCTTTCTCAACTTAAAATCTAACTCTTTTAATGTTATTTTTTCTTTTTTAATATAATAAGGGTATCCTTTCACAAAAGCATCTTCACCCTTTTCTTTTGTAACATTTAATATTGGGGCACTGACAACTCCAGATGTTTTATTCGTCTGTATTACGCCACTAACAGTATAAAATATGTCGTGTTTGTCTCTTTTTTCTTGAACAAAAAACACATCTAAGCCCTTATAACTACGCTGCTGAAATCTATTTTTATCATTTCCAAGCAGCAATACTTGAATCTTCATACCTCTATACTTAAAACGCAAGTTATTTTTACCATGCTTCAAAGCATTAATGTTTTTCAATTCCATAGTCTTTCCAGTATAGTATCGGTATAATGCTTCCTTGTCATGTTTGTTTACTGACTCTTGATTTTGTTTTGCATGACTGGAATGAGCCTCTGTTGTTAAAGTCCCAGTTGTTAAAATTCCTAAAGCTAATGTTGCTTTTGCTAATGCTGTAAATTTCATATTTATTTGCTCCAATCTTAATATATTGGATTGTTTTCATTACGTAATTTGAATCATACATTTTTATTATAACGTGCATCGTTTCATACGATAATTAACCTCGATTTAAATATACTTGAATTATTCTTAATGAAAAACAAATATATTTTAATGTTCAGGTTAAATGACTTTCATTATTTCATTTAGTTGTTTTACTGGATTATCTTTTACTACAACTGATGATGTTACTCTGTTCTGCTCTTTGAATTACAAAAACAACTTAACAACAGTAATGTATTTAACATAGTTCCTTATATAAGGACACGGATGTCAATTCACATTTTGTCGTTAAGTCGCTTCTTAAGCTATTATGCTATTAACTCGAACTAATTTAAATTCACTTCAATGTTTTTAATTTTCTTACTGTCCATTACATCAAACATACGTTCAAAACTTAATTTTTCACTTAAATCAATTTCATGCTTCTTTTCGTCTTTCATATTGATAACAATTCTACCTTTATCTGCCGTTCCTTTGTACAATCTATATTTTTCAATTAATAGTTTTCTTATTTTAAAGTCCAGTTCCTTCAATGATACTTCTTCCTTTTGAATAAAGAACAACTCGTTTATCGAAAAGCCATTTTTAGCATCAACTTTTTTAACTTGTAGACTTGGATTACTTACAAATCCAAACACTGATCTCACATTTTTCTTTGTTATACCGCCAACGCTATATATGCCACCTTTTATATCTATTAATTCAGGTACTGCAAAGACATCAAGGCCATGTGTTTTTTCTTTATATTTATTTTTATCGTCACCAAGTAAAAATACTTTAAAAGCTTTATTTCGTTGTTTAAAGTTTAAAACGTTAGAGCCATAGTAATCTTCGCTTTTAACACTAATGTTTGTTGGTTCAAAACTTTCTTCAGAATAGTATTGATGTAGCATATTGATATAATATTTGCGCTGTGTCTCATCAAGTTCTACTTTCGCGTGACCAGTTTGACCTTCTGCTGTAAACACACCTGTAGTTAATATTCCTAATGCTAATGTTGCTTTTGCTAATGCAGTAAATTTCATATTTATTTGCTCCAATCTTGATATATTGGATTGTTATTATTACGTAATTTGAACTATCTGTCTTTATTATAAGGTGCATCAAAACAGACTGACATTAACACTCATTTAAATAAACTTGAATCATTATTAATGAAAATCAAACGTATTTTAACATTCGTATTAACTGATTTTTAATAGCAACATAAATATTTTTTGGTGAATCATTGTTCTTTCCGATTAGTTTTAAATCATAAGCTATTCGTTATAAAGTGTACAAAAAAGCAGCTTAATAACGTAGTCAATGTTCGATATGTTTTTATTATTAAAACACGTATCAATATCATTAAACATGGGGTTATTAAACCGCTTCTTAAGCTTTTATTCTATATATCATTGATTATTTCAAATTCACTTCGATGTTCTTAATTTGTTCACTACTAATGACATCTGCCATACGCTCGAAATCTAATTTATCACTTAAATCAATTTCATACTTATTTTCATCTTTCATATTAATAACAATTCTACCTTTATCAGCTGACCCTTCATACAGTTTGTATTTTTTAATCAACAGTTTTCTTATTTTAAAATCAAGTTCCTTTAATGACACTTCTTCCTTTTGAATAAAGAAAAATTCATCAATAGAAAAACCGCCTTTATCGTCTATTTTTTTAACTAGTAAGTTCGGCGTTCTTAGAGACTCAAATATTGATTTTACGTTTTTCTTTGTTACACCACTAACGCTAAATATTCTACCATCTAAATCTACTAATTCTGGTACCGCAAAGACATCGAGGCCATGCGTTTTTTCTTTATATTTATTTTCATCTTTTCCCAATAAAAACACTTGGAACTTTTGATTTTGTTGGTTAAAAAGCAAAACGTTAGAGTCATAATAACCTTGACTTTGACCACTAACATTTGTTAACTCATAACTAGGTCCTGAATAGTATTGATGTAACTTGTTTGTATCATATAAACGGTTCATTTTTTCATACTTTCCTTTTGCATTAACCGATTGATTTTCTGTTATCATTACACTTGTTGTTAATATTCCTAATACAAATATCGCTTTAGCTATCGATGTAAATTTCATATTCATATGCTCCAATCTTAATATATTGGATTGCTTTTATTACGTAATTTGAATAATACACATTTATTATAAAGGTCATTGAGACAGACTGACATTAACACTCGTTTAATTAAAATTAAATCATGGTTAATGAAGAACTAATTAATATTCAATGGACATCACTTTCAAGAGTAATGTGAATTTTTAGTATGCTCACTCATAACCTGCGTTATAAAACATAAAACAGCCTAACGACACTGTTGATTTAGATACGCCCCTTTTTGGAGGATGTACGTATTTATTCAACATTTCATCGTTAAGCTGCTTCAAATTTATTACTTTAGAGTCATTGATTACTTACTTTAAATTTGATTAATAGTCACTGCTATATTTTGAATATCCTTACTATTCAACACATCGCCCATGTGCTCGAATTGCAATTTATCACCTAAATCAATTTCTTTCTTTTCTCCATCTTTCAAATTGAAAGTGATCTTACCGTATTTAGTCGTACCTTTATATAAACCATAATTTTTAACTAAATGTTGTCTAATTTTGAAATCAAGTTCTTTCAGTGAAACTTCTTCTTTATTAATTGAAAATGATTCAATTGATGCATCTAAATTTCCGCCATACACTTTTTTAACAAATAAAGGTGTATTAGTTTCAGAAGATTGGTTATTTTTCTTCGTTACACCACCAACAGTAGATAGTCTACCGTTTGGATCAATTAATTCTTTTACCACAAAGACATTCTGGCCTTCAAGGCCTTGTTTATATTTAGCTTTATCTTCTCCTAATAAGAATAATTGGTGATTTTGACCATCTTGGTTAAAGCGTACAACGTTAGAACCGTTGTAATTTTCAACCTTACCACTAATATTACTGAAATCAAAACTTTCTGATGAGTAGTATCGATGTAAGTCTTTAATATCATATAAATGTTGTACTCTCTCTTGCTTTTCTTTTGCGTGGACTGCTTGGCCTTCTGATGTAATCACACCAGTAGTTAATAAGCCTAATGCCAATGTTGCTTTAGCTAACGTTTTTAATTTCACAGTACTATTCTCCCAATCTATTTATAAATTTTGTCTTAATATATTTTTATATGATTAATTCAATTACGTAATACGAACAATCTACTGTCATTATATAAGTGAGATACTGCGCTATGAATTAACCTCTTTTTAACTATTTTTGAACCAACGTTAAGTTAGTTAATGAAAATCTAACAGCGTTAATCTATTTTTATAACTTAACGCTGTTTTTTTCACATTTCACACTTTCCCTCAATTTAATAATGTTTTCCATATTGTTTCATGTCACGAAAAGGACAACGCGCGACTATAGGTATCAACCGTTTTTTCAAAAATTTGATCATGAACTCGCTCCTTTTTTCATCATAACAACACAAAAAAGAGGCTAAGCAATATGTTATCGCTTAACTTCCCTATAATTACTAGTCTGCTTGTCCAAAGATTATTTATATTCTAGCTCAACATTAATTTCTTTGATTTTAGTACCATCTATCGTGTCACCCATGCGATGCGGTTGTAATTTTTTTGTAAGTTCGAAAGTATAAAACTTATCATCTTCCATTTTAACTACAATTTTACCTTTTCTATTGTTAACAGCATCGTATAAATTCTCTTCTTTCATCAATTTTTGTCTTAATTTAAAATCTAACTCTTTTAACGAGATTTCTTCTTTAGTAATTTTAAATTTACTATCTTTAGTTGATGTAGTATCTTTGTCTGCTTTTCTTGTTACTTTAACATCGACTTCTCTTTCTTTAAATTCTTTACTATTTGTCTTACTTATACCGCCAATTGAATATTGTCTTCCTTTAACAGGTTCTTCTTCTATGACTAAAAATGCATCTAGGTCCCCGTATACATCTGTTTTGAATTTCTTACTATCTTCACCTAGTAGCCCAATATAATAATCTTTAAGATTTTTCCATACATATGCACCTTTATCAGTTAAATGTTGTCTATACAGACCATCTACATTTATTAACTCTAAACTTGGCTTGCTATAGTAGTATTTTAACGATTTATAATTGTGTTGACCTTGAGTTGATTCTGCCGCTTTTACTGTTTGACTTTCTGTTGTTATTACACCAGTAGCTAACAATCCCAATACTAATGTTGCTTTAGCTAACGTTTTTAATTTCATAGTACTATTCTCCCAATCTATTTATAAATTTTGTCTTAATATATTTTTATATGATTATTTCAATTACATAATACGAACAATCTACTATCATTATATAAGCGGGATACTAAGCTATGAATTAACCTCATTTTAACTATTCCTGAACCAATGTTAAGCTAATTAATGGAATCCTAACAGCGTTAATCTATTTTTTAAACTTAACGCAGCTTTTTTCACATTTCACACTTTCCCTCAATTTAATTATGTTTTCCACATTGTTTCATGTCACGAAAAGGACAACGCGCGACTATAGGTATCAACCGTTTTTCCAAAAATTTGATTATAAACCCGCTCCTTTTTTCATCATAACAAAACAAAAAAGAAGCTAAGCAACTTATGTTGCCTAACTCCTCTATACTATCCATATTTTACTATTATCCATATTTCATTGAATTATCTAATGTTGGCTTCTATTTTTTCAATATTTCTACCGTCAATGACGTCACTCATGCGATGCGGTTGTAATTTTTTATTAAGTTCAAACGTATAATAGCCGCCATCTTTCATTATCACTTTTATCTTACTATCTTTAGGAAACTTTTTATACAGATCAAAATTTTGAATTAAATACTGTCTCAATTTAAAGTCGAGTTCTTTAAGTGAAACCTCTTCTTTATAAATGTAGTGTCTTTTAACATGCGTATAAACACCTGCGTCTACTTCTTTTTTAATAACGAATTTAGGTGCGTTTAAGTAATCATAGTAAGCACCTTGATTTTTCTTAGTGACACCACCATATGAAAACACTGTGCCGTTGCGATTTTCTGCTTCTTTAACTACAAATATATCTAAACCTGGATTTTTACGTGTTTTAAGTCTTTCTATATCTTTACCAAAAATTTGTATTCTAGTGAACTTTTGATGTTTATCAAAGATAAGGTAATGCTTGCCACCTTTGCTATAACGATAACCAGTAACATTTTTAAGTTCCTTACTTGCGCCACTATAGTAATCTCTTAAGTCAAAGATATCTTTTGTCACATTTTCATATTTTGCTTCATGTTCACTCGCATTTACAGTTTGATGCGTTGATGTTATTGTTCCTGTTGCTAAAATACCTAGTGCTAAACTTGCTTTCGCAATTGCTGTCATTTTCATAGTTGTATGCTCCATTCGTAATTATTAGATTTGTTCGCTTACGTCTATTGAATCATACAGCTTTATTATAGTTGGCGTATTTGACCTTTCACATTAAACCATTTTTAATAATCATTGAATCATTATTAAGTAAATTAAGGAATCTATAATGTTCGTTAAATAAAACTGATCCTGTTGTGCTTCACACCCGATAGATAGGGATTTACAGATAAATTCAGGACTTTTCGACGTCATACTTGGACTCATCGAAAATTCGGGTTCTCAAATCATCGAACATAACAAAAGAAGCTAAGCAACATGTAGGCCGTTGTCACTTAACTTCTTGTTTTTCCGATGACAGCTTCTATTTAGAGAATGTCATGATTATTTTATATTCACTTCAATGTTATCAATATTAGTGCCATCTATGACATCTGCCATGCGATATTCTTGTAGTTTTTTGTGCAATTCAAACGTGTACTTTCCACCATTTTTCATTTTAATAACAATTTTACCTGAACCAACGTTACCGTACAGATTATTTTTTTCAATAAGTTGTTTTCTCAATTTAAAATCAAGTTCTTTCAAGGAAATCTGTTCTTTAGTAATCTTGAATTCTGAAACATCATGAGAGATTGTACCTTTATTATCTTCCTTAGTAATTCTTACTCCTGCCTTGTGATTAACTTTTTTACTATTACTCTTTGTGATACCACCGACAGAATATTTTTCGAGATTGTAATTATTTTCTTCTAAAACGACAAATACATCGACATTCCTATGTACTCCTTCACCATATTTTTTATCATCTTTACCAACTAAAGCAATTTTATATATGAAATAATCTGGAACAACATTCATAAATCTTATTGTCGTCCATTTTTTTAAAATAATACCAATCTCATTTTTAAATTCTAAACTTGGTTTCGTATAATACGCTCTTAAATCTTTAAATTTAGGATTTATTTCTGTTGGTACTTGTTTTGTGGTTGGCGATTGTGGTGTTTCCACTTTAGTTGAAGGCGTTGTTGGTGCATTCGGTGTTTGTTGCGGTGTTTCCACTTTAGTTGAAGATGGTGTTGTCGCGTTTGCGGCTTGTTGCGGTGCTTCCACTTTAGTTGAAGATGGTGTTGTTGCATTTGCTGCTTGCGTTGTCGTTGTGATTACACCTGTTGTTAAAAGCCCTAGTGCTAAACTTGTTTTAGCAATCGTTGTTATTTTCATAGTTGTATGCTCCATTCGTAATTATTAGATTTGTTCGATTACATTCATTGAATCATACAGCTTTATTATAGATGGCGTATTGCTCCATTCACATTAAACCTTGTTTAACTATATTTGAATCATCGTTAAGTTAATTAAGAAATCCATAATGTTCGTTAAATAAAAATGATTTTGATGTGATTCAACACTTGGCACATTTGAGGTTTCGTCACTTTTAAGACATAGAAATGCCACTTTTACCAACAAATGAATATTCGTCTTTTTACATCATTGCGCATAATAAAAGAAGCTAAGTAACATGTAAACCATTGTCACTTAACTTCTTGTTTTACCGATGTCAGCTGCTATTTAGAGAACGTCATGATTATTTTATATTCACTTCAATTTTATCAATATTTGTACCTTCTATAACATCTGCCATACGATGCTCTTGCAGTTTTTTGTGTAATTCAAACGTATACTTCCCACCGTTTTTCATTTTAATAACGATTGTTCCTGAACCCATGTTACCGTAAAGATTATGTTTTTCAATAAGTTGTTTTCTCAATTTAAAATCAAGCTCTTTCAAGGAAATCTCTTCCTTAGTAATCATGTATTCTGAAACATCGCGTGAAATCGTGCCTTGATTATTTTCTTGAGTAATGCTTAATTCTGCTTTGTGATCAACTTTTTTACTATTAGTCTTCGTGATACCACCGACAGAATATTTTTTCAATTGATATTTATTGTCTTCTAAAACGATAAATACATCGATATTATCGTAAGGTCCATCTTTATATTTTTTCTCATCTTTTCCAACTAAAGCTATTTTATAGATGAACCTATTTGGAATAACATTCATAAACCTAACCGTCGTCCATGGTTTGAGCATAAATCCAAACTGCTTTTCAAATTCAAAACTAGGTTTCGTATAATACGATCTTAAATCTTCATATTTAGGAGTCATATCTGTTTGTGCTTGTTTTATGGTTGGAGATTGTGGTGTGTCTGATTTAGTAGATTGCATTGGTTGTGGCGTGTTTGTTGATGGAGGTGTTGTAACTTTAGTTTGCTGCGTGTTTATTGATTGAGGTGTTGTCACTTTAGTTTTCGGCGTTGCAGATTCGGTTGTCGTTTGTGATTGTTCTTGTTTAGGCGCTGGCGTTGCTGATATATTAAGCGATTTCTGCGCTTCTTGTTTAGGTTGTGATATTTTTTCTATTTTGGAAGTTGAAGTTTTTTCCTCATTAGTATTTGGTGCCTTTTCGAGTTTAGACGTGCGTTCTTGTCTTGTGTTAGCTGCTTGTGTTGTCGCTGTATTTGCACCTGTTGTTATGTTTATCATTGCTAATCGCTCTCCTTTAAGCGTTGGTACTTTGTCAACTTTAGTTGATTGTACTTTTTCTGCTTTGACCGATTGCGTCGTTACTGTAATTGCGCATGTTGTTAAAAGCCCTAGTGCTAAACTGGTTTTAGCAATTGTTCTCATTTTCATAATTGTATGCTCCAATCTATATTATATTCGATTGTCTTTTTACGTAATTTGAATCATACAACATCATTATAGATGGCGTTCTAAGATAATCACATTAAACCCCTTTTAACAATTATTGAAGTATTATTAAGTAATTTAAGCAAAAAATAATGAGTGATTTTGAGATTAATATAGCGCTTCTATGTGCCTTTGAAATGATTTTTAAGCATTAAAAAGAAGTTAAGCAACGTTTGATCGTCACTTAACCTCTCTATTTCAATTTCAAATTATTTCGTCGTCAAGTATGTGTGCTATGCTTTTATAACTTTGATTTCAATTCTATCAATATCTGTGACATTGATAACATCGGACATACGGTCTTCTTGTAACTTTTTATCCAATTCAAATGTATACTTTCCATAGTATTTCTTTTTGACGGTAATTTTCCCTGTACTCATTTCACCGTAAAGACCATAATTATCAATAAGATATTTTCTTAATTTAAAATCAATCTCTTTCAATGACATTGCTTCTTTATCTATTTTAAATGGGAAAAAGTCATAATCATATTCACCAGTATGATCTTCTTTAATAACTCTTGCTTCTGCTATTAGGTCGACAGCTTTATCGTTTGCACTCGTGATACCCCCAATAGAGTACTTTGCACCTTCAAATCTCTTATCCTCATTAACGTAAAATATATTAAGATTACGATGTACACCCGTATAATAATGTTGCTTATCTTTGCCAATTAAAGCAATATTATTAACAGAATTACCATCTATGATATTCATAAATTTAATACTTGGTTGAATGAAACTGATATAACCTGTCACATTTTTATATTCAATACTAGGTTGATTATAATAAGCTTTTAATTTTTTGCTATTTTCACTTATTACAATAGGTTTCTTTTCGGCATGAACTGGTTTTTCCGTTGTAGTGTTTACACCTGTTGCTAATATTCCTAATAACAAACTTATTTTTGCAATATTTTTCATTTTCATAGTTGTATGCTCCAATCTATTATAATTAGATTGTTTTATTACGTAATTTGAACCATACACCCATATTATAGGAGCTGTATTCAGATATTCACATTAACCTGTTTTTAACTATTCATAAAATATGATTAAGCTATTTAAGCAAAAGATAATGAGAACTGCGTGTGATTGTGTGTGTTGTCAGGTAATTTTGCCCCTCAAAAAAAGAAGCTAAGCAACAGTACGTCGCTTAACTTCCATAGTTTCCATAACAAGCACTATTCAACATAGCGTTTTGCTATTAGAATGTATTATTTAATTTCTACTAGAATTTTTTGTATTTGTCTGCCGTCGATTGACTCACCCATACGTTCTTTTTCAAGTTTTTGACTTAAATCGATAGTATGTGTTGTGCCATCATTCATTGTAATTGTAATTTGACCTTGTTTAAGACCATTTGAATACAAGCCGTGTTGTTTGATTGCACGTTCTCGTAATCTATAATCAAGTTCTTTTAATGAGATGTCTTCTTTTGAAATGTAGTAAAAATCTTTAAGTACATCTTCATTACCTTTCTTGATTTCTAAAATTGGCGTATTGATATAATCAATATACTGCACACTATTTGATTTTGTAACGCCACCAATTGAATAATTCGTTGCTTGTCTACTGTCGCCTTCTCTAAGGATAAACACATCTATATTTGAGTTTACATCTTTATTATATTTATCTTTATCAGATGTAAGTAAAGTTATTAGAGAATGCTGTTGCCCTACTGTGACTTCTAAATAGTGCTGACCCTTATCAGTAAATCCATATCCAGTCACATTTTTACGCTCTAAAATTGGTTTATTATAATAGTGTTTTAAATCAGCCTCACTTTGTTGTTTAACTTCTGTTTTCGCTTGTACTGATTGTATATTCGACGTTATTACACCTGTTGCTAACATTCCCAATGCTAAACTTGCTTTTGCTATCGCTTTAAATTTCATAATTTTTAGCCCCAATCTATTTAAATTTGATTTTCCAATTACGTAATATGAACAATCTACCTACATTATATTGAGGCGCTATTCCCTTTCAAATTAAACCTCATTTAACTAAACTTGAATCATTGTTAAGGTAATTAATAAAATGCTAACTGTTATTAATCAATTCTTATCCGTCGAGACTCTTTTTTATACAATTCACACTTTATACCATTTTTATTTTAAAAACTGTAAAACTTTCAGACACAAAAATGACACCATATCGTCGTAGTACCTTGTCAAATTTTTCAAAGCTCATGGTGACACGCATCAACTAAAACGTGTCATTACGGTATTTTTAACATTAATAACGTATGCATATTTACTATACACGGCGACAATAAATACAGATTGCATTTTTTTATAAAATCAAATGTTTTGAAAATCATCGAATAAGTATTATGTTATGTATATAAAGATTAGGAGATGAAGTGAATGAATATTATGTTAACAGGTGCTACAGGTCATTTAGGCACACATATTACAAATCAAGCCATTGCAAATCACATAGATCATTTTCACATTGGTGTTAGAAATGATGAGAAAGTTCCAGAAGATTGGCGTGGAAAAGTTTCTGTGCGACAATTAGATTATTTTAATCAAGAAAGCATGGTAGAAGCATTTAAAGGAATGGATACCGTTGTGTTTATTCCAAGTATTATCCATCCATCATTCAAACGTATTCCTGAAGTGGAAAATTTAGTATATGCGGCAAAGCAGAGTGGTGTTGCTCATATCATTTTCATAGGTTATTACGCAGATCAGCATAATAATCCATTCCATATGAGTCCTTATTTTGGTTATGCAGCACGTCTATTGGCAACAAGTGGCATTGACTATACGTATGTAAGAATGGCAATGTACATGGATCCACTTAAACCATATTTACCAGAATTGATGAATATGCACAAACTGATTTATCCAGCTGGTGATGGTCGTATTAATTATATTACTAGAAATGATATTGCTAGAGGCGTCATTGCTATTATTAAAAATCCAGATACTTGGGGCAAACGTTATTTATTATCAGGCTACAGTTATGATATGAAGGAACTTGCTGCTATTTTATCTGAGGCATCAGGCACAGAAATTAAATATGAACCCGTTTCATTAGAGAAATTTGCAGAAATGTACGATGAACCTAAAGGCTTTGGTGCATTATTGGCATCAATGTACGACGCAGGAGCAAGAGGGCTATTAGACCAAGAATCCAATGATTTCCAACAATTAGTCAATGATCAACCACAGACACTGCAATCATTTTTACAAGAAAATATTTAATACTAAAGGAGCATTATAATGAATATCATCTCGATAATTTTAATCATATTTGTGGCCTTAGAGTTTTTCTATATTATGTACCTTGAAACATTCGCAACAACTTCAAGAAAGACCAGCGAGACATTTAATATAAGCGTCGATAAATTGAAAGACAAAAATATTAACGTACTTTTGAAGAATCAAGGCGTATATAACGGTTTAATCGGAGTTTTGCTAAGATACAGTTTGTTTTTCAGTAGTAATTCAAAAGAAATATGCGCAGCTATTTTAGTGTATATCATTGGCGTTGCTATTTATGGTGGCCTTTCAAGCAATATTAGTATCTTTTTCAAACAAGGTACATTGCCAGTATTGGCACTTATATCAATGCTTTGGTAAGAATTGGTGCTTGGGGATTTGGAGATGTAGTCTGGGGTTGAGAGTTTGAGCGATTTGGGTGATTTAGGTGTGGACTTTAGATCCAGAGTATTTCAACCTAATTATTTCAAGCAGAGGTGACAGTAGCGTTGCCTCTGTTTCCTTATAGAAAAATGATTTAATGAAGAAAACCCATATCTGTTTTAATTTTTAGTTGATAAATACTCCATATATTAGAATGGCTACTTTTTCCATTACATCACTCCTTTATATCAAAAAACCCATGATTTCGAAATTCCCATATGGTGGGGTTCCTACTCTCATGGATCTGTTAACAAAATTATCTGTACTGATATATTATCACAACTCGAATATACTTTCAACTATTTTTAAAAATATTTTATAAAGTATCTCACAACTTAAATGTTTGGTTTATTACGTATATTCTAAATACTTACTTTTCATGTACTATCGTTTCAATCATGTTTTGGTCAAAAAACGTATTTTCATCATATACGTTTATACCTTCATTAATGAGTAAAGCAGTTGCCACACCTACACCCTTTTTCTTATTTCCTGTAAAATTCCCATCATATATTTCTTGAGATCCACAAGATGGACTATTTGCTTTTAAAATAACTGTATCACACTGATATTTTTTCAAAATTTTTAGCGTAACTATCGCTCCATGTTTATAATCGTCAGTTACGTCTTTGTTCGAAATAGTAATAACCTTTGCAACGTTATTCCACACATCAAAACCATCTCCACCAATAATTTCTGCAGGTTCTCTAGGAATTAGTAATCCACCAAGTAATTCTGGACATGCGTGAATAGCTTTTCCGCTGTCTATTAATTTTTTCAAGCTAACATTCAATTGATTACCACCATCGTATCTTACATTATCACCTATCAAACACGAACTAATTAAAATCATCCCAACCACCTATAAATCATTTTGTTTTAATTTATTTGTCGTATTGCTAATGCCCCTTATGCTTCTCTTTTGCTTTAACCTTTTTAATTTCTCTTTTTCTTTTTTGAAATGCATCACGTTTTTCTTTATAGTTCTTCCGCTTTTGCTTTTTCTTTAATTCTAATTCTTTCTTAATAGCTATTTGTGCTTGGGTAGAGTATTTAGGTTTCTTTTGCTCCTTAGCAATTTGTCTTTGTAGCCTTTTCGGGTTTACTTTTCTAGAAATATTTTTCGTATAAACAATAGTTTGCACATCATCAATCATTTTCATTAATTGATGATGAATAAAATCCAATACCTCTATATCATCAGGTTCATTCCCAAATGTGTATTGGATAAATTTAGATTTATTTTCCATTTTATATTCTACCAATGCTACAAAAAATTGCCCATTGTAAAAAATAGATAGCTCCATGCTATCCCTCCTCTAGTTTTATTAGAAATGACGGACGACCCGAGGAGGAAGGTTACTGACAGTTTTAAAACTGCATTGGGACTACCAACCCAATTGTGTTTTTACACTTCTATATACAGAATATATGCCACAACGTTCCATGTAAACTGTATTTTTAAAATATGCATTACAGAACTTAAATGATAATAATGCTAACAATTTATTCAAATGGAAATAAGTACAAGATATTAGTGTTTATTAGCATTGCATAATGCTTTCAAACAAATCATTTGGTAACAATAAGAAACTATTTACACAACCTATTTTGTATAGTAAAATTATTTTATAATATTAAAAATAAAATGCATAAGGAGTGATTGTCATGGTACCAGAAGAAAAAGGTTCTATAACTTTGTCAAAAGAAGCAGCTATCATTTTTGCAACTGCAAAATTCAAACCATTTCATAATAGAATTAAAAATAACCCACAAAAAACAAATCCATTTCTTAAATTACATGAAAACAAAAAATCTTAATCATTTTATTTATAGCATTTCTGATCTCAGAAATTTAATAAAGGACAACGCCCTCTTTCATAACTATATAAGTCAAGAAACCAAGAAATTCCAATCATCTTTAAACCCTTCAATAGCACATTTCCTAAAACATAAACCAATAACAATGAACGATCAAAATTCCATACGTACTTATGATGTGTCAGTGAATCGTCTACACTTAATTGAACAAATTCTATGAGAATAGATATTGTTAAATTAAGAAAGTAGTCAATTTTATTATGACAAAAGAAAGAAGAACATTTAGTTCAGAGTTTAAGTTACAAGTGGTTAGATTATATGAAAATGGTAAGCTTAAGAATGAAATTATACGCGAGTATGATTTAAAACCCTCAATTTTCTCAAATTCGATAAAACAACACCAAAATACTGGATCCTTCAATCATCAAGATAATTTAAAAAGTGGTGAAAAAGAGTTAATAAAATTACGCAAAGAAGTTCAACATTTAAAAATGGAAAATGATGTTTTAAAGCAAATTTTAGAGTTGATTTAGAAACTGAACTTTTTAAAGATACATTACTTGAAGATTCTAATTTATCTGATTATATAAAGAACCAACTTCCAACGATATGGAGAGACTAAGAAGTAGTTTAAATTTATTTAATTTCAATAAAAACTCATAATAATATTTAAGTAAGTTAGATTGCTTTTAGCATTAGGAATTCGCTTATAATTAGATGTTCAATATAGGCTTTTTTACACATACATGAACTATAAAAAGCGAATAAATAGGAGGTCATTGCGAAATTTGCTAAATACAAAATTGATGAGTTCCACTTAATAAAAATTGTTGGTTTTATAGTAACATCTATTTTCGTATTATTCATGTTAATTTCAGTGCTAATAATGCTGATATCAAAGAAGAATAAATTGATTAGGAGAACACTATTTAATGTCTAAAAATATCAATCAAGCAAATAGTAAATTAAATACGTCAAACAAAAAACTAAAACAAGCTTATTCAAAATCCGATAGTAAAAACTTGAAAGTTATATACATGCCTCATTGGCTAGAGTTTTATTCAATTGCTATACATAGCGATGTTACAAGCAATAAAAAAAGATATTATAAATCATATAGTAGAGGAACAGTGGTATATGTAAAACTAGGGAGTAATATTGGAAGTGAGTTTTCTGGTAATCATTTTTGTGTAATATTAGATAACAAAGACAATAAAGGAAAAGAAACAGTTACAATAGTTCCACTTTCTTCCAAAGGTAATAAAAATTATTTGAAGTTAAACGAATCGGTGCTAAATCTAACAGCAACAGATTTAAAAAAACAGATTATCGATATCAGTAGTAAAGTACAAGCATTAGCCCAAAAATATAGAGATATTGACATTAAACTTAGCACAAAAGATAAAAAGCTTTTGTCTAACTTAAATCAAAAAGCTAATGAACTGTATAGAGTGATAGGTGTTTATTCCAAGCACAAAGGGAAAGATACATACGTTAATATATCAGCAATTACAACAATAAGCAAAAGACGTATAAGCAAAATAAATGATTCTGATCCTACTGGAACGATAATAATTTCAGAAGATGACATGAATGAAATCGAAAAGCAATTAAAGATAAAGTTCTTTTCTAATTGAATTGTAATATTACATCTGATATAATTGATTTACAAATTCCCGGTAACCATTCCGGCTTCATTCTCTTGAAGAATGACATATTCTTAGCGTTTTAGCTGAAGGTCAGATGATACGTCATCTGGCCTCTTTTTTTATATAAATGCCCTTTAAGTGAAATATACAACAATCTGCAACCAATATAGACATCACAAAACACACAATAAATTACACAATGTGTTATAAGCCACATTTCACTATTATCGTAGCTAGCTGCGTCACTCAAAACGAATACGGAACGCGTTGGTTATTCCAATCATAATATTACTCTTCAAATACACAGCCCTGTATCCGAGTAAATGGATAGAGATTTGAACAAATGAAAACAATCAACTAATGGAAAGGATAAAATATTATGCACAACAAAAATGAATTCAACAAAAAACTGAAAGATTTTATAGATAGCGATAAACGGATGGCTTTAGTAAAGGATTATATTAACGAGTATAAATTAACAACTGTTTTAAGAGCTTTAAATAATTCCGATTACACAAAAGGGACGATACACACTCGTTCAATAGGCAACCTAAAACAAATAGTAGATAATCGAATTATTCCTAAAAATATAACTCAAAACACAATCTTCAAATTGAGTAATTTAACCTTAGAGGTTAACCTCTATGAGAGAAACACAATTTATCACGGAGACTTTGCTATTTACTATCCTGTAGAATCTGCTCTAATAATAGAAACAGATACTCCTAGGCTAATTAATCATATAAATAACAACCCAGTCCAAAAAATATTTATAATAACAACAAATGACTGGAGCTTTAATACACTTGAATTAGAAAAAATAGTAGACGAAACTATAATTTATGATTTAAAACAAGAAGATCCTAAACAATATGAAATTTTATATAAAAATAAACACGGAAAATTGCCTTATTGATGAATTAAAACGCAAACTTAGAACACCTTACCCCTTTTCCGTCCTTATTGTAATTTTCCTACTACTCAAATTAAAAACCACCCGTGCAAACAGGTGGTTTTACTATATATAATTATTCCCACTCAATTGTGCTTGGTGGTTTTGATGTAATGTCATAGACTACGCGGTTAACGTGGTCTACTTCGTTTACGATACGACTTGAAATCTTTTGTAAGACTTCCCAATCGATGCGTGCGAAATCACTTGTCATGCCGTCGATAGATGTTACTGCACGGATACCTACTGTGTGATCATACGTACGGTAGTCTCCCATAACACCTACTGATTGAATGTTTGGTAACACTGTGAAGTATTGCCAAATTTCTCTTTCAAGACCTTCTTCTCTAATCACTTGGCGTAAAATCGCGTCTGATTCTCTAACGATTTCTAGTTTATCTTCAGTAATTTCTCCAAGTACACGAATACCAAGACCAGGTCCTGGGAATGGTTGTCTACACACTAAATGTTCCGGAATACCTAGTTCAATACCTAATTTACGTACTTCATCTTTAAACAATGTATTGATTGGTTCGATTAATTCGAATTCCATGTCTTCTGGTAATCCACCAACATTGTGGTGTGATTTGATTGTTTGTGCTGTCTTAGTACCTGATTCGATGACGTCTGTATATAGTGTTCCTTGCGCAAGGAAGTCTACACCTTTGAGTTTTGATGCTTCATCATCAAACACATATACAAATTCATTACCAATGATTTTACGTTTTTGTTCAGGATCTGAAACACCTTTTAATTTATTCATAAAGCGATCTTTCGCATTAACGCGAATAATATTCATGTTGAAACCTTCACCGAATTGCTCCATAACCATGTCGCCTTCACCTTTACGAAGTAAGCCATGGTCTACAAAGATACATGTTAGTTGATCACCAATTGCTTTATGCAATAGTACAGCTACAACAGATGAATCTACGCCGCCACTCATTGCACATAATACACGACGGTCTCCTACGCGTTGACGAATCTTTTCAATTTCGATTTCGATAAAGTTTTCCATTGTCCATTGACCTTTACAATCACAAACACGACGGACAAAATTATTTAATAAATCATTACCATATTCTGTATGACGTACTTCTGGATGGAATTGAACACCATAAATGCGACGTTTCTTATCTTCGATTGCTGCATAGTCTGTGCTTGGGCTATCAGCGATAACTTCAAAGCCTTCTGGAATTTCAATAACTTTATCAGAATGGCTCATCCAAACAGTTTGTTCTGCTGGTAAGCCAGCGAATAACTCATCTGACTTCGCATTAATGATTGCTTTACCGTATTCACGTTCATTGGCACGTTCAACTTTACCACCTAATAATTTAGTAGTTAATTGCATGCCGTAACAAATACCAAGTACTGGAATTCCTAAATTATATATTTCCGGATCAATTGTAAATGAACCTTCTTCATAAACTGAATTTGGACCACCTGATAAGATGATACCTTTTGGATTCATTTTCTTAATTTCTTCAATTGAAATTTCATGATCGTGTAATTCACTATAAACGCCCATTTCACGAATTCGGCGTGTAATTAATTGGTTGTATTGGCTACCAAAGTCTAAGACAAGGATTAACTCTTGTTCTTTTGCCATTTCCATATTTGTCGTTCTCCTTTATCTTAATTAGAATGAGTAGTTCGGTGATTCTTTCGTAATTTGAATATTATGTGGATGGCTTTCTGCTAAACCAGCAGGACCCATACGCGTAAATTGTGCTTCTTCGCGTAATTCTCTTAAATCGTGTGAACCAGTATAACCCATACCAGCACGCACACCGCCCATTAATTGGTAAATTGTATCTTGTAACGCACCTTTATATGCCGTACGTCCTTCGATACCTTCAGGAACAAATTTCTTAGGCGCTTTGTCCTCTTGGAAGTAACGGTCGTTTGAACCTTTTTCCATCGCACCTAAAGAGCCCATACCACGGTATACTTTATATTGTCTACCTTGGAAAATTTCTGTTGCGCCTGGGCTTTCTTCAGTACCTGCTAATAAGCTACCTAACATAACCGCATGTCCACCAGCAGCTAATGCTTTAATGATATCTCCTGAGAATTTAATACCGCCATCAGCAATGATAGCTTTACCATGTTTGCGTGCTTCAGTTGCACAATCATAAATTGCTGTAATTTGTGGTACACCAACACCTGCTACAACACGTGTCGTACAAATTGAACCTGGGCCAATACCAACTTTAACAATATCTGCACCCGCTTCAAATAAATCCTTTGTTGCTTCTGCAGTTGCTACGTTACCTGCTACTAATGTGATTTCTGGGTAAGTCTTCTTAATATGTTTCACTTGATCGATAACGCCTTTAGAGTGACCATGTGCTGTATCGATAACTAAGACATCCACACCTGCTTCGACTAATTTTTGAGCACGAATATCAGTGTCTTTTGAAATACCGATTGCTGCGGCTACAAGTAGACGACCATGTTCATCTTTTGCTGCATTAGGGAATTCGATAACTTTTTCAATATCTTTAATAGTAATAAGACCTTCTAGACGTCCGTCTTTAACTAATGGTAACTTTTCAATCTTATGTTTTTGGAGAATTTTTTCTGCTTCTTCAAGTGTTGTATTCACTGGAGCTGTAATTAAATTTTCTTGCGTCATTACATCTACAATTTTAATTGAGAAGTCTTCAATAAAACGTAAGTCGCGGTTTGTTAAAATACCTACTAAGTTGCGATCTTCTTTATTATCAACAATTGGTACACCTGAAATACGGTATTTACCCATTAATGCTTCCGCTTCATAAACACTTTCTTCTGGTGTTAAGAAAAATGGGTTTGAAATGACACCATTTTCTGAGCGTTTTACTTTTTGAACTTCGTCCGCTTGTTCTTCAACGCCCATATTTTTATGAATAACACCTAAACCACCTTGACGAGCCATAGCAATCGCCATTTTAGATTCAGTTACAGTATCCATACCAGCAGAAATAACTGGAATATTTAATTTAACTTTGTCTGATAATTGTACGCTTAAATCAACGTCTTTCGGTAAAATATCAGATTGTGCTGGAATTAATAACACATCATCAAACGTTAATGATTCTTTTGCAAATTTACTTTCCCACATTAAAAACAGCCTCCATTTTTCAAATTAATTAGTTATATTATTTCATATTTTCTTCCGTTTGTTTATACTTTATTCCATTAAAAAAGAAATTAAGAATAATTGCAGAGATTGCACCTAAAACAATTCCGTTTTGAGTCAACCATGCAAATTGTTCACCTAAACCTTTAAATGCTTGTGGTACAGCGCTTATACCAGTACCTAATCCTACTGATACAGCGATAATTAATAAATTGTTTTGATTTTTAAAATCGATATGTCCTAATATACTAACACCATATGCCATTACCATGCCAAACATAGCTATCATCGCACCGCCTAACACAGGTAGCGGTATGATATTTGCTAATGCGCCAAGCTTAGGTATACAACCACATATAAGTAATAACACGACCATGCCGTATATAACATTGTTTTTCTTAGCGCCGGATAAAGAAACAAGTCCTACATTTTGCGAATAGGCTGTATACGGAAATGAATTGAATATAGAACCTAACACTATCGCTAGACCTTCCGCAGTATAACCTTTACGAAAATCTTTTCTTTCTAACTTCTTACCGGTAATTTCACTTAACGCATGATAGACACCTGTCGACTCAATTAAACTAACGATAGCTACAATAAAGAACACTAAAGTCGATGTCACATCAAAGCTAAATCCTGAGAATCTAAACGGCACTGGGATGCCTAACCAACCGGCATGATTGACTTGATTAATATCGACCATCCCAAGTAAGCCAGCACCTATCGTTCCTAAAACGAGTCCAATTAATATGGCAATACTCTTAATAAATCCAGTTGTGAATCTTTGTAAAACAAGAATAATGATTAATGTCATTAAACCTAACAAAATGTTCTTAACATCTCCATAGTCCTTTGCACCTTGACCTCCAGCTAAGTAATTCATTGCTACTGGCATTAAATTGATACCAATGATAGTAACAACACTACCCGTTACTACTGGTGGGAAGAATTTTACAAGATGTGAAAAGAAAGGCGCGATGATAATAACTAATATCCCTGATAAAAATAGCGAACCGTAAAGTACATCTATTCCTTTCGTTTGACCAATTAAAATCATGGGCGCAACAGCCGTGAATGTACATCCAAGAACGATTGGTAATCCTGTTCCTGTTACTTTATTGGCTTGTAAAAATGTGGCAACCCCACACATAAATATATCTACTGTAACTAAGTAAGCGATTTGTTCAGGCGTAAACTTCAAACTTGTACCAACAATGATTGGAACTAAGATGGCACCTGCGTACATAGCTAAAAGATGTTGAACACTTAGGATTAAATTTTTCATTATTCTTCTCCCACCAATGTCACTTTATTTCCTTCTAGTGAAGCAACCTTGCAGAGAGAAGAAACTGTTAAACCTGCTTCTTCTAAACGTTGATGCCCATTTTGGAAACTCTTTTCAACAACAATACCAATACCAGCTGTCTTAGCATTCGCTTGCTGTGCGATATCGTATAACCCTAATGAAGCATCACCATTTGCTAAAAAGTCATCGATGATGAGTACAGTATCTTCTTCTGATAAAAATTCTTTCGAAACAATGACCGTACTTGTTTTATTTTTAGTAAATGAATGAATAGATGTTTCATAATAACCATCCGTCAAAGTGCTAGGTTTTGCTTTTTTCGCAAATAAACATGGCACATCAAAATGCAGTGCAGCCATGATTGCTGGTGCGATACCGGAAGCTTCAATGGTTAAGATTTTAGTAATCCCTTTATCTTTAAATTGCTCGTAAAAAGTGCGACCAACTTCATTCATTAACTTTGCATCAATTTGATGATTTAAAAATCCATCAACTTTTAAAATCTTCTCATCAATGACAACGCCGTCTTCCTTTACTTTTTGTCCTAGTAACTCCACTCTTAAAACCTCCTCAGATTTGTGTGAAACATTTTGCTCTTTAATTGGTGCTAGATACAAAAAAATCCCCAAACTAAATAATAGTTTCAGGGTTTATGAGTGAACGAACATGCATAACGAATTTGTCATGCAATCAATGTAAAAGAAGTTTCATCAAATAAACTGTGACCATCATGTAAAATGATATAAATCACCCATCATGGCTACAATTTAATGGCTGAAGCTACTCCTAGTATTGTGTTGTTACTCATAGTCATGTCGTTCAAGGCAACATGGTAGAAACTTCTAAAGCCATATTCTTTAGATTATATGAGTTTATGTAAATTATTTAACGATAATAGCAAATTTTCGGCATTTTTTCAATAACTGCTTAGGTAATCTTTTAATAGTTTTATAAATGTACAGAGACGTTTAATGCGAATGAAGACTTATAACTTAATAATGTAAGGGTTTTACTTTATAATAAGAAGGGTAAAAGATTAAATAAACAAATTTTTAAAGGGGCGACAACTATGGCAGATATTACTGTAGTAAATGACACTGGCGAATTATACAACGTAATCAATCAAAAGAAATCTGAAGGTTATTTAGAATCAGAGCTAACAATTATTAGTAAAAGTAAATTACACCTAAATGACTTACACGACTCTGAAATCTCCCTTATCTCAACAAGTGGAACATTTAGTGATAGAATGACTAAACTGTTAACAGGAGAAGATGGTGAACATGCAGTTTTATCACGCTACAACTTAGCGCCTGATGAATTAGAAAAATATAAACAGCTTATTTTAGACGATAAAATGTTAGTTGTAGCAGTTCGTGACAAATCATCACATCAAGAAGTGCAAGAAAATAATTCAGCTTATGAAGAGATTGATATTACACATTTTGCTGAAGCATCTAAAGGTCCCAAAGCTTAGTTATCACACTAAATTCAAAATGAGATTACTGTACTGTCTAATTTAAGATAGTACAGTTTTTTATACCATTTAAAAGTTTATGAACAGTCTTTTACAGCAGGCGATTATGCTATAATATTATTTAAATTGGGGAGGTGTTCTTATGGAATTTAAAACCATTCAATCTGTCAAAGATCCACATTACAACGAAGCACTTAAACTTTACGATACTAAGTTAAATTTATCTTTAACTGAAGATAAACGTATCATCAAACGCTCATTAGAAAACAACAAAACTGAAAACGATTATGTCTTTATAGTAGGCTTAGAAAACGATGTTGTTGTCAGTCTAGCAACTGCACATTATGAAGCCACAACCAATTCAGCATTTTTAATTTATTTATTCGCAAAAGACCTACCCAACCATGATGAGTTAATGACACAAACATTACATCAAATTGAACATGAACTAAACTTATTATCAAACCTTGTTCATTCTAGAAGTATTAACTTTTTAATGATGGAAGTCCCTAAAGAACCTGCAGATTTAACACAAAATAATGGGCTCATTATTGAACACCGTAGACAGTTTTTATACGAACATCAATTTGAAAGACAAACTGAAATTGATTACATTCATCCAACTAATGATGGTCACACTAAAAAAGTCGACCTATTTTTAAAGAAGAATATTAAACTGACAAAGGATATCTACGGTACAAGTGTTAAATCTAATTATATTTTGAAGTATGTATTTGCCAATGGTATCGCACGTGAAATTATTTATGCTTTATTAGAAGAAATGGATTTACGTAAACCATTTTAAACAAACTTGAAATCACTAACAATAACGTTTAAACTATGTATGAAGCAAGACTGACGTTTCACTGCCCGTAGACAAACGTCAGTATACATAAAGTATATGCAGAAAGGACTTTAAAGTATGTTAACTAAAGAATTTGCACAACGCGTAGAACTAAGTGAGAAGCAAGTCCGTAAAATTGTTCAACATTTAGAAGAACGTGGTTACCAACTAAGCAAGACTGAATATCGTGGTCGTGAAGCAACTGATTTCAAAGAAGAAGATATCGAGCTTTTCAAAGACATTGCCGACAAAGTAAAACAAACAAATAGTTATGATCTAGCGTTTGATGAATTAGAAAAAGAAAAAGACTTCCTGCAAGTCATTGTCAAAAACGATGACAAAAACTTACCTACTAATCAAAATGTCGCTCAACTAGTAGAAGATTTACGTCTAGAAATCCAGAAAATGCGCGAAGAACGTCACCTACTTGGTCAAATGATGAATCAAGTACATCAGCAACAACAAGAATTAAAAGAACTTCAAAATCAACTTACAACTAAAATCGATTCAAATAGTGAATCCTTAAAAGCCATCCAAACATCACAAGAGGCTATCCAAGAAGCACAAGCATCTCAAGCTAAAGCATTAGCTGAATCAACAAATAAAGTTGAAAATAATGCTGTTACTGAAGATAAAGCTGACAGTAAAGATTCGAAGGTTGCTGGAGTGAATACATCAACAGACGCTAAGACGGATACTAAAGCAGAAAATGCAGGCGATGGCACTGCTACTAAAGTAGATAAAGAGGATCAAATTTCTGCAACTGAAGCAATTGAAAAAGCCAGCGTTGAGCAGTCTAAAAATGACAAAGCAGCTGAGACTTCAAATAAAGAAGCTACAGTAGATGCAGAAGCGCAACATGATGCTGAACAACAAGTAGCAGAAGCCCATGTAGATGCTTCTAAACAAGCTACTTCGAACGATTCATTGGAAGCGAAAGCAGAAAATGACAGCACAGCTTCACAGTCTGAAATGTCAGAACCTAAACCTCAAGAAGAGAAAAAAGGTTTCTTCGCACGTTTATTCAACCTGTAAACTTGTGATTTGAACACAAGTTTAATACTCAGTAATATATATCTATGATTTAAAAACTGATCTTTTATAAACCTATAGAACTGTAATTTACTTTCAAATTTAATACTCAATTCATAAAACCTGAAACAAGCTGATATACTCCTTTCAATATCTACTTTGAAGAGAGCATATCAAACTAATTTGTTTCAGGTTTTTTAATTATTCATTATGATTAATATTGAATTTTGAATAAATTTTTGTAGTATGTTACTTTTAAATGGGATGGCTTCTGTGTACTTCTAAATAGATTCATCTTAATAAGCTCATTCAATTTAAATGTTTGGCTATGTTAGTAAATGACGAATCGCACAAGTGCACACTCATATTCACATTTACTACAAACGCCTTTTTTGCTCAAACAAAAATATTTGTTTACGGTAGCTTTTGAACTACCACCTGCACACACGAATCCTCACAAGATGCTAATTTTGATTCGACAGAATTTTTTACAACTTGTTTGTTCGAAGTGTCTTTTCAAGTTTGATCATTTATTATCTTTTTATTCAATAAATATGAGGTTAGCAATTTCTATCAAACCGCCATAGCCACATCTCGATTCAAGGATACATTTGTTTTCTCATATCTTATCTCTCATGACAGTACACGATATATATTTTCCAAATATTCATCACTTTTTTCCCGTTAAAATCATTTCTATTATTAACGCTTTAATGACAACTTATTTAATTTATTGCATTTAATACCTTGCTTCATTTTGAAATATTAACTTTAATCGACTAGCTCACAACACTATTTCCCCTTTCCACCTATCACTACTGAATTCAAAACGATTTGTTTACAAATTCCCTTATGCCAACGGTCGAATTTTATCATGTTTACATTTAATTGCAAATGCCCCCTTGAAATAATTTAAAATTAATATTATTCTTAGCATGCTAGTCGGAATTATATTCAAAAATTTGAGGAGTGACGTTCATGAATGCTTTTCTTACACTGATCAATATTATTGTATTGGTGATTTTCATCGTAATATTGCACATGATGGCTCATAAACATATATCTTTTGCGAAACGTGTGTTTACAGCTTTAGGGATTGGTATAGTATTCGGAGTGTTATTGCATCTTGCCTATGGAACACATTCGAATGTTATTACATCAACAAGTGACTGGTTCAACATTGTCGGACAAGGTTACGTTGCTCTGTTGCAAATGATTGTGATGCCTTTAATTTTCATTTCTATTGTCGCTGCATTCACTAAAATTCAAATCGGAGAAAAGTTTGCTAAAATTGGTAGTCTCATTTTTATCTTTTTAATCGGCACTGTCACGATTGCTGCGATTGTAGGAGTTGTGTATGCCTTGGTGTTTGGTTTAGACGCATCAACAATTAATCTTGGCAACGCTGAACAAGCACGTGGAAGCGAAATTGCTAAACAAGCAAAGGATTTAACAGCACATACGTTACCACAACAAATTTTGGAATTATTGCCTAAAAATCCATTCTTAGATTTCACTGGACAACGTGCAACTTCCACTATTGCTGTCGTGATATTTGCTTCGTTTATAGGATTTGCTTATTTACGCGTAGCACGCAAACAACCTGATCATGGTGAATTGCTTAAGCGTGCGATTGACGCTATCTATTCACTAGTAATGGCGATTGTGACGTTCGTCTTACGTTTAACGCCATACGGTGTATTAGCAATTATGGCCAACACGTTATCGACAAGTGACTTTGGCGCCATTTGGACTTTAGGAAAATTCTTAATCGCATCGTACGCTGCATTAATTACGATGTATATCATTCACTTAATTATTTTAAGCCTGTTAGGCATTAGCCCTATTCGCTATATTAAAAAGACTTTGGAAGTATTAATCTTTGCATTCACATCACGCTCAAGCGCGGGTGCCTTACCACTGAATGTACAAACACAAACAAGACGTCTAGGCGTGCCGGAGGGTATTGCCAATTTCGCTGCGACATTTGGATTGTCGATTGGACAAAATGGTTGTGCAGGCATTTACCCTGCCATGCTTGCAATTATGGTCGCACCCGTCGCTAATGTAGAAATTGATTTACAATTTATTGTAACGTTAATCGCTGTCGTGATTATTAGTTCATTCGGCGTTGCTGGCGTCGGTGGCGGGGCTACATTTGCATCCATATTGGTGTTGTCAACGTTAAACTTGCCAGTCGCTTTAGCCGGCGTGCTCATCTCCGTTGAACCATTGATTGACATGGGTAGAACAGCATTAAACGTGAACGATTCAATGCTAGCTGGTACAGGTACCGCCAAGTTAACTAAACATTGGGACAAAGATACTTTCGAATCAAATGATAATGCTGCATTAACTTCACACTAATTCATTGCAAGAAATACCCGCCCCCTCTAGCTATACTTATCATTTTAAGCTAGAGGGGGCGGGTTATTTTGGTATCTTGCTATCGCTGTATTAAGCCTGATTTTTGCAATTGTTCTAACATATCTAATCTTGCTTTGTTTCCTAGGAACATCTCAATTTGCTGCGACCATGTTTCTTTGCGATTCCCGTTTGTGCGTTGATCATAGTACTCGCTGATTGTCTGATCGTAATCTGCCATTTGTGCATACTGTGTTTCCTTATCAGCATGATACTTATTATGATGGAAGACATGGTCAAATGGTAAGCGTGGCTTGGCTGCACCATTTTCGTCATCTGCGGGTTCCCCTACTGCCATACCAAATACCGGGAAGACATAGTCAGGTAAGTCTAAAATTTCTCGAACTCGTTCAACATCATTTCTTAATGATCCTAAAAAGACAATGCCATACCCCATATCTTCAGCAGTTACCGCAATATTTTCGGCAACTAATGCTGCATCGATTGCACCTACTAGCAAACCTTCCGTTGAACCATATGCATTTTCCATATCAGTTTCAGCATGTTGATCAACTAAATGATGACGATAATAATCAATAACAAAGACGAATAAATAGCCATTTTCTACAACATAAGGTTGACCAGAAACTTCTCGTAAATTTTCTTTAATCTTCTCATCGTCGATACCAATAATTGAGTATGCTTGTAGGAAACTTGACGTCGAAGCGCTTTGTCCAGCTTCTACCAATTTCTTAACAACGTCTTCACTTAAAGGTTTATTCTTAAATTTCCTAACAGAATGATGCTTTTTCACAAGATTATATACATGATCTGACACGTTATCCACTCCTCGATACTTTACAGTTAATTAAAAATCTTCATATTGCAATTGTACACGTCCAAACTTTTTTATAGCAATTATTTGCTTATAAGTTAATAATTGAACTTTCAAAAATATTGTATCGTACTTAAAAAATCCAGTTTCTCACGCATTACCTTCATCCATCTCGAACAAATATTCTCACACCATTATCAATAAGGTTGACTTAGTTGAGAATACAAATCTTCTTTTTTTACATTTTTTACATTAAAATCAAGATATTAAATATAGACACAACCTTTTAAATCATCGACTACAAAATCCATTATCAAAGCACTTTATATTATCTTTCTTTATTTTAAAAGTAATCGTTCACTTTACAAATTTATCCAGTTGACTATTCTGGATCAAAATGTAATAATGCTAACTAAGAGATTAGAATTATTATAATTAATCACAATCAATTGATAGTTCTAATTCATACTTAAATTCTTAGGAGGAAGATATTTATGTCATTAATTAACAAAGAAATCTTACCATTTACAGCGCAAGCTTTCGATCCAAAAAAAGATCAATTTAAAGAAGTTACACAAGAAGATTTAAAAGGTTCTTGGAGTGTAGTATGCTTCTATCCTGCTGACTTCTCATTTGTTTGTCCAACTGAATTAGAAGACTTACAAAACCAATATGAAGAATTACAAAAATTAGGCGTAAATGTATTCTCAGTATCAACTGATACTCACTTCGTACACAAAGCATGGCATGACCATTCAGATGCAATTAGCAAAATCACTTACACTATGATTGGTGACCCATCACAAACAATCACTCGTAATTTTGATGTATTAGATGAAGCTACTGGTTTAGCTCAACGTGGTACATTCATTATCGACCCAGACGGTGTTGTACAAGCATCTGAAATTAACGCTGACGGAATTGGCCGTGACGCTAGTACATTAGCTCACAAAATCAAAGCAGCTCAATATGTTCGTAAAAACCCTGGCGAAGTATGCCCAGCTAAATGGGAAGAAGGCGCTAAAACATTGCAACCCGGTTTAGATTTAGTAGGTAAAATCTAAGGAGGCATTACAACCATGCTTAATGCTGATTTAAAACAACAACTTAAACAATTATTAGAACTAATGGAGGGCAACGTTGAATTCGTTGCCAGCCTTGGTTCAGATGATAAATCTAAGGAACTCAAAGAATTATTAACAGAAATTTCTGATATGTCACCTAGACTTTCACTTTCTGAAAAGTCTTTAAAACGTACACCAAGTTTCTCAGTCAATCGTCCTGGCGAAGAAACAGGTGTAACATTTGCAGGTATTCCATTAGGTCACGAGTTTAACTCACTTGTTTTAGCAATTTTACAGGTTAGTGGTCGTGCACCTAAAGAAAAACAGTCAATCATTGACCAAATTAAAAACTTAGAAGGTTCATTCCATTTTGAAACATTCATTAGTTTAACGTGTCAAAAATGTCCTGATGTCGTTCAAGCACTTAACTTAATGAGTGTGATCAACCCTAACATCACGCATTCTATGATTGATGGTGGCAGTGTTCCGTGAAGAATCTGAAAACATCATGGCAGTCCCTGCTGTCTTTTTAAATGGCGAAGAATTTGGCAATGGTCGTATGACAATCCAAGATATTCTTTCGAAACTAGGCAGTACGGCAGATGCATCTGAGTTTGAAAATAAAGAACCTTATGATGTCTTAATCGTTGGTGGTGGTCCTGCTAGTGGTAGTGCAGCGATTTACACAGCACGTAAAGGTTTACGTACTGGTATAGTTGCTGATCGTATCGGTGGCCAAGTTAATGATACTGCTGGTATTGAGAACTTCATTACTGTTAAAGAAACAACTGGTTCTGAATTTTCTTCTAACTTAGCAGCGCACATTGATCAATATGACATTGATGCAATGACAGGTATACGTGCTACAGATATCGAAAAGACTGACGAAGCAATTAAAGTTACATTAGAAAACGGTGCTATCTTAGAAAGTAAAACAGTCATTATCGCTACTGGTGCAGGTTGGCGTAAGCTAAACATTCCAGGTGAAGAGCAATTGATTAATAAAGGTGTTGCATTCTGCCCTCACTGTGACGGACCTCTCTTTGAAAATAAAGACGTAGCAGTTATCGGTGGCGGTAACTCTGGGGTTGAAGCAGCAATTGACCTTGCTGGTATCGTTAATCATGTTACATTATTCGAATTCGCTAGCGAATTAAAAGCAGATAACGTGTTACAAGATCGTTTACGTTCTTTATCAAATGTTGATATCAAAACAAATGCCAAAACTACTGAAGTTGTCGGAGAAGACCATGTTACAGGTATACGTTACGAAGACATGAGCACCGGCGAAGAACATCTACTTAACTTAGATGGTATCTTTGTTCAAATTGGTTTACTTCCAAACACATCATGGTTAAAAGATGCTGTTGAATTAAACGAACGTGGTGAAATTGTTATTGATCGTAACAATAATACGAATGTTCCTGGTATATTCGCAGCTGGTGATGTCACAGATCAGAAGAACAAACAAATTATTATTTCAATGGGCGCTGGTGCAAATGCAGCATTAAATGCCTTTGACTATATTATCAGAAACTAAAGTTTTCACAGTTTCATTGACAGTATCTTACATTTGTTAAGATGCTGTTATTTTTTTATCCCGACATAAAATCATGTTATGATAAACTTAATATATACAGCGAGATATGCGATAATGCTTAAAGTATGTACCTCTCGCAAACAAATCAATATGAAAAATGATATTGAGAAGGAAAAGTATGTGAATGAAATCATTATGCTTTTACGTACGATACCTACGTCTAAATTAGTACAACCAATTATGCAGTTATTTATAGATAATGCTATCCTTAACAACGTTTAAAACGACGCATTATTGATAGAAAAAAGCAACTTATGCACGTAATCATTTACGTCTATGGTCATTGCAAGGTCATCGTGACATTCCACACTAATTCAACGTTACTCTATTAGCATGAATACATATTTTTTCAATTAAAGATAAACTAAGGAGTTATATTACATTATGAAAAAGAGATTACTACTAAGTACATTTTTAGCATCGACATTAATTCTTACAGGTTGCGCGTCCGATCAACCTGATAACGAAGATCATCACACAAGTACTGGCATCCATGCACCTAAAAGCGCTAAAAAATTAGAAACAAAAGATATCTTTAACTCAGATAAGAAAAATAGTGATATTAGTGAAGCAGAGATGAAGCAAGCTATAGAAAAGTATTTGTCTGTAAATAGCGATATACTTGATAACAAATATATAATGCAACATAAACTCGATAAACAAATTGACAGTCAAACAAAAGTGACTGAAAAACAAGCAGAAACACTTAGTCACTTATCTAACTTAGCTGTTAAAAATGATTTGCATTTCAAGAAATTTGTCACTGAAAACAATATTCCTAAAGAATATAAGAAACCCGTTGAATTAATGATGAATTACTTCAAAGCTTTAAATAGTACAATCGCCAATGTTGATGAAGATATTGAAAAGCTTAGCTATCAACCGCAAAATAAAATCAATGTAGTCGACGTGCCAACGAAATATGCCGGTGATGTTAATAAAAAACAACAAGATAAAATTAAAGATTTCTTAAAATCTAAAGGTATCAAGAGTGATGTTATCGATAAATAACTGAAAGCCATCATTGCGACATGTAACACATCATTACATGCGCTTTAATTCATGACAATTCTTTATCTTTAAAAGTGACTATTCTTTGAGAAAATACATTTTAACCAATACCATACCATTTTGGGAGTGGGACAGAAATGATATTTTCGCAAAATTTATTTCGTCGTCCCACCCCGGCAAGGTTGACTAGAATTGAAAAAAGCTTGTTACAAGCGCATTTTCGTTCAGTCAACTACTGCTAATATAACTTCGTAGAGCATAGAACATTGATTTATGTCCCAGCCTGTTTTTTATTGGTCTTAAATTCTCTATCCATCCTAAAATCCCCATTAGTTGACGCATTTGACTATATCCCTAACATATTCCATACTTATATTGACTCTATAAACAAAGGATGGTCATGATGAAAGTTCGAATTACTTTTATTATTTTAGCAATTTTATCGACGATTGTTTGCTTGTTCTTAGCAGCAATGCATCCAACAGGACCAAACACAGTAACTTTTGAACAGCCATATTTATTCACCCTCAACATCATTATAATGGTATTAGTCGCATTACCTTCACTTGTTTTAGCTATATATGATTATATGAGTTTTAGAATTTCTTCTGCTATTTTACAATTTCTAGGGGCTATCTCTTAGTTCTTTTTATCATTGATATTATCGCTCACACAATTTACACCTTTTACATTAGCGTCATTTATAACTTCAATTATTTTGTTCGTAAGCGCAATTATCACATTAGCTATTGGTGATAAGTCTGTTGATAAGAATGATTCCCATTAAATTCCAAATGCAAAAAAGGTTCTGAAGGCCGCTATAAAACACAGCTTTTCAGAACCTCTATACTTCTATTCAATGATATATGGTTTGCAATTTTCAACTTTTAAATCCACAGCTTCTTCCCGTGAAACGTTATTAAAATAAACCATTAAACAACGAATGACAACTTGATGTGCAACAATGACGATATCATCTTTTTGTGTATCTTCATTGACAACATGATTCATAAAATGTTCTACGCGTTGATATACATCTTCATAACTTTCTCCTTCAGGCGCTTTTTGTGAAAAACTATGACGAAAGTCTTTAAAGTTTAGATCATTGAAATATTTTTCATATTTCGGATTCGCACTGATTTCATCTTTATATTCACCCTCAAATACGCCAAGTGAACGTTCTCTTAATAGAGGCGTAGTCGTTGATGCAATGTCATATGGAAAAATATGTTCAAACGTTTGCTGTGTTCTTAATAAGTCTGAAACATATACATGTTTAATCTGTTTCTCTTTAAAATAATCACATAAATCGTCTGCACTTTTTGTGCCAGTATCCGTTAACGGCACATCTAATTGTCCACAAAAATAAGATCTAAAATGTTTATTATCATAATTCGATTTTGATTCGCCATGTCTAACTAAATAAATCGTCATAATATTACTCCTTACCTTATGTATTTCATATCTACCATAACACTTTGACTACTAATTCGATATCAATCTTAATATTCTATTCTAAAAAAATAATTAATTCATATTTTAAATTAATGACTCTAAAAATAGTATTGTCTTTAATCAAGTGATGTGTTACTATATGGGTGTAGTTCTTAAATGACTACACAGTCTTTTATATTCATGAACATAATACTCCTGGATGGCGCAACCCAACGTCATCCTTTTTTTATTTGTCAAATACTCGTTTTTTTATTTCCAACCTCTCCTCATGTTAATTTATTACTTTTCAATCCTATCTTACCTACATTTTCAAATATTATAATACATATTGACCATTTTCACGCAAATAAAAAAGATGACAACTGAATGCCATCTTTATTTCAATTCAACCTAAGTTGAATATTTTATTTTTTACGAACAGCTCTTAAAATTAAAGTTACCAGTGCAATTAAGATAATTGAACCAATTAAAGCTGGTAAGATGTAAATACTTCCTAGTTCAGGACCCCAATGTCCTAATAATGTTCCACCTAACCATGATCCAATAATACCTGCGATAATATTACCTAAAATACCACCTGGGATATCTTTACCCATAATAGCACCAGCAGCCCATCCAATTAAGCCACCGACAATTAACATTCCAATAAATCCAAACATAATTTTCAGTCTCCTTTTTCTATTTATTTTGCGTTATTCTAAGTAGTACCCGTTATTAGACTTTCTAAAACAAATTCAAATTATTTTTATCTAAATATTTTTCAAAGTAGTAATTGAATATCAATTTTATTCAATGTAGCTATCGTTATTTAAAGTCTCTGTACCGGCAATATCAAATACATTATTTTTTCTGGCGAATTCATAGCTTGATTATTTTATGTTATAGGACTAGAATATACACATATTATTAGAGCATCTTTGAATTTTAAATCAAGAAGCGAGGTTAATGAACAATGAATATGCATATTTTATATAACTTACGAACTAAACATAATTTAGAAATTGACGAATTAGCACAACAATTAAATGAGAAATATGGTACTAAATATGAAGCACATCAAATTTGGGAATGGGAGAATCATCACCATGAACCTAAATTTAAAGATGCCATGCATTTAGCTGACTTCTTTGATGCACCATATGAAATGTTTTTAGAAAGTAAGGTTAAAGAATATCAGAAACATTTAGAAGAAGTCGATATTCGCATGGATAAATAGATGCAATTAAACCCTCACAACACGTTAGGCATATATCCTTTCAAATCTATACTGGATATATTACATTGCGTTGTGAGGGTATTTTAATAATTAATATGAATTAAGACATGTTATTATCATTAGTATTACGACATATTTTAGTGATCTTGCTCACTCTTTAATACTTTACCGTTTTTAGCATCAACAGTAACTTCTTGTTTTTTATTACCTTTTTTCAAATCGATATTGTAAACAAGTTTGCCATCATCTTTTTCAAGTGACCATTCTTTAATATCACCATCAAATTCTTTTTGTCCTTCTTTAATGGCTTTTTTGTAATCTATAGCATCGCTATATTTAAAGTTATCATTTTCATTCACTGTATCTTCTTTTTCAGTCTTTTTGTTAATCACTTTTTTATTTTTATCAGCAACAAGTACTTCTGACTCTTCACCAGATTTTTGTTGCGTCACTTTATAAGCCCATTCACCATTAGAATTTTCAAATGAAATTCCTTTCAACTTTTGGCCTTTGTAAGTTTCTTCAGCTTTTTTCACAGCATCTTCTGGGCTTGTTTTAACATCTTTTAATGCAATAACATCTTTTGTTGTATTAGTGTCTTGATTAGTATTTGACTCTGTTGATTTTGTTTCATCTTTTGGAGTATCATTGCCACATGCAGTAAGCACCACCGCTGACATTGATAACACTGCTAATGATTTTAATTTCATAATATCACTCTCTCTTCCTTTTTTTGAAACTCATAACAAAAGCTTATATGCTATATAGATTGTATTACCCCTTGTTTTTAATTCTATTCATAATTATTACAAATTTTTTTAAATTACTCTTCATGTGTCACTTCATTTCGTACTCATCTTTAAAATGAACCATGTAATATAAACCCGTTATTATCGCCTCAATTTGGCTAATGCTTTCTTTGGTACTTCTTCCTTTTCAACTTCTTCAAAAGTTTCTACATGATGACCTTTATGTGTAATTTTCAAGTATCTATGCGGTTTAACATCAAATGTAGCAGTATACATTAATTGCGTCTCTTTCCCTTCTTTATTAAAAGCACTTTGACTATAACTTCGGAGTTGATCATCTATTCTAGTAGACACCTCTGTCGTTTTAACATAAGAAACATCTTCCTTTACTAATGGGTTAAATTGATCTGTTATACCATGAGAGTCTATTGTTTTTAAAATGAATAAAGCAGCATAAGCGCCAATGATAGTAAGTGCAAGATATGTTATTGTTTTTAAAATCGTTTTCAAAAGATCACCTCTGACAAAATATAAAATAGGATGTCTCTGAAAACAACTTACATAATTGTAATTAAAATGTAAGTCTTAGGAGAAAATGATGGTATTTGAATCTGAAAGATACGAATCGTTTTTAAACTAAGTTATTTTATAGAGACTTTATTATGGAATTGAAAGAAGTTAATTTTAAGGTTGTCGAATGTAAAAACATATTGATTAACCATAAAAGAGAAATTATTTTTGCAAATTTCGGCATTAACATCATTAAAGAATTTTCTATATGATGGTGCTAATCATAACAAAGAAAGCTAGGCACCTTTAGATACCTAACTTTCAAAGTATTAGCGATAAAGCACTGTATATACTAATTTAACTTAATTTCAAACTTGTTCAATGTCATTAACTCTTTTCACAAGTTCGAAAGTTACATTTTTTATATCATCAGTTTTAATTTTTACATTTTCCCTATCTTTTTGTAGCTCTTTATGCGACTCTAATGTATATTTACCGCCATTCTTTGTATTTATGACGATGTTACCTTTAGGCAAATGTTCTCCCATATATAAGCCATAAGAAATATGAGCAAATCTTATAATATGATCCAATTCTTTTAAAGTGACAACTTCTTTATTAAGAGTAATGTTCCTCTTAGGTGTATACACTCTGCCAGCAACTGTGTATGTACCTTCTAAATGTATGCGAACTTGATTTTCATTTAAAGGTCTCTCTGAATAAACCCAATTCCTAGATTTATTAGATTTTCCGTTTATTGTATTTTGGCTGTATCTATCGTACAGTTTTTTAACCAAAGCTTTTTCTGAATTATTTGGTACTTCTTCAACTTTTTGGAATTGTTTATCTTGTACACTTGAGGAATTTTGTGTTGACGCGTCTGCTTTTGGATATATTCCAAATGTTCCCCCATAGATGATACCTAGCGATAGAATAGATTTTAATACGATTGAATTTTTTGAGTCATATTTTTTGAACATATTTAATTACCTCCTTGATGTAAAGCTTTATTTGCTACAATTATAAAAATAATAGACGTGTTCATGAATTAAATTCATCTTAACTCTTGATTAACTTTAATTCGCTACCACTCTGAATTTAATAACTATAAATCGTCTACACATAATTGGAGTAAATCTAAGAGAATAGAATTTGTTAATTTAAAATAGTAAGCAATTCAAAGTTATATGTGTAATAGATAAAATAGATATCTCTATAGTGATGCGTTACTAGCTAAACGTAATAACACTTTAGAAGATAATGAAGATAAGGAGTTACTGGATTGTTTCGACTATGTAATTAAGTATAAAAATATCCAACGAGAAAACGTAATTATAAAATGGTAAAAGCTATGGTACAGTTTCAAATTGCTAATGGCATGCGTATCGGTGAGCTACTTGCAATAAAGAGAGAAAATATAAACTATGAAGATAAAACGCTAGATATCGATGGTACAATTAATTGGATAACTGAAAAATGACGGGAGCATCCGGAGTAAAGGAGACAACTAGAACAAGTAACAGCTATAGGCCTCACTATCCATAGCATCGACATACTAAGAAGACTTATGCTTGGAATGATAAGTTTATTAATATAGGTTACATATTCACAAATGCAGCTGGTGGCCCTATCGACTCGAACAAAATTAGCGACATTATTAAAGGGGGCACTATCAAAGAGACAACTGAGATTAGTTCTATTAAGAAACCTGTAACGACGCATACATTACATCATTCGCATATATCTACACTTACTCAATTAGGAATTAACTTAAAAGCAATGCAAGAGCATGTAGGTCATTCAGATTATAAAAAAATCTAGAGATATACACACATGTTACTAATCAGATGGCGAAAGATATGATGAATAAATTTGAATGATTGGGGAGTTAATATTGGAAAAAGATGATACACTAGCAGAAATTAAGCCTATGCTCAATTTTGATGAGCAAATAGCGAAATTAAAACAGATGAATATATTTTTTAATATTATTGACACCGAAAAAGCAAATGAAATTCTTAGAAAAAATAATTACTTCTTCAAACTAGCTTATTTCCGAAAAAATTTCGAAAAAAAGAATGGCGGCTATTTCATAGAATTTGCTTATTTATCAGATTTAGCAACTATAGATATGAAATTAAGATACACAATGTTGCATTTAACTTTAGATATTGAACATAGTTTAAAGTGTCTAGTCTTAAAACTAATAACAGAAAATAACCAAGAAGATGGTTATAAAATAATAGATGAGTTCTTATGTATTGATAAATCATATAGCAATTCAAATTTTGACACAAATTCAAGAACACCAGAAGAAGTTATGGAAACCAAAATCAAAAATAAAAACGAAATATTCAAGCATATGAATAAACGAGGACAACTACCCGAGAAGTTGAATAAATACTATCAAAATCCACCCGCATGGGTTTGCATTGAATTCATGCAACTAGGTCAATTCGTTTCGTTTCTCAACTTCTATTACAAGAAGTACAATGACGAAGAATTGAGAGTTGCTAATATTTTAATGCCTTTAGTTAAAAATATAAGAAACAAATCAGCTCATAACCAACCCATCATAGCAAATCTAAATTATGACAGTAGATCTCCTCAATATTTATTTGAAAAAGGGAATAATATAGGCATATCTAGAAACATGTTCGGAATAAAAAATTTCATAGATACTTTCGCTACGCTAGAATTGCATAATCAAGTTTGTAGTAATGCAATTATCCAAGCAAGATATCACGATTTGGACCAACTTCAAAAGCGATATAAAAGAAACGAAACCTATTATAAAAATGCATTAGCTATCAAAAGATTTTTTATAGCTTTAGATAAAATTATTGACTTCAACAGACCAAAAGTATAAACTATCTAGTGAGGAAAGAGACTTATAGGTCTCGCGAGTTATTTTAATTCGTATGCAAGAAAAAGAAGAGCTATGCATTTTATTTAAAATGCGTAGTTCTTTTTTTATTCATTTAAATTCATATTATTTTTGTAATATAAACATATCTTTGTGCAAATCCCAAACACAAAACTTCACCTCATCTTTTTTACCCTTTTCTGTCCCTTTTCTATATCCCAAAGCATAAAAAAATCCCCCATAAGCCTATGCCTACGAGGGTTATAATATATTAAATATTATTGTTCTTCTTATATATATAGCTATTTTATGAATAATCATTAGTGTTCAAAAAGCTGTTAAATCAATGTTTTATACTCATATTGTTCATTTTGAAAGTCTATGAACATTCACACTATTTCGTAACTTTGCGAACTTTTTGCGAACATACTACCCTTGCCCCTAGTTTCACAATTACGCCTTTTTTTCGCCTTTATAATAACCACACTCCTAAATTAATAGGTGGTGCGGTTTGATCATTTATAATATAACATAAAAAACAACCACCCAGTAACTAGTATGGGTGGTTAAGATGTGCCTTTAGCACTTAATAAAACCGATAATATGCTTTATTATGTCGCAAATATTTCAGCGACTTGTTATGCACCACCACACAAACTTACTCCCATCCAGGAACACAGAGCTTTGTCGCTCGTCAGCAACGTCATATGAATTCTCAGTTCATGTTGTGGTGACACTTTAAACGGTCTGTGCCAGTAGCGACCGAGTCATTTCAAGAATGACCATTTCACATTTATATTATAACACTTGTCGTGCGTAACTGTATAGTTTTTCAGTTGTATTTAAAGTTAAGTTATCTACTTCGCGCTTTCCTTGCCTTAATTGTGAAATTACATATTGCGCTACGCCAGTTTGTTTGTGAATTTGGTAACCTGTTATATCACTTTTGATCAATTCAATTATTTTTAATTTATAATCACTCATATTATCTACGTCCATTCTTTTTATCTAAACAATAAAAATGTGTTTTTCTCCCGATAAATAATAACAATGGTAGGCTTAATAAAAACAATATTAAATACATTTGTTCTGTCATAATTGAAAACCTCCAAATAATATTATATTATATAAGTGTAAGGAGGAGCCATCAGGCTCCAAGCATAATGTTAATCTTTGTTGTTTGGCTTTCGGTCTAGGTAGCCGAGATGCCATTCTCTAAGTTGTTTTAACACTTCTGGAATTATCAGTACTGCCAATACTTGATGTTCTAGAAGTGTTTTTATTATGTCTAGCATGAGGCTTTTCACCTCCTTACACATAATTTGTAAGTCATCAACTAACCTACAAATATAATTATACTAAACAAACGTTTATTATTCAAGTGTTTTTTAAAATTTGCATAAAAAAATAGGCAAGTACCGAAGTACCTGCCTAAACAACAACAAGATTAACATGTGAATAATGGAAATAAAAAGTCAGCCCGAAGGCTAACTTACGAATAGATGAAAATTTGAACACATTGCTGTGTCTAAAACGATTATAGCATAAATGACGAATATTTCTAGCTCAAAATTATTATATTTTAATGATAAAATTTTATGGATTTGTTAATAATTATTTAATTGATTTACATAAATAATTATTGTAAAATTACTTTGTAATCGATTGCAAATAAGTTATAGGAGAAAATAAAATGAATAAAAAACTATTAACAAAAACATTGATAGCAAGTGCTTTAGTTTTAACAACAGTAGGTTCAGGTTTTCATTCTTCTTCAAATTATAATGGTATTAATAACGTTGCAAAAGCTGCTGAAACAACAGACGGACAGTTGTGGAAAAATGTAAGAGACGCTTTAAAAGAAGCAAGTATTATCGATAAAACAGATCAAGAAACAGTTAAAGTAACTTACAAATTAGAAAATGGTGGTGAAGGTAGCATTACTGGCACTGCCAATTTGGACGAGCTTAGTACTTCTAATAATAATACTGTTAACACTGATAGTGTTAACACTGTCGATATTACAAGAGTTAATCCAAACGGAAATAAATTAGATGCTAATGAAGCATGGAAAAAATTAACAGATAAATTAAAAGAGAAGAATATCGTTAAAGACGGCGATACAGTAACTATTCACAGTAAAGACTCAACTGACCCTGAAATTTCAGCTAAAGTTGGTGAAAACTATAATGGCAACAAGGGGTTAATGCTAAATCAGAGAGATATAACAAAAATAACTATAACTAAATAATATTAGAAAAGGCAGGTACTCTATAAGTGCCTGCCTTAATTACTAACTCTTCATATTTACTTTTTTAAAATATAATTTCACTTTTTCTTTGTCGTAAGATAAACTTCAATCTTCACATCTTTAGAATCAACCAATTTATTATCATTGTACATCATTAAATATTTAGATTGGTCAAATTTATCTCCTGGTGCAGGCATCATGTCATACCAAAAGCTATTCTCACTTTCTATAAATTTAATATATCCCGTTTCATAAGGCGAGTTGTTAAATTCATAGAGTTTTTTATTTTTCACCAAATAGTGACGAGTTAGGTAATCTAATTCTTGAGCAGTCACTTTTTTCTTATTAGTTTGTACGTCAAAAGATAATAAATTTTTACCATCTTCAAATACCCTAACAGTAATACTTCTATATTTATCTAATTGGTTTCCATTATGCTCAGTTACACCACCATACATACAAGTTTTTCGTTTGTCAGTTTGATGTGAATTAATATCATTCGTTTTTTTAGAAAAATAACATTGATAGTAATAATTAGCTCCAAACACATCTACGTATTTATCTTTGTATTTATCAGCTAAATCTTTGTTTTTAAATTCGACTCGAACATTATCATAATTCCCTAACTTAGTGTCCTTAATAGAATATATTAAGTCAAAGTATAGAAATTGATCTATAGATTTAACGTTTATTGCTGATACATGATTATCATCATACAAAACTTTCATATTTTCCATCAAACCAGTGAATTTACTCGCTTTGTGCAACTCATCTGGTTTAGGATCTGGTTGACTCTCTGCTAAAACGTTGGGTGTAGAAATAACTAATATCAGTACGAATATCAAAATTACATGTGAAATAAATAATCTCTTATACATTTTTTATCTCCTTTATCCAACATTCCCAAAAAGTATCTAGATACACTTTAAATATATGTTATAATCTTAAATATTCAATTAAAAAAACATTAAAAGAAACTTAATTATATTTAATAATCTCACGTTATTTATATTAATTAAGTTATTCTTTTAAAATTAAATAACTATACATCACCTAAACTTATATACAAAAACATCTCTAACAACATAGTGTTTTTTCATAATTATTTTTCTACCTAGTTCTAATTTTATGACTGTATAATGTTATGAACACTATATAGCACAATTAAACGTTGCTTCAATCTCCTCAATCCTCTAACGGAATATCATCCACAATCACAGGATGACTAGGGTTAGCATTAGATACCTCTTTTACAGTTTTGTCTAACTTCTCATCATCTCCGTCCCATTCACCAATATTAATGAATATAGGGACATTCCCGTTAATATCATGCTTATCTGTAAATAACTTATGGTATTTACCCAACATATCACGAGCTTTTAAACGATCACTTGGCTTAATTGGCACCTCTACCAGTTCAACATGTTCGTTATAGACTAACTGTACTTTGCCACTTTGTGGATTCTCTTTATATTCTCCACGTTTGACCACAACTTCTTTCGTTTCTGTTTCATCACCGACTGCCGCATTCGTAAGCACATGTAGTAACTCTTTTGCGGTTAATACATTCTCATCTATAACCTTATCTTTTTGTTCTTGTATATATTGCTTGATGTGTGGCTTCTTCAATAACCTACACCCTGTCACATGTGCGCTATTTGCGCTATAGCCTGCTTTTATGGCACTTTGTGTTACATTAAGTGTTCTTATATACTCATTCACAAAACGCGCTTGTTTTGCCGTTAACTCACTCATTCTATCACCTCCACAATTTTATCTAATAAGGTTTCATACCATAATCTTACAGATTGTTCTGAACACTCTAAGACATTGCTAATATCTTTAAAACTACGTCCTTGTATTAAAGAATCGAAAATATAAAACTCTTTATCATTAGCTACTTGGTCAACAATCATTTCTAAGTGATTCTTTACAATATGATCATCAATGTTATCGTCTGCCATCCATTCATTAGAATTTTCATCACCTATTGAAAAGAATTCATCGGTATTTATTTCATCATCTATCAACACATCACTTCTAGTTCGCTTATGATAATCACAAACGAAGTCTTTTATTTGCTTTTTATCCATTGTTACACCACTTTTACATATGAAGATTGGTGATATGCATTTACTCGTGCAATCTTACTGTTTTCAATTGCTGTATTTCTTTGTTTTTGACGTTCTGAACGTTGTTTAATACTTGCTTGATACAAATCAACTTGTAAGCGTTCAATGACGTTGTAGGGCTTATATCGTCCATTTGAACGCATATATTTTACAACTTGCTTCTGCTCTTTTTCTGTATAATGATTTAGTACCTTTTTCAACAACGCCATATTATTTATAGATCTATTTTTATAGTTTTGTAACCCTGCTTTTGTTTCAATAATTTTGATAACTAATTTTTCAATCGGATATGAGACAGACACGACCCCCATTATTTCATCACATGTTGTGGTCGACGCACTCATATGGTACATACTTTCAATTTGGAATTCACACATCTTAATTTTTTTATTAATAAATGCTGGGTTAAATTGCGTTAATAGTTGATACTCAGATAGTTTATTGTCGCCATTACGATAATATAAACAATTCTTCGTTTTAAGCAGTTTCATACGTTCACTCCTATAAAGAGAGCCTACCCAAATTGGATAGGCTATTTTTGATTTAAGCGTTACGGAACACTTCGTTATACTTACTTTGAATGTTAATAATTTCTATATCGCCATCACTATCTTTGATGACTGGTTGCCCGTTATTTTGTAACCCAAACTGTCTTAAAACATTATAGTTATACTCTAATTTTTGATATTCTTCATTATTTCGATATGGATAAATTACCTTTTCTACCAATACATCAAAGTAAGGTTTTAACCTTACATTTTCATCTTCAGTAAGACGACTTTCTATCGCTTTTTTATAGATATTAAGTTCATATACATTAGTGGTTTTAGGATTGGCATTATAAACAAGATTAAATAGTTCTTCTGCATCAATTAAATTTACTTTCGCCTCTATGTCTTGACGTTTCAACATTTCAACTTGTGGATTCTCATATGAAGATTCTTTCTCTTTTTGTTGGATTTCTACTATTTTTTCTTCATGTTCATCTAATAATATTTGTCCTAATTCTTTGAATTTAGATTGTAGGCTCAAAGCCTTATTATCCATTTTATTTTTAATAACATCCGTTTTATAGCCTTGTCTAATTAATGATTTCGTTTCTGTTATTAGCTCTTCAAAATCTCCTAACAAATTTCTATAACGTCTATCATTAAAATATACATCCCACGTATCACCCGTGATTGTTGTAGTTGTCATTTATAAGTACCTCTTTCTTTAGTTTTTGTTTTACACTTCGATTCGTTTCAAAGCTTCATAGCGTTTCATACTGCCATCAGCTAATTTCTTAATACTTCTCATCGCTTGTTGCTTTTCTTGTTCTGTCGTAATGATGTAATAACCACGTTCACTAGGTTTATAACTGCATCCGATAGGATAGCCATAATCATATACTAATGAATTGATTACTCTTCGTAACCATCGTTCATTGCTTGAATTATATTCATATCCCAATTGATTTAAGATTTTAGTTTTAGTAATATACTTATTGGACGTATTTTTTATCACATTGAAAACTTGCAGGTGTTCGGTGGGTAAATGATACGTCTCTTTTTCTGCGATACTTTGCATTTCTACACCTCTTTCTTTTAATTATTTCATACCTAAATTATACCATTTTTACAGGTCTAAAACAAACTTACGTTCGCTTTATAGCGCGTTTTATCAATTGTTTAGCTTATCATATATAACACTTATAAAATCATGTTATAAACTTAACGTTAGGCTTTTCACATTAACCTAATATAGAACTTAAGTTCGGTAAAATAACACGAACAAACAGCGAACAAACTTAACTTTTAGGCCTATGCCAAAAACACAAACTTTAGCTTGTATTAGCGTTAACAAAGTTCGCACACCTTGCACAAATCTTGCCATTTTTTCAATTCTCAAAGACTGTATACCTTCCGATTTTAAAAGCCAACACCTTCCGAAAACCTTACCATTTTAAACTGCTATACCTCGTATAAAATCGTAGTATTTTATTAGGAGCCACACACTACATGTGACCCCTCATAACATTATTTACTCAAGCTATAGTAAGACGCTTTTAGATCATTCAATTTACGTTCTAAAGCCTTGTAATCCTCTTGTGTCGCATTCTCATCTTGTACAAACTCAGTTACTAATTTTAATCCCTCAACTAACTCTGGTGCTGGTTCATTGATTCCCGTAGCTAACTGATACAACATTTCAATATTCGCTATCACATCAGTATTACTCGATTGAATGCCCTCAAGTGTATCGGTATCAAATCCATTTTCTAGGTACTCAAACACATCACTATCATTTGATTCTGCATATGTTTGTAATCCATACATAAAATACTCATCTTCAAACAAATGACTAGCCATCATATCACTAATAGAAAGATGTTTACCGTCATGTAATTCATAACCTACATAATGCCCCTCTATGCTTCTTATAAGCCCCTCAGTGTGCTTAGGTGACGCTAATTCAAATGATTGCCTTACTTTACAATCTTTAATATATACATGACCGAATAGCTTGCTGTTCATCATCACGTATACCATATCAAATGGATCATTGTATAACTTAAAGCAACACGGTTGCACTTTACTATGTTCTAATAATCCTGTGTAGTACCTTAGTAACGTGCCTGCTCGTGTTTCAAATTGGTTTACGATAGTTTCTAAGTTCATTTGATTTTCTCCTCTTTATTTATTCTTAATACCATAGGCACCCATGAGGGCACGTCAGTTTGTTGTCCATCTTCTGGATAACAAATAGCTAATGGTAAATTAGGAACTCTACCATCCAACAAATAACGCATTATAAAACTACCTCTATACACTAAATCAAGTTGTTCACTTTTAACTAATTCAATCAACGCAAACATTGTAATTTTGTTCCATCCACTCCAAAACACAATATTCTCATCCTTATCGTGTGTGATACTAGTTCTCCCTATATAGTCGTGATTTATTTCTTTAAACAAATCTTCTAACTGATATATCGGTATCTCCTTATATTCTTTCACATATTCGTATATATACTTTTTAAGTTGTTCTTTATCCATGTGTAACCTCCATATTTATATTGATTGTGTACCATACACAGTTAAATACACACCTTTTTTTACTTTCGTGTACTGGTTAAAACATTGATATATATAGCCTCGTGATAATTAGTACACAAAGTACACAGAAATTTTAGTGATAGTTGTATATTATTTAGAAATCTACGATAATTAATTTATTAATTTTAACTATGACTATATATTTATATGTGTACATTGTGTACTTCGTGTACTATCTGCATGTAACTGTTGATATTATTGAATTTATCGAGTACACATATTTTAAAATTGAGTGTGTACTTGTGTGTACTAATAACTTTCTGTATATGGATTATGTGAAATCGAGAAATCAAATCCTAGTTCTTCAATTATTTCTTTTTTAATCGCATAACCCAGATGCCTTTGAGATTTATGTTTTACTTGTTTTTGAATTCTTTTTTTATCTTTTATTAAATAACCTTTTTTGTCCCATTGCCCTGTAATCGTCTGCATTTCGTGTCCTAATTTATTTTTAACAGTTTCGTTTTTAATACAAAGAAAATCATGTTTATATACCGCTTTAACATCTCCGTAATTTACTGAATCATAACCGTCACCTACAATATTATTTCTATTCGCATCTAAATATTGTAATAGTTCCTCTAACAGTTGCTTAGGTTTATCAATCGTCTTATTGTTTTTAACCATGCTGTCATAGGCTTGTTCGATAATTTTAAAATGGTCATGTTCAAACCCATCAATATCATTCAAAACCTCACCGGTAACTTGTAGTAACGCAAAGGCACGTCCTAAACGTTGCATGATTTCATTACTACCTTTTTGATTAAAATACCGTTGATAGCTCTCAAAAGCGTTCTTATACACGTCTTTTTTAGACTCATATTGTTTAATAAATGCCAACCCTAACGTTCCATAGTTCTCCCTAAACGATTTGTCTAATGTGGTAAAATCAAAATTATCTGGATATGGTGGATCTTGTAGTGTAACTACACGTGCTGATACACCCGCTTTTTCATCAGCCATATTTGCGATAGATGATTCACCAGTAGAAATTAAAATATTTCGCCATTCTTTTTTAGCATTTAGCGTTAAATTAATATTACTTCTCGATTTACTTTCACCACTAGAAAAGTTATATGTGGTACTGGTAACAAACTTAGGATGTGTGTTACGCGTATCATCTTTAAACATTGGAAATGAGTTCAAAAATGACGCCATTGATTCAATACTATTTTGAGTAGAACTCCATGTCGTAATAAGGTCACTGGTTCCCCAAACACTTGATACTAAGTTGAGTGTGAATGTTTTACCTGTGGATGTACTACCTGATATTTCTACAATAAAGGGTTGTAATCCAAATTCTCTTAATAAAACTGAGCCTAAAGATGCATACAACATAACCATTACCATTGGTAAATCTTTTATTTGAGCAAACACCTTTTTAGAGTAACCTTGTAGTGTTCCTTTACTTCGAAAAGAGTCTATTAACTTTTGAAACCCTTTATCATTGCTAAACAACTTGACATTGCTGTCTTTCATTACTTCTTGATAAGGATAAATAAAATAACCTTTCACATGCCCCAAACGCGTTGCAACTTTAACATTTAATGGTGGATTATACCGTTTAGATATATTAATATAGTCAACAAGTTTAGTAGATGTTGACGATGTTACATCTAGCTTTTTATTAACCAATTTCAAGAGTTGACGACTATCTGAAATTTCTTCGGCACTCACAGCTATATTTACTGGCGTTTTATTGTCATAGAAAAGCATATTAAAGCTGACTTCGTTACTCTCAATATCTTCAAAGCGTTCAGTAATTTGAGGGATTGTATTTGTGATAAAAACCTTTTTATCTGGTTCGCCTTCTTTTTTACTTGGTATAAGTTGATATAAGGCAACACCGCATTGATGATGTTCAATTTCATAGCCTTTCGGTATAATTTCTTGTAAGGCACTATCTTTTTTATTAATTTTTTCAATTTTATCAAGTACATCACTTTTACCTGTTTCCATACAAAGCCCCTTTCTAATTGTTATAGTGTTTATTTAATATCGATTGAAAAGTGGCGTTGATTTCTTGTTCTTTCATAGGTGGTTTACATGCGAATTGCCCCCATAATAAAGCAAATGAATAAACAATATAATCATTAACGTGACATCTTAATAAATGTCCAACTAAGCTAGCTAGTGCATTGTTACGATTGCCTTCGGTTGTTCCAAAGCATAACTCTCGCCAATACTTACTATCTCGTCGCGTGTATCCTATGACACTCGGACTAACATTTGATTGTTCATACTCCTTTAACCACTGTTCAAGCATATCAACATCCATAATTGGACAGTCATTCACTCGTTTAATAAATATGTGTCCTTTTTGAATAACTGGTAGTGCAAAACATCTACTTGGCTGATATGAACCTTCATCCACTTTATGACCAATTTTATTTGCTAATACCTTTGAATATTTACGATAATCATCTGCACTTATTCGCTCATTTAGAGGGATATACAGGCGTATTCTAGCTTGTTCAGTTCTGTGCGAGTAACTTGTGTGCCAAAACCATGCAACATTGCTTAAAGCTGAGCTGATTGCTTCATGTAATTGCTTTAAATCATTTATTTCATCATAATCAAGTACAATCACATCTCTGTATATGACATTTTTATCGTTTCGATGCTTTTTGATAATTTCACCATGATCATTTGCACCGTCTTTAATATCACCGTAAACAGCAACACCACGTGCATACTTATAATTCGCTTCTATAGGTACAGACAGTTTATTAACCAACTTACTCCATTTAGGTTTTGAAAAGCTCTTAAATGAACGTGAGTCTAAACTTTCATAATGTACCACTGAAACATGTGTGTCATATTCTAATTTAATTTCATTCATTTTTTGCACCTCTTAATGAAACAACAGAGCAAAGATGTTATAATAAGAATGTGTAATTTCTATATTACTCTGCTACTTTTATTGAATTCTTTGCGTCATCTGATTCCTCGCCAAAGTTCTCAGATGATGCTTTTTCTATTTCATAAAACTTTTCGATAATATTATCGAACTGCTCTATATAGAGATGGAATAAATCAAACATTTGATTATTGTGAATACGTCTCTCATGATAAGAAAATCCCTCTCCAATTAATTCATCTTTATTTAAGACATGATTTGGTTCATATGGATATAGCTCATCAAAATGCCAACCCTTACTATCCTTTAAATCCTCAAAACTATCTTTCAACAACTTTAAATCGCTAAATAAACTTTTAATTTCCCAATCCATTTTTATTCTCCTTTCTCTAATTGAAAATTATTCTTTAATTCTTGTGCGCACCATTTCATTATCAATTCTAAGTGCTTTTCACGACTGATCTCTGAAACCACTTCAATACCATTAACATATTCTGTGTGTTCATAACTTTCCAAATTATTCACGACACTTAACTCAAGTTGATAAACCACGTGTTCTATTACTTCTTTTTGTTCATTATTCATTTTCTAATCCTCCTGTTAAATTAAATCCATAAGTTACTATCATGCCGTACACACTAAAAGCGACATACATATTCGATATTGCTAGTAATAAAATTGTTAACAATGAAACTAAGCAAATATAAGTTAAGTACATTTTCATTGCCTTGCCTCCTACATCCATTTTTTATGACGTGCCTTCATGTACTCCTCGAATCGCGGAATACTGATAACAATCATTGATGATGATAGTGAATAATATAAATCATCAATACCTTTATGATCTTTTTCCCACTCTTTTAAAATACGATTGACCGAACTGTATGAAATTCCAAAAATACCAGCTAGTGCATTAGGTTTCGCAAACAACGGATTTACTACAACTTGTTTTGGTTCTGTAACTGTATTTTCTTTTAATGGAAAATCTTGTAACTTTGTTCTAGGCATTTATTTAACCCCCTCTTTTTCAATAATTCCAAAAAATTCATTTGGTGTTATGTTGAAATATTCACATAACTTCATAACTGTTTTTGTATCTGGATTTTCAGTACGTTCGTGATACAAGCCATGTATTGATGTTCTGGAAATACCAGTTACCGTGCTAAGTTTTGACGCCGTAACTCTATGTTTCCCCATCAACAAACTTAAATTATTATTCAAGATAAGCACTCCTTTCTTTTAGTACACAAGTACTTTTTTGTACATTGAGTACAAAACAAATATTACACACTTCTTTTTGTATTGTCAACACAAAAAATATTGTACTCAAAGTACAACTTATTTATAATTATAATTAGAGGTGATTTATATGACTTTTGGTGAAATATTAAAAAAAGAAAGAGTGAGTTGGAAGCTTTCGGTTAAAGAACTCTCTACTTTATCAGGCGTTTCGCAAACATATATAAGTAAATTAGAAAACGGAAAAAGAAATTTCCCTTCTTTAGAAACAATTTTCAATTTACTAATAGGCTTTAAAACACATATCGAATATAAAATGGGCAGTGAAAGCCCGTTTTATGAAATCAATAATAGTTACTTAGATGAAATTCTCATAATGTTTATAAACTCATCTAATAGTACTATTAGCGATAGAGACCCCAATGAACTTATTACACAATTCAATGAATATTATGATGTTACAATTAAAAAAAAACAGAATGAAAACTCAAAAATTGAAAGTGATATATTTAGTAATAAAATCAAATTGGTTAAAGGGACTACAAAAAAAGAAGTTATAGAAAAGCCTTATTTTGACTTAAATTGGCTACTTACTCAAAATGAATATGAAGTGTTTTTTGACAGAAGCTTTCTCTTAGATAATAATTTTTTAAATAAGAAGCATTTCACAGAAAAAGATATGTATTATTACAACGTTTTAAATGATAACGATTTAAAGACAATTAAAGATTTAATCGTTGTATTTTTACTTAATAAATACAATTACATTAAAAACAAGGATGATTTTTTTAATATCTTTACAAACTCGGAAGATGATAAAACTAAAAGAGACGCCTTATATAAAATTTTATATGAAACAGATTAATGTCATAATTTTCAAATAAATTATATAAAACAGTCAAATTCCTACGTGTCCTAGCACACCTACGTCTTATTTTAAGGTTGTGAGATACATAGTAAAAATGATTCAACCAATATACTCAAGGAGTGATTAATTGAATGTATTAATTGAATATTTACTTTTTACTATATATGCGTTAGTTATAACTATTTTTATCACTCAATGCATATCAATGTTTAAACTGATTGATAACATGTATAACTATGATCATTTAAAGCACTATAAAGAAAAAAATGATGAAGATGACAAGGAGGGATGACAAATGTGGGTTCGTGAAATCACTAAAAACAAAAGTACGGCCTATCGCTATTTAGAGCGCTATACAGACCCTTTAACTGGCAAGTATAAAACAGTATCAGTTACACGTAACAAGAATAATGTACGTAGCCAAAAAGATGCTCAATTAGAACTAAATAGAATCATTGAGCAACGTTTGAAACATAATAGCACGAAACAACTTGAAAAATTAACGTTTCACGATGCGTGTAATGAATGGTTAGAACATTACAAGACACATTCAGGCTCAAAACCAACCACTATTAAAGAAAAGAAAAGTAATACTAATACAGTTAAAAATGCTATTGATAGCAAAGTACTCATCAGCAAGATTACGCACACCTACTTACAAAACATCATTAATGAATGGGCTAAATCACATAGTATTGGCCATGTTCAATCTCTTGTTATTGTTATTCGTTCCGTTTTCAAATATGCGTTTAAATATTATGATCTGCACGATATTAGTGTGTTAGATAAAATAGATATACCTAAGAAAGCCCAAACCAGAAACGAGTTTCAAGCTAAACGTAATAACTATTTAGAAGATAGCGAAGTAAAGGAGTTACTAGAGTGCTTCGACTATCTAATTAAACATAAGCGTCATGCTACGCGTAAACGTAACTATGAAATGGTAAAAGCATTAGTAGAATTTCAAATTAACAATGGAATGCGCATTGGCGAACTCCTAGCAATCAAGACAGACAATATAAATATTGAGAATAAAACACTAGAGATTGACGGAACAATAAATTGGGTTACTGATGCAGAAACTGGAGCATTTGGCGTTAAAGAAACAACTAAGACAAGTAAGAGTTATCGAACAATAGGCCTCACAACTCAAAGTATTAATTTACTTAAAAAGCTCATGCTAGAAAATAAAAAAGAAAATCAGTGGAATGCTAAATTCATAGATAGAGGTTATATATTTACTAACACTGCTGGTAGCCCTATTGACTTAAATAAGGTGAATAATATTATTAAAGAAGCAACAGATATAAGTTCAATTAACAAGCGTGTGACAACGCACACATTACGTCACACACACATATCTACACTTGCGCAATTAGGAATTAACCTAAAAGCGATACAAGAGCGTGTAGGTCACTCAGACTATAAAACCACCTTAGAGATATACACACACGTAACTGATCAGATGGCAAAAGATATGATGAATAAATTGGAAAGAATTGGGGGATAGAAATGATTAATATATATTGTGATGAAAGTTGTCATATACAAAACGATGTTGCAAATATTATGGTCTTAGGCGCTTTATCAGTTGATTCTAAGGATAAAATTAGTATAGTAGATTCATTTAGAAAGATAAAAAGAGAATTTAATATTAAAGAGTCTGTTGAATTAAAATGGACTAAAGCATCAAAGAGTAAACTTGGTATGTATAAAAAACTTATTGATTTATTTTTCAATGAAAGTTTATGTTTTAGGGTAGTAATTGCACACAATAAAAAAGAATTATCATTTTCTTCTGGCGATGATTATAATACATGGTATTATAAAATGTATTTTCTATTACTAGGCAAAATGATTAACAACCCTAATGAGCAATATAAAATATTACTAGATATTAAAGATACTCTTGGAGCTCCCAAAGTGCAATTTCTTCATGAAGTATTATGCAACAACATTTATGATTTTAAAAAAGATGTGATTAAAGAAATGCATCAAATTGACTCTAGAAGAAACGACTTACTTCAATTATGCGATATTTTAATTGGTATTTTTTCATATGATAGAAGAAATTTACAGTCTTCTCCTATTAAAACCGAAATAGTTAACTATTTCAAAAAAAAGGCTGGTAATAGTTTTAATGGCACAAGCCCAGATGAAAGCAAGCTAAATGTTTTTGATTGGGGAGAAAAACAAAATGTATTTAAATGATTTATTATCAGAAATAGATATAAACCTTGATAAAAGAAGTGATGAATTAGACTCTTCATATTCATTTTTTGAGAAATATTTTATGCAAAATGCGAATAAACCTACATTTAAAGGCAAACCCATTTATTTTGAATATGCCAATGACAATGCATTCAAGCATATATGTAGTATAGATGACATATTAAATGGGGATAATGGAAGAGAAAAATATAACATGTATCCATGCGTAAACCATCATGCACATAGATTATGTAATGTAAATTGTTCTATCGCTTCCCCCAATAATCCTCAAGCTTTTTTTCATGAAAACAGGGCAAAATGCATTTATAGAGCAAAGCATCTCCCTTATATTTATTATGTGCTGAAAAATTTAGAACTTTCTAATGAAACAAATATAAAGGTATGGAAAAACCCAGACAAAAGAAAAGATAATAGAAAGAATAATAGATGGAATATATTGTACTCATATTCCAATTTTCATTATCACATTATTTTACAAGAATATTATAAAAATAGTGCTTTACATTCATATAGATTTATTACTGGCTATCCTTTAGTTTTAATAAGCGAAATAAAACGACTAGAGAGTAATTACAAAAAAGCAATAAAATAAATAAACAAAAAGACATAAAAAAAGCTTCCTTAGATCGTAAGGAAGTCGTGCTCCTTCTACACTGGGCAGATGAGTCATTAATATTATACCCTAAAATACTGGATTATATCAATATATAAATAGTTTTTCTTGACATGTATATAATAAGTAGATAATAAACTACAAATTATATACACATTCCACAATAGCTTTTAGGTTAAAATGTTACTGCAGTTGCTTTTTTATGCCTAAACTTCCACACTCTGCGAATTTTTTGCGAACTTTCCAAATAAAAGCACACAAAAATAACCCCTTAGGTATATGCCTACGGGGTTTGACAATAAATTATATATTATTGTTCTTCTTTAACATATGGTAATAATGCCATATGACGAGAACGTTTGATAGCTGTAGTCAACATACGTTGATATTTAGCTGAAGTACCAGTTACACGACGTGGTAAAATTTTACCGCGTTCTGAGATAAAACGTTTTAATAATTCAGTGTCTTTGTAGTCGATATGTGTAATACCATTTGCTGTGAAATAGCATACTTTTTTACGACGACGTCCGCCTCTTCTTGGTCCACCTGCCATGATTGTGTGCCTCCTTTGATAATTTTTTCGCTTTAATTTCGTTAATTTTTATTAGAATGGTAAGTCATCATCACTTATATCAATCGGTCCGTTTGCATTTGCAAATGGATTATCAGATTGTTTCGTGTTTGATGAATTATTGTACGAATTGTTTTGTCCTGATTGTTGACCACCGAATCCTTGACCGTAATCTTGGAATTCATTTTGTTGACGTTGGCCACCATTTTGTTGCGCATTTTTAGGTTCAAGGAATTGAACACTATCACACACAACTTCAGTAACAAACACACGACGACCTTCTTGATTTTCATAATTACGGGATTGTAAGCGACCATCTACACCAGCTAAACTACCTTTAGATAAATAGTTATTTACATTATCTGCTTGTCTTCTAAAAACAACACAGTTAATAAAATCTGCTTCGCGCTCCCCTTGAGCATTCGTGAACGTACGATTTACTGCAAGAGTGAATGTCGCTACACTCACACCTGAGGGAGTGGTTCTGTATTCCGGATCTTTCGTTAAACGACCTACTAATACAACTCTATTTAGCATTTAAACGCCCCCTCTAATTATTACTTGTCTTCGTCTTCACGAATAACCATGTAACGAATGATATCGTCACTGATTTTAGCTAGACGTTGGAATTCGTCAGTAGCTTTGTTGTTATCAGATTTAACACGTACGATGTTGTAGAAGCCATCTTTGAAATCATTGATTTCATAAGCTAGGCGACGTTTACCCCAGTCTTTTGCTTCTAAAACTTCTGCACCTTCAGTAGCTAAGATACCGTTGAAACGTTCAACTAACGCTTTTTTAGCATCTTCCTCAATGTTTGGGCGTACGATGTACATAACTTCATATGTTCTCATTTTATATTTGCACCTCCTTGTGGTCTATACGGCTTATCAATCTTAAAACAGATAAGCAAGGAATAATTTTCATTACTCACAATAAAGAATTATATCATGCGCCATTACTTTTTACAATAATAATTCAAACTACTCTTCATATCATTTTTGACATTAATTCATTTGAAATTTTCTATGATATTTTTAAAAATACACTTCACAAAAGCGAACGCATGTTCTATAATAGCTATGAGGTGGTAAGGAATGAATTTAAATATTGATTGGTCTAAAGATTTTCAAGAATTCCAAGAGATACTTAATAGTGGCATTCATCCTGAATGGCTTTATTGTGCAAAGGCTAATCTTGTTTTAGTTCCTGCTTATACTGGCGAAGGCAAACAATTTTTCAGCACTCAAGATATTATTAACGCGAGTAAAATTATTCCATTCTTTTAATAAATTATAAGCATAATTAAAAGAGGCGAACAATTGATTCCGCCTCTTCTACATATATTCTATTTAATTAACTTCACTCTATCGTTTATACATTAAATCTGAAATGAACGATATCACCATCTTGCATAATATATTCTTTACCTTCTAATCGTTGTCTTCCCGCTTCTTTAGCGCCACTTTCGCCACCATATTGTACATAGTCGTCATAACTTGTTACTTCGGCACGGATAAATCCACGTTCAAAATCAGTATGAATGATACCAGCACATTGAGGTGCAGTCATACCTTGTTTAAATGTCCAAGCACGTACTTCTTGCACACCAGCAGTAAAATATGTTGATAATCCTAATAATTCATAAGTTGTTCTAATTAATCGATCTAATCCTGGTTCTTCGATACCTAAATCTTCTAAGAACATTTCTTTATCTTCATCATCTAATGTAGCAATTTCTTCTTCAATTTTTGCACTAATAACAATCACTTCAGAGTCTTCTTGCGCTGCATATTCACGAATCGCTTTTACTTTATCATTATCATCATCACCAATTTCATCTTCACCAACATTAGCGATATAAAGCATTTTTTTAGAAGTCAGTAATTGCGCTTGATTCACCCATTTTTGATCTTCTTCATTAAAGTCAATACTACGAGCGGGTTTACCATTTTCTAAAGCTTCTTTAATAGTTGTTAAAATACGCACTTCCATTTCAGCAGTCTTATCTTTTTGACGTGCCAATTTTTCAATTCTAGGTAAGCGTTTTTCAACTGATTCTAAGTCTGCAAGTACTAATTCCATATTGATAACTTCGATGTCATCAATTGGATCAACTCGACCAGCTACATGTGTTACATTATCATCGTCAAAAGCACGAACAACCTGACAAATTGCATCTACTTCTCTAATATGTGATAAGAATTTATTACCTAAACCTTCACCTTTAGAAGCACCTTTAACAATTCCGGCAATATCTGTAAATTCAAATGTAGTAGGTAATGTTTTTTTAGGTTGAACCATTTCTTCTAATTTAAGTAGTCTTGCATCTGGCACTTCTACAATACCCACGTTTGGGTCTATAGTTGCAAACGGATAGTTTGCTGCCAAGGCACCCGCCTTTGTAATTGCATTAAATAATGTTGATTTACCAACGTTTGGTAAGCCAACGATACCTGCTGTTAAAGCCATGAATCATTCTCCTATCTTTGTGTATCATCCTGAGATACGATGATTTTTTTTAGTTTTTTATCAAACGTTTGACGTGGAATCATAATGCTTCGTTGACAATTTTCACACTTAATTCTAATGTCAGCACCCATTCTAATAATTTTAAAACGATTGGTTCCACACGCATGTTGTTTTTTCATTTCTACTATATCATTTATTCCATATTTTGACGCCATTAAATATGACCTCCATGTATTATAAACTACTAAACACCGTTTTCACTATGATTAAAAGGTGTCATTATTGGTTGTGGTGTCTTAATACCTTCTTGTAAAAACATTTTTTGTACTTCTTTACGAATAATACGCGCACCAGAGAAACCTTCACCTGGTATAGTTTCTGCTGAAACCCTTAATATTACTCTAGTATCTTCAAAGGCATCAATACCAATCACAACAGGATCACTTACAAATAAATAATATTTACTACGCAGAGATGTAAATAATTTGTTTAATTTCTTCTCAACATTATCAATATTTTCATCTACAGATACTGGAATTTTAACAATTGCTGTTCCATTCGTAATTGAGTAATTCGTTATTTCACCCATACTACTATTTGGCAAGATTGTAAGTTCCCCAGATATTGTATTAATGCGTGTTGAACGGAGTCCAATTGATTTAACTGTTCCCTCTGCTACAGTTGTACCACCGTTATTTATCTTAACATAATCACCTACATCAAATTGGCTTTCAAATATAATAAAGAATCCTGTAATTACGTCTTTAACTATAGTTTGAGCACCAAAACCTACTGCTAAGCCTACGACACCAGCACTGGCAATTACCCCTTCAACACTAATGCCAAATTTACTTAAAATGGTAGTGATAACTATAAACCACACGATATATTTAACAACATTTTGCACCAATGATATTAATGTTTTGGAACGTTTTTTATTACCCTTTTTACTCTTGTTTTGTATTTTAAATCCTTGGGCAATCATTTTATCTAGTATTTTAATTACGATTAATGCAACGATAATATATATAATTATCATCGCTAATTTAGTAGCGACACTTTCATATGTTTCAATTTTAGTTAATGGTTCGAATAGCGATGAAATAATACTCATAACTTGATCCATAATTAGCGTTACTCCTTTCTATATAGTCTCAAATAATTTTATTAATATTGTTGTATTCTTCCAACCTACTGAAGTCGCATCATCTTCAAAGAATATAGATAACTATCGATATATCTATAGATTCACAAAGTGATATTATATAAAATTGTGTAACTATTTACCATACTTACGATTTAATTGTTCAATGATTCTCACAAAGTCATCTTGTGATTCAAACTCAAATGAGATTTTGCCGACTGATTTTTTTATCGATATATCTACTTTTGCGCCATACTGTTCTCGAAGCTGTCGTTCTTGTTGCTTTATAAATTTAGGCTTAGTTATATCTACTTTGTCTGTTTCCGACTTTGACGAAACATTTTTTAATTCATTAACATGATTTTCTAAATATCTGACACTCCACTTTTCTTTAACAACCCGTTTCGCTAACCTAAGCATTTGTTGTTCATCTTTAATTGCCAATAACGTTCGTCCATGTGCACTTGTCAGTCGCCCATCTTTTACCATGTCAGCAATCTTTTTCGGTAAATGTAATAACCTCAACATATTCGCTATATACGGGCGCGACTTACTCAATCGCTTCGCTACTTCTTGTTGTGTAATTTTCAAATCTGTCATCAAACGTTGATAACTTTCAGCTTCTTCAATCGCATTTAAGTCTTCTCTTTGTAAATTTTCGATGACCGCCAGTTCCATCATATCTTCATCTGTTAAATCTTTGATAATCGCTGATACGTATTTTAGACCAGCAATTTTCGAAGCTCTAAACCTTCTTTCACCAACTACAATGTAATAGCCTTGTACTGTTTTTCTAAGCACAATTGGTTGCAAAATACCATATTGCTTAATTGAATCTGCCAAATCATTTAAATGATTTTCATCGAAAGTTTTTCGGGGCTGATACGGATTCGGTTTGATATCCGATATATCTATTTGCTTAATTTGTTCATCTTTTGTTTTAGTAATACGTTGATCTTCACTTTTTGACAATTCACTCACATCACTTTTTATTTGATAACAACAGTTAAATATATTTTATGTATTCTAAATGAGTCAGACAACCATTAACCACACTTTATTTAAAAAATAATTCATTTTTCAACTTCAAGATACCAATTACAATTTCACAAACAAATTAACTTTTAAATCAAAATTTTCTGAATAATTGTTGACAAATCTTTTTTTACTCTGTAAGCTAATTAATATCTTATAACAGTTTAATGAAACGTAAACACAATAAAGAGGAAAGTAAAACACACCCTGCTTATACAGAGAGTCTTTAGTAGCTGAGAGAAGATTTTGAAAGCGTGTTTGAAAATGGCCTTGGAGTGTTGATGCCAATATGAGGTGTCTACGGGTTCGCCCGTTATAGCGATACAGTATTAACATTGATGTTAAATGGCGTACTGGATTCTTTACGCACGATTTTTTGTTAATAAGTATGGGATATCACATTACTAAATCCTTACTTACTGACTTTAATTGTGATAATTGTTCAGTAAGCATATTTACTTTTAATGCGTACTGAATAAGGTTATTTCAGCGATGGAATAACAAATAAAGGTGGTACCGCGAAACATAAGCTTTCGTCCTTTTTATCCGATTTATTCGGGTACGAAGGACGGAAGCTTTTTTTATTTTTTCTTATAGGAGGGTCTTAATATGAAGGATACACAGTTAGCCCAAATCACATTAACTGATGATTCAACCGGTGCTATAGCGAATCCAATCCATTTATCTACTGCCTACAAGCATCCAAAACTAGGACAATCGACAGGTTTTGATTATACACGTACTAAAAATCCTACACGCTCAACATTTGAAACCTGTTTTGCCAAACTCGAACATGGTATTGCATCATTCGCTACATCAAGTGGAATGTCAGCCATTCAATTAATATGTAATTTATTTAAACCACACGATGAAATTTTAGTTTCATTCGATTTATACGGCGGCACATTTAGATTATTTGAATTTTACGAGCAACAATACGATATCAAATTTAAGTACGTTGATTTTACAGATTATGAACAAGTTGAAAAAGAAATCACTGATAAAACAGTTGCATTATTCATTGAACCAATATCTAACCCACAAATGATTGCTATTGATGTAAAGCCGTACTATCAACTTTGTAAAGCTAAAGGCTTATTGTCAATTATCGACAATACTTTTTTAACACCTTATCTTTCAACACCATTAGCAGAAGGTGCTGATATAGTCTTACATTCAGCTACGAAATATATTGGTGGACATAACGATGTACTAGCAGGTGTCGTAACCGTCAAAGATGAATCACTCGCGCAACAGTTGTTTGATTTTCACAACATGACTGGCGCAACACTATCACCAATAGATAGTTATTTGTTGTTACGTGGACTTAAAACTTTGCATTTACGCATTGAGCGTGCGCAATCAAACGCAAGAAAACTTGCTAAAAAATGTCAGTCACTTCAAGCAATTGACGAAGTACTATATAGCGGACAAACTGGCATGCTTAGTTTAAGACTTAACAAGGCCTATAGCGTCGCTAAATTATTAGAAAATTTAGATATTTGTATTTTTGCAGAAAGTTTAGGAGGCACTGAAACATTAGTGACCTTCCCTTACACACAAACACATGTTGATATGCCAGATGCTGAAAAAGATAAACGTGGCATTGATGAGTATTTAATCCGCTTATCACTAGGCGTTGAAAATTATGAAGACATCGAACGCGATATCATCCAAGCATTAGATAAAGCTCAGATTGGAGAGATTGTATGACACTTTCAAAAGAGACAGAAGTGATATTCGATTGGCGTAGAGGTGTGGAATATCATTCAGCTAACCCACCACTCTATGATTCTTCAACATTCCATCAAACAAGTCTTGGTGGTGATGTTAAATATGATTATGCACGAAGTGGGAACCCTAACCGTGAACTTTTAGAAGAGAAGCTAGCACGATTAGAACAGGGAAAATTCGCTTTTGCTTTTGCATCAGGTATTGCTGCTATTTCAGCAGTACTTTTGACTTTCAAATCTGGTGATCATGTCATCTTACCCGATGATGTATATGGCGGTACTTTTCGCCTCACTGAGCAAATTTTGAATCGTTTTAATATTGAATTTACAACCGTAGATACTACCAAGCTCGAACAAATCGAGGGTGCCATTCAATCAAACACAAAATTAATTTATATCGAAACACCATCGAATCCCTGTTTTAAAATTACTGATATCAAAGCTGTTTCTAAAATAGCCGAAAAGCATGAACTACTGGTAGCTGTGGACAATACATTTATGACACCGTTAGGTCAATCACCTTTATTACTTGGCGCTGATATTGTCATTCATAGTGCTACAAAATTTTTAAGTGGACATAGCGATTTAATTGCTGGTGCTGTCATTACTAATAATGAGGCAATTAGTGAAGCTCTTTATTTAATACAAAATGGTACAGGCAATATGTTATCTGCTCAAGATAGCTGGACGCTTGCTAAACATTTAAAAACATTTCCAATCAGATTTAAACAATCTGTCGAAAACGCTCAAAAAATCGTGTCATTTTTAATAAAGCAAGATGAAATTTCAGAAGTTTATTATCCGGGACTCACTGCTGCTCATTTAGAACAAGCTAAAAATGGCGGTGCCGTTATTGGCTTTCGTTTAGCTGATGAGTCTAAAGCACAACAATTTGTCGATGCACTGACATTACCACTCGTTTCAGTGAGTCTGGGCGGTGTTGAAACGATCCTTTCACATCCAGCAACAATGTCTCACGCTGCACTACCTGAAAAAGTGAGACAAGAACGTGGTATCACTTTCGGTCTATTCCGATTAAGCGTTGGTCTCGAAGATCCTGATGAACTCATTGCAGACATCAAATACGCATTAAAGGAGGCATTCAATGAGTCAATTCCTCACACAATTGAAAGATAATGTTTTAGTAGCTGATGGCGCTATTGGAACCATTTTATACTCTGAAGGTTTAGACACCTGCCCAGAAGCATATAACCTTAGCCATCCAGATAAAGTTGAACGCATCCATCGTTCATATATCGAAGCTGGTGCTGATGTCATTCAAACCAATACTTATGGTGCAAATTTTGAAAAGTTAAAACGATTCGGTCTCGAAGATAAAGTTAAAGCAATACATCAAGCCGCCGTTCGCATCGCAAAAAAAGCAGCAACTAAAGATACGTATATATTAGGCACAGTTGGTGGGTTTAGAGGTATCAAACAAGAGGATATCAGCTTACAAACTATTCTTTATCATACTGAAATTCAAATAGACACCTTAATTGAAGAAGGCGTTGACGCGCTACTTTTCGAAACGTATTACGATCTAGAAGAGCTAACAAATGTCATTTCACGAACGAGAAAGAAATACGACATTCCAATCATTGCTCAATTAACCGCTTCAAACACAAATTACTTAGTTAATGGTCAGGCAATCAATGAAGGATTAAAACAACTCGTTCAATGTGGTGCAAACATCGTGGGACTCAATTGTCATCATGGCCCGCACCATATGCAAGAGTCTTTCACACATATTGAATTACCAGAGCACGCATACTTATCTTGTTATCCAAATGCCAGCTTATTAGATATTGAAAATAGTGAATTTAAGTATAGTGACAATGCACAATATTTCGGTCAAGTTGCTCAAAATCTAATTCGCGAAGGTGTTCGTTTAATTGGTGGTTGCTGTGGTACAACGCCTGAGCACATCAAATTTATTAAAGAATCTATTCAGACACTTAAACCTGTTAATGACAAAAAAGTGATTCCGATACCAACGAAAGCACTTTTCAATCCATCTCAAAATAAAGTTAGACAATCATTAACATCTAAGGTTCAAGAACGTCCAACCGTTATTATCGAATTGGATACACCGAAACATTTAGACACGGATAGATTTTTTGAAAATATCGCTAAACTTGATAAAGCTAATGTAGATGCGGTAACACTCGCAGATAATTCATTGGCAACTGTCAGAATTAGCAACATTGCTGCTGCAAGCTTAATTAAACAATATTACAATATTGAACCACTCGTACATATTACATGTCGAGACCGAAACTTAATCGGCTTGCAGTCCCATTTACTTGGATTATCGCTCATTGGCGTTAACGAAATATTAGCCATAACTGGTGATCCTTCAAAAGTTGGTCACTTACCAGGTGCAACCAATGTCTATGATGTTAATTCTAAAGGATTAACTGAACTCGCTCTAAGATTTAATCAAGGTATTAACACTGACGGTGATGCGCTGAAGAAACGTACACACTTCAACATCGCTGGCGCCTTTAACCCTAATGTTCGTAAATTAGATGGTGCCGTAAAACGACTAGAGAAAAAGATAGAAAGCGGAATGTCTTATTTTATAACACAACCCGTGTACAGCAAAGAGAAAATCATTGAAATTTACCACGCCACTAAGCACTTGAACAAACCATTTTTCATAGGCATTATGCCTATCGCAAGTTACAAAAACGCACTCTTTTTGCATAATGAAGTGCCAGGAATCAAGATGTCAGATGAAATTTTACAACAATTTGAAGCAGTTAAAGATGATAAAGCCAAAACACGAGAACTAAGTCTTAAGCTTTCAAAGGATTTAATCGATACTGTTCATGAATATTTTAATGGTTTATACATTATCACACCGTTTCAAAATGTCGAAGATTCATTAGAACTTGCAGCATACTCAAAATCTATTACTGCTCACAAGGAGGCAATATTATGACAACAATTAAAACATCAAACTTAGGATTCCCAAGATTAGGTAGAAAAAGAGAATGGAAAAAAGCCATCGAAAGTTATTGGGCAAAGAAGATTTCTAAAGAAGAATTAGATCAAACATTAACTGATCTACATAAAGAAAATTTATTATTACAAAAGTACTATCACTTAGATAGCATCCCAGTTGGTGATTTCTCTTTATATGACCACATTTTAGATACGTCATTATTATTCAACATCATCCCAGAACGTTTCCAAGGAAGAACTATCGATGATGACTTATTATTTGATATTGCTCGCGGTAATAAAGACCATGTTGCAAGTGCACTTATAAAATGGTTTAACACTAACTATCATTACATCGTACCTGAATGGGACAATGTTGAGCCTAAAGTGAGTCGCAATGTATTATTAGATCGCTTTAAATACGCGCAATCTTTAAATGTTAATGCTCACCCTGTTATTGTTGGTCCGATTACTTTTGTTAAATTATCAAAAGGCGGTCACCAAACTTTTGAAGAAAAAGTTAAAACGTTATTACCACTTTATAAAGAAGTGTTTGAATCATTAATTGATGCAGGTGCTGAGTACATTCAAGTTGATGAGCCAATCTTAGTTACAGACGACAGTGAAAGCTATGAAAATATTACACGTGAAGCTTATGACTATTTCGAAAAAGCTGGTGTTGCTAAAAAGTTAGTCATTCAAACATACTTCGAACGTGCACATCTTAAATTCTTAAGTTCTTTACCTGTTGGTGGTTTAGGTTTAGACTTTGTCCATGATAATGGCTATAACCTTAAACAAATTGAAGCAGGAGATTTTGATAAATCAAAAACATTATACGCTGGAATTATTGATGGGCGTAATGTATGGGCAAGTGACATTGAAGCTAAAAAAGTCTTAATCGATAAATTGTTAGCACACACGAATGAACTTGTCATTCAACCATCATCTTCATTATTACATGTTCCAGTATCTTTAGATGATGAAACATTAGATACAAGTGTTGGCGAAGGCTTAAGCTTTGCAACTGAAAAATTAGACGAATTAGATGCATTGCGTCGCCTATTTAATCAAAACGATAGTGTTAAATATGATAAATTAAAAGCACGTTATGAGCGTTTCCAAAATCAATCATTCAAAAACTTAGATTATGATTTCGAAAGCGTGCGTACTTCAAGACAATCACCATTCGCGCAACGTATTGAACAACAACAAAAACGTTTGAACTTACCGGATTTACCAACAACAACTATTGGATCATTCCCACAAAGCCGAGAAGTTCGAAAATACCGTGCAGATTGGAAAAACAAACGCATTACAGACGAAGCATATGAAACATTCTTAAAAAATGAAATTGCTCGATGGATTAAAATTCAAGAAGACATCGGCTTAGATGTATTAGTTCACGGTGAATTTGAACGTAATGACATGGTTGAATTCTTCGGAGAAAAATTACAAGGTTTCTTAGTAACTAAATTCGGTTGGGTGCAATCATATGGTTCACGTGCCGTAAAACCACCAATCATTTATGGTGATGTAAAATGGACAGCGCCTTTAACTGTTGATGAAACAGTTTATGCACAAAGCTTAACAGATAAACCAGTTAAAGGTATGTTAACTGGACCTGTAACAATTCTAAACTGGTCATTTGAACGTGTTGATTTACCACGTAAAGTTGTTCAAGATCAAATTGCTTTAGCAATCAACGAAGAAGTATTAGCACTTGAAGCTGCAGGAATCAAAGTTATCCAAGTTGACGAACCTGCATTACGTGAAGGCTTACCATTACGCTCTGAATATCACGAACAATATCTTAAAGATGCTGTTTTATCATTTAAACTTGCAACGTCTTCAGTTCGTGATGAAACTCAAATCCATACACATATGTGTTATTCTCAATTCGGTCAAATCATTCATGCTATTCATGACTTAGATGCTGATGTTATTTCAATTGAAACATCTCGTAGCCATGGTGATTTAATTAAAGACTTTGAAGATATTAATTATGATTTAGGTATTGGTCTAGGTGTATATGATATTCATAGTCCACGTATTCCAACAAAAGAAGAAATTACTACAGCAATCAATCGTTCACTACAACAAATCGACCGCTCATTATTCTGGGTAAACCCTGACTGTGGATTGAAAACGCGAAAAGAAGAAGAAGTTAAAGATGCATTGACTGTACTTGTGAATGCTGTTAAAGCTAAACGTCAAGAATAATCGCAGCATTTATCATATAATAAACTAAAAACGGGTGATTTTATGACACAATATCCTTTATGGCAACAATTAAATACTTTAAAACAAGCAACTTGGGTTGATTTAACGCATACATTTGATCCAGAAATACCACGTTTTAGTGAGTTTGAAAAAGGTGAAGTTTCAACTTTATTCACGGTTAAAGATCATGGTTTCTATGTGCAACGTTGGAATATTGTAACGCAATATGGTACTCACATTGATGCACCAATCCACTTTGTCGAGAACAAACGTTATTTAGAAGACATTGATTTAAAAGAATTGGTATTGCCGTTAATTGTATTAGACTTTTCAACAGAAGTAGCGAACAACAATGATTTCATCGTAACACGTGCGCATATAGAAGCATGGGAAAAAGAGCATGGTACTATTGAACCTGGCACTTTTGTTGCACTTCGTACCGATTGGTCAAAACGTTGGCCTAATATTGAAACGTTTGAAAACAAAGATTCGAACGGACAACAACATGCACCGGGTTGGGGATTAGATGCTTTGAAGTACTTAATTGAAGAACGCCGTGTTGAAGCTGTTGGTCATGAAACATTCGATACCGATGCATCTGTGGACGTTGTAAAAAATGGTGATTTAGTTGGCGAACGTTATATTCTTGGTCAGGATAAATACCAAGTCGAGTTATTAACTAATTTAGATCAATTACCAACTCGTGGCGCCATCATTTACGCTATCAGCCCTAAACCAAAAGATGCACCTGGGTTCCCTGTTAGAGCATTTGCAATTAAACCATCAAATGACTAATATTACCCAATAAATCCATAAACAAATAAAAACAGGTTATGCCAACATGTAATTAATACTGTTGTGATAACCTGTTTTCTTATTATTTATACTTTGATACAACTGCAGCGATAGCTTGACCGCCACCAATACACAATGATGTTAAACCAGTTTCGACTTCATCATTCAGTTGATGCAATAATGTCACTAAAACTCTAGCACCAGATGCACCAATAGGGTGTCCTAATGCAATAGCGCCACCTTTAACATTCACCTTTTCAGGAGGTAATTTTAATTCGCGATCTACAGCTAATGATTGTGCTGCAAATGCTTCATTTAATTCAAATACATCAATATCGCTTAATTCTTTTTCACTACGTTTCAAAGCCTTTTCAACAGCGCCAACTGGTGCAATACCCATAATAGAAGGATCTACACCATGACTTCCAAAGCCATCAAGCACTGCCAATGGTTCGATATTTAATTCTTTAGCTTTGTCTTCTGACATGACTAACATCATCGCAGCACCATCATTGATTCCTGATGCATTACCTGCTGTAACTGTACCGTCTTTTTTGAAAGCTGGTCTTAAGCGACTTAATTTTTCGACTGATACATTTTCACGTACACCTTCATCTTTTGAAACAACGATTGGCTCACCTTTGCGTTGTGGAATTGATACCGGAACAATCTCACTGTCAAATCCACCATTTTGTTGTGCACGTACTGCTTTTTGTTGTGAGTTTACAGCAAATGTATCTTGTTCTTCTCTTGAAATACCATATTGCTCTACTAAATTTTCAGCAGTAATACCCATATGATATTGATTAAATACATCTGTTAAACCATCATATACCATGCTATCAACCATTGATTGATGTCCCATTTTAAAACCAAAGCGACTGTTGTTGACAAGCATTGGTGATTGAGACATATTCTCCATACCGCCAGCTAGCACGATGTCATTTTCACCAGTCACAATAGATTGATATGCTAATTGAATCGACTTTAACCCAGAACCACATACTTTATTCACTGTAAATGCAGGTACTGTTTCTGGCAAGCCACCTTTCATAGCAGCAATTCGTGCTGGATTTTGTCCTTGTCCTGCTTGTAGTACGTTACCGATGATGACTTCATTAATCTCACTTGGATTCAAACCCGTCTCTTTAATAATATGTTCTATTAAAGTCGCACCTAAATCATAGGCTGGCACGTCTTTAAACGCACCTCCAAAAACGCCAATAGGTGTCCTGTATGCTGCTGCTAATACGACTCTCGTCATGTCATATTCATCTCCTTATGATATATACAATTTTATTACTAATACGTCTAATGAACCAATACGCCACTAACATCCAATTTATGAAACCAATTGCTACGTATGTTACATTTTCATTCTTGTTATGCATTTAACAAATCATATTATACAATGATGTAATTTGTTTGGGCAATCGGAAACGTAAACGGTTTCACTTTAACATTTCACACTCTTAAATATGCTCTATCATCCTCATCTATAGTACAAAATTATGCTTTGATTTACCACAAATTATCATTAATCATTTCGCATAATGACTCTAATTAAATGCTATCTATCATTGCATCGCTATTCACAGCTTGTTTCACCATCAATTTCACCATCTACTTTTTCAAACCATGACGTCTCTAGTCAAATATTAAATCGCTGATAACTGTTAATGCCGCAACCAGCTCCCTGTCACCCCTCCTTCCATTTCATCGTCAAATCTGCCCCTATTCACTAGAAAAAATAAATAGTATACTTAGTAAATTAATTACACACCTTAAAGGAGTTAAAATTTTATGGTTAATGCATTAACACCAAAACATTTAGCTGAAAAGCGTGCAGGATTCCATGAGTTGTTCTTTGATTTAATTTTCGTCTATGCCATTCAAAAAATTGCACATGTGATTTTAACAACACAAAATGGTTCCATTTCAGCTGATTTATTTTTCAAATACATCGTCATGAGTTTGTTCTTATGGTTAATGTGGTCTCATCAAACATTTTTTACAAATCGATTTGGTCAAGTTACATTCAAAGACGTCTCGTTTATGATGTTTAATATGTTTATCATGGTCTTCCTATCTAACAGCCTATATCCGGACTTTGAAAAGACATTCTTCCCATTCTTCTTATGCGTGGCAATTATGTATTTAAGTATCGGATTACAGTATTTATTACATATACGTACAGGATTAGATTATGGCGATAAGCGTACATGTCAAGCTTTTGCGACCGTAGCCTTTGTGATTTCATTTTTATCATTTCTATCATTAGTACTACCACAAAGTATCCATTACATCCCTGGATTTTTAGGCGTATTCATTGCAGCGACAGGACTTATTCCATTTCAGAAATATCTTGTATTATCACCTGTTAATATGATGCATTTAGTAGAACGTTTTTCGTTACTAACAATTATTATCTTTGGCGAGGTACTGGTTGGTTTAGCTTCGTCATCATTTAGCATTGATCATTTTAGTTACATTTATATATTCCAATTTATGATTTTAATTAGTCTTTTCGGTGTTTATTGAATCATTACTGAAAATTACATCAATCATAAATTGTCATCTATCGGTTTTCGTTTATCGTATACGCATTTATTAATCAATATCGCTTTAGGTGTGATTAATGCCGCAATTGTTTTTAGTAATAACAATAAACTAAATGACTTGTTTGAAATTAATATGATGTATATCAGTGTTTTAATATTCTATATTGGATTATGGTTAATCACGCCTTATTTCCATAATGAACTGACAAACGCAAAATATATTTCTTCTTCACTAGGCATACTTGTAGTATCATATATCATCAGCCTTATCTTTAAAGGGCATGACCAAGTAATGATTATCTCGGTATCCGTTGTGACTTTCTGCATCATGCTCATCTATTTTAAAAATCAACGTCTACGTCAAAGTGATGAATAGATAACCTTGATCTCGATTAATGTATTGGAACTGCATCCAAAAATATTGTGCTTCACAGTATACTTTTGAGACAATCATCAGTTATGATACATGATCGAGTTTTTATATTTCCAAGGAAATCATTGGCATATACCATCATCAATTGATACACACAAATAAATTTCAGCAACATACTCAATAATATATACACGTTAATCCTCACTATAAAAGGATACAATTCCCACACAACCTAATCTTCTAAAAACAAATGTATGATATAGAGATGTCACCTCAACCTATCATCCCGCATTTCATTCCACAACACCAAAAAGAGCAGATGATAATCGTATTGATTTATCACCTGCTCTAAATATTATTTCAATGACTAGCTTCACACCAAGAATATTGATTATAGTTCTTGTTTGTTAAAAATTTTAATAGACAATATATAAGAAACGCTCGTTATAACTATACCAATGACCGCATATGCTATGACAACTAGCCATCCTTCAGTGCTAATTTTTTCAAATTCTAATGCAGATGCACCACTAACCATACCATATATAAAGAAAAAGACCACGAAAGAAAAAAGTAGTAGTATAGATGCAAATATCATAATGACATTAGAGTTTTCAGCGCCAAATTTAAATGTCAATGGGAAAATGATAGAGTATGCCCCTATGATACCAAAACTCATTAAACCTGACATAATACCAATCATCACACTTTGGGTCACGATCGTAGTCACAACTAATCCAATCATTAAACTTGCACCGAATAAGATTAAATAAAAGGCAAAGTATGACTTAATATAATCACTACGTTTAACCGGTAAAGTAGATACATAATACATCCATCTTGAGTCTTTTTCATGTTTAATATTATCAGTAATAGGTGTGATTAACATAACCCCAGCCATTGCCGAACTCATCAACGGATTAAATACTGCAAAGTATCCCGCAGCTATGATAGCGACTATAAAATAAATATATGTTTGCTTTCTCGTTGCATAAAAACTACTTAGGAACATACCTTTCATTATACTTCACCTCGCATTATGATTTTCGTAGCGTCATCAATGTGTTTTAAAGGTTCTGCATTTTCAATTTCTGCATAATCTTTAACTAAAATTTGATATTTCCCCTTTGACAATCTAGAAGCTATAATTAAATGCTTAGGAATTTCAACATCTTCATCTTCTGTCGTAACAATTCCATATTGTGCTAAAAGTCTATCTTTCTGTTCAGTTAAAATCATTCGTCCATCTTTCATAAACACTAATTTATCCGCTAATTGTTCTATATCTTCAGAAATATGCGATGATATTAAGATGCCTCCACCTTGCGCGACAAAATCTTCTAATAGTTCCATTACTTCTTCTCGTCCAGAAACATCCATACCCGCAGTTGCTTCATCTAAGATCAATAGCTTCACATCATGAGAAAGCGCAATCGTCAAAGCTATCTTCATTCGCATCCCTCTTGAAAAAGTTTTAATTTTAGTTTGTAGTGGCAACTCGAAATATTTGATTAAATCAAAGAATTTTTGACTATTCCAAGTCATATAAATAGATTGAAATACTTTATCAATATCTTTAATAGTCAATTTATTAGGTACTCTCAAATCATCAAACACTACACCTATGTGTTCTTTATATTCGACATCATCCATAGCATGTTCTTCCCCAAAAAATGCAATACTACCGTTATCTTTATGTCGATTGCCTACTAGAATATTAATTAATGTCGATTTACCTGAGCCATTTTTCCCAATTAATCCAACTGTCTCATTAGTAGAAATCGTTAAAGATGCATCTTGTAATTTAAAATCCGAAGACTTGTATTGTTTGTTCACACAATCTAAGTTTAACAATGTTGTCATATCCTTGCTCCTCTTTGTTTAATTTTAATAAAAACGTCTACTCTTCAATAAATAACTAAAGGCGTTATATATGAAAATAGCAATGATAAGTAGCAAACTGAAGCTTTGATTAATTCCAGTAGTAATTGAATAAAGCCCAATTACTACAATGGCTAGTATCAATATTGATAAGTTGCTCGCATATGTTTTAAATAATGCAATTAATTCTATATGGCGTTCACCTTCATCCAATATTTCCAATCGCTTTTCAGTGTAATTCTTATCTGCAATTTTTGGCATTCTGTCATCAAATCTTCTATTAAACAGTGTAAATTGTGTATTGAAAATACCACTAGCAAAAAATGGTATTAAAAAGAATAGTATTCCATTTGCTTCAGCTTGTCCTACCACAAAAATAAGCAACACTAACAAGGCAATAACTGTCTGTAGAATACTTAATATACTTCCATTTAAAACATGACGATTCGCAAGCAATTCATATTGATCTGTTTCTTCGTTATCTACCTCTTCATCTACAAGTCGCTTATACTTCAATGCACGTCTTTGATTCATCAAAACAATGATTTCTATTAATATGATGATCATAGTCGCAACAATCGATATTACAACGACATTGTTTCGCGTTGCGAACGTCAAATTCTCAATACCCAATCCATCAAAGTTACCTAAAATTCCACCTATTATACCACCTACAAGTCCACCTAGTAAAAGATATCCGATATATCTTAGTACTTTCATGCCTCATCCTCCTCAATAATAAAAATAGTTTCCACCTTTTCATTGAAGATACGAGCAATCTTTATTGCAGTTAATACCGATGGCATAAAGTTGTTTCGCTCAATTAGCGAAATGGTTTGTCTTGAAACACCCGCTTGTTTAGCAAGCTGCGTTTGGTTTAAGCCATCTCGTGCTCGTAATTCTTTCAATCGATTACGCACATCGCATCAACTCCTTAATTACACTGTAAATGATATACGTCTTTTTGACAACTATATTTGTCAAAACTACACAAAAAAATATAAATGTCCACCTATGTATGACATTTTGAAACAAACACCTCAACGCCTACAAGTCATAATTGTTTACTTTCGTTACACCTTCCTGCATAATTAACAGCATTCTAATTTTAGTATGATGCACACATTTTCACTAAATCAAACCATTCAAAGGAGACTATTATGGCATTTACATTATCTGCAATCCAACAAGCACATCAACAATTTACTGGTGTTGATTTTCCAAAACTATTCAAAGCATTTAAGGATATGGGTATGACGTACAATATTGTTAACATTCAAGATGGCACAGCAACATACGTACATCAATCAGAAGATGATATCGTTACTTCATCTGTGAAAAGTACGATTCCTGTCGCTCCAAGTTCAAATCAATCTATCGTTCAAGATGTATTAACTAGACATCAACAAGGACAAACAGATTTCGAAACATTTTGTGATGAAATGGCTGAAGCTGGTATTTATAAATGGCATATCGATATTCAAGCTGGTACTTGTACTTATATCGACTTGAAAGAACAAGCTATCATTTCAGAATTAATACCTCAGTAAAATGTGTTTATAGCAATATTTTAATTATTATATAAAATATTGTTGATAATCATTATCGTTCGGTATAAAGTAAATACTATATACTACTTATGAGTGAGGTTGATTATCATGATAAATAACACTTTTATTTTAGGCATCACAGGCCCAACAAGTCTTGTCGTCATTAGCATTATCGCTTTAATTATTTTTGGTCCGAAAAAATTACCACAATTTGGTCGTGCTATCGGTTCTACTTTAAAAGAATTTAAATCTGCAACAGAAGATTTAGATAAAGAGTCTCACGATACACCCAGTAAGGAATCGAAGCAACAGCGAGAGCAATAGTACTGATGATACATTAATGGTTCACTTTAGCGAACTACGCCAACGGTTAGTAAAAATTTTATTGTCGTTCGGCATTACGGTCATCGTCGTATATGTTTCATCATTTTGGTGGATGACACCATTCATAACGTATATTACCCGTGCACATGTGTCCTTACATGCATTTTCATTCACAGAAATGATCCAAATATACGTGATGATTATATTTTTCATCGCGTTTTGTTTCATTTCACCAGTCATGTTTTATCAATTGTGGGCATTCATTGCGCCTGGATTACATAATAATGAACGTCAATTTATTTATAAATATAGTTTTTTCAGCGTGTTATTATTCTGTGCGGGCGTCGCTTTTGCATTTTATGTTGGCTTTCCAATGATCATTCAATTCGCGTTAAAATTATCATTAACTTTAAACATTTCGCCTGTCATTGGCTTTAAAGCATATTTGATTGAACTCATACGTTGGTTATTCACATTTGGCACTCTATTTCAATTACCAATATTATTTATGGGTCTTGCAAAATTCGGTCTTATAGATACATATTCTTTGAAACATTATCGTAAATATATTTATTTTGCTTGCTTTGTGCTGGCGAGTATCATTGCACCACCAGACATAACATTAAATATATTACTCACATTGCCACTCATATTGCTCTTTGAGTTCAGTATGTTCATCGTTAAATTCACATACCGCGGTGAACCACCAACGCAATGACCTTATACGAATCAATACTGCAATACTTACAATGCAACAACATCACAATAGCCAATAAAAGAACAATGTAGTACCTCAGATTATATCAATACTGCAGCTAACTAACATTGCGTTAATCAGAATACAGCATCGGATTAAACCGTGATATCTGCATCTCAACAATGCCACGAGAACCAACAATGCAGTGATATCCACATCTCAACAATGCAGTGATATCTGCAATGCTATGATAATCCGCAATGCAGCAACAAAAAACAGGCACTCGGCCTGTTTTTTTATTTTTTAAATTTAAAGATTAAGATAGCAACTACCATAATATAGGCAGCTTGTGCTATCAATGGTTCATAACTTGGATAGAATCCTAACCAGTTAATCGTTGGGAATCCTTCAATAACATGTCTTGGCATCGCACCTAATAATTGTAACTTTTGAATACTTACGCCAAGCATTTTGAATCCCATAATAAAAATAAAGATCGACAATACTCTAAATATGTAGAATATAGGTATCAATCTGACGATAAATCTAAATAATAGCGCAAAGACAATTAATATCACGATGGCCAAGGCAATACCTATGACAAAATCTTTGGTCGCTAATTCGCCTATCATTCCCATATAGAAAATGATAACCTCAACACCTTCACGTAACACAGATATTAAACCAATCGTCGCTAACAATACCAAATTACCATTACTAATCGCATTGGCATACATATTTTTAATCATATCATTCCAGCGTTTCGCATTCGAACGTTTATGCATCCAAACACCAACGATAAACATTAATATGACCGCAACGATACCTAATCCCGCTTCCATACTCTCACGAAGCATGCCGCTATTCCCTAGTGTTTCTACGAATGTAATTGCTAAAACGATACTCAATACAAGTCCGGCAATTGCACCACCAATCACACTTGCAGTACCCTTCTTATCTTTGACATTACGCGTCATAGTAGTCAATGTCATTACAATTAATAACACTTCTAGTCCTTCACGTAAAAAGATAATCATCACATCGACGAAGCTATAACTATGGCCAACAACCTCTTTAATTTGGTTATTTAATTCTACTAAGCCATCTTTCACATGTGCTTTATTATGTTCGTCTAATACACTTTGATAATATGGTATTTTATCTTCAATTTTCGTATACAAAGCACCGTCTTTAGTTTGAATTTGCCCTTCAACATACGGCCAAATTTCCATAAAATGTGTAAGCGCAGCATCAGCATCCGACAATTGATTGTTGTCGATAGCTTTAATCGCCTTCTCTAACTCATCATTTAATTGTGATACATGGTATTGATCATTTGCAGACGTATCACTTTTTTTATCGACATGATCAATATTTGATTTAAAAGTTGTCCAAGCATGTGACACTTTTGCCGTATCTAATGGTGACTTATGAATTGCAATTCTAAGTTGTAATAATGCGACTTCAATTTGTCCATATTGATTTGCGTCATAATTGCGAATCACTGTTTCATTACTAGTCCAAATCTGATTCAAACTATTGTTCAAAGATTCTAATTCCGCTTTATTTTTGTCTTTAATCGCTTTTGTCATCGCAGCATCTTTGGCATCGACTTGCTGTTGTAATAGTTTAATTTTAGAACCCGCATCTTTACTAGCCAATTTCTCTTCATAAGCAATTAATGACTTTGTTAATTGCGAAAGTGTATCTTTTTGATCATCATTCGCTTTTGCATCTTCAAGCTTTCTTACATTTGATTTGACAGCATTACCTTCGCTATTATCTTCAAGCGATAATTTCTTAACTGCACTTACCACTTGCTCAATTGCTTTCTGCTTATTGTCATTCGATATCGAATTATTAGAAAGTGCAGATTTCGCATCCGTTATCACACTATATACATCACTAATACTTTGTTGTTCTGCTGCCTGACTTTTCAATAACCCAAAGTTACACACCATAGCAGCAGTAATTAGCATTGCTATAATTTTAGTCAAATAATGTTTCACCAAGGTATCCTCCCTTACTAACACCTGGTAATACTAAAAATGAAGCAGAACCTCTATGTGTAATGTATTCATTTAACTTATCATTACTACCTAAATTGTTTTGAATATCGATAAATTGTTGGGTCGCTTTTTGAAAAGCAATGAACAACAAGCCTGTTTCGAAGTTACCTGTGCGGTCATCCGTACCATCAACATAATTAAAGGCTCTACGTAAAATTGACGTATTTGCTTCTTTCGCTAGTCTCGTATGGGCATCTTTATCAATAATATACTCGCCATGACTATCTTTCGCTTTTAAGTCAATTTCATCAAACTCTTTCCCACCTGTTAACGGTGCACCACTATGTCGCTTGCGACCAAATGTAGCCTCTTGTTCTTCCAGTGCAGTACGATCCCACGTTTCAATGTGTATTTGAATACGTCTGACAACACAATAAGTTCCATGTTTCGCCCATCCGTCATCAATAAACACATAATCTTTAAGTTGATTACTCTTTCTAGGATTAATTGTTCCATCTTTAAATGCCATTAAATTTCTAGGTGTTTCCTTACCTTTAGCAGAGATAAAACCAGATTGCGACCAACGTACCTTAACAATATCTCGAAATGGACGAACTAAATTATGAACCGCATGAAAGGATACTTGCGAATCATTTGAGCATGCTTGAATCATAATATCACCATCGCTGTAATCGTCTATTAACTGATCATTCGGAAAATGCGGTAAATCTTTAAAGGCATCGGGAATTTTACTAGATAACCCAATTTTCTTCATCAAAGACTTACTAATTCCAAAGGTAATCGTTAACTTGCTTGCACCTAATCCTATCGATTCACCGGTATCTACTGGTGGCATTAAAGGATTGTTACTCGTCTTGCCAACTGTATCACCATCCATCATACGATCAGCCATAACCGTCCACTTTTTAAACATTGCCTTAATTGCATCTCTATCTTTTGACTTCAAATCTAACGCAACGAAATTGCATGTTTTTTGCGTTGGTGTGGTAATGCCTGGTTGCACTTTACCATAAAATTCATACGCATCTTTTTCCGGATCTTCTGGTGTATTGAACATTGATTTGAAAGACCACATGCTACCAACACCACTTGCGCCAATTGCAACACCGGCACCGCCAATACCTAACATTTTCAAAAATGTACGTCTTGAAAATTGCGTACTATCGTTAACTTGTTCATAATTTGTCATTCAGTAATCACAGCCATTTTGCTTAGTGGCTCTCCTAATGCATTAACAGCATCCGCAAATGCTTTACGGTCTTTCTTCGATACTTTTTCAAATGACTCATAACCGCCGTTGTTATCTTTATACTTATCCAATAATTGATTCACTTTATCGAAGTTCATTTGAATATCATCACTTAATTTTTTATCTTTTTTCTCTAAAATAGGTTTAAATAAGTCATAAATTTTTTGTGCGCCTTCAACGTTCGCTTTAAAATCATATAAATCTGTATGTGAATAAATTTCTTCTTCACCTGTGATTTTAGAAGTTGCAACTTCATTTAATAGGTCAACAGAACCTTGTAACATTAATTTTGGTGTGATATCTAATGTATCAGCTTTGGCGTGCAATTCTTTTGCATCTTTCAATAATTGTTGTGCATCTTTTTTAGTCACATCATCAATTTTCTTATCTTCGTATAATGCTTTTTCAATCTTATGATATCCTGACCATTCTTTTTCCTTTTTCTCTTCTTTCATATCTGCAAGACGTGCATCAATTTTAGGATCTAAATCTCCAAATGCTTCTGCAACTGGTTCAGAGCGTTCATAATACATACGAACTTTTGGATATAACGCTTTTGCTTGGGCCATATCATTATTTTCAATCGCTTTAACAAATTTTTCTGTACCCTTTAAAAATTCATTTAACTGTTCATCAGTATATTTATCATATGCTTTTGTTGCTTGTTTTAATTCTGCTTTAACACCATCATCTTTTTTCGATGTCTTTGAATCATCCTTCTTACTATCGTCGTTCCCACATGCAGCAATTAATAATGTTGATGCTAATAATAGCGTTGTTAACTTTTTCATTTTGACACCTCATTATAGAAATTCTATTATCCCCATAGACATGCCCTCTTTCGTACTATCTCACACTCCCTAAATGCCAAGATAATACGTGGCTCTTAAAATGATGATTTTAAGGCATCCTCCCATGAACATTATCTAGTTGATAATAATTATCAAAATCATTATATTGTTATAAAATAATACTGTCAACAACCTTTTTAGTTTAAAAATAAATAAAAGAGTAACACTTATATGTAAGTCATTACTCTTTTGTAGTCTGATTTATCATCCTTCATTATATTCTGATTTTAATAAACTATAGATGTAACTCGATGAATAAATACCATTTAGTAATTCATTGTCACGTAACATACCTTCTCTAGTAAATCCCAGTCTTTCAGGAATAGCTTGGCTTTTTTCATTATTAACTGCGGCACTGATCTCAATTCGATTTAAGTCAATCTCATCGAAGCAATACTTTATCAATGCCTCAACTGCTTGTGTCATAATCCCATGACCCTCATATTGTTTATCTAAATAATACCCTAATGAAGTTTTTCTGTGCATGTGATTAATTTCATGTAAACCGATGACACCAACTAGCGTTCCCTCATACCAAATGCCATACTGAAATCCATTACTATCAGCAAATTGCAAAAGTCCTCTTTTAATAAACGCATGCGTATCTGATGGCTGCTCAGTTGCATCTACCCAAGGTAACCATTCCCTAAGTGAATCTCTTGAACGATTGACTAAATTGAAAAGTGCCTCTGTGTCATGGGCTTCTAAAATTTTTAATCTTATTTGTTCATTCACTTTCATTCCAAACATACCATCACACCCTCATTTATTTTTCATATAATTTTGTAAATTATCATAATAATAACATATTAATATTACGCATTGTATCTTAAATTTGTTGTCCTTCCCCAACTTGCATTGTTTGTAGAATTTCTTTTCGAAATTCTCTTTGTTGGGGCCCCGCCAACTTGCATTGCCTGTAGAATTCCTTTTCGAAATTCTCTTTGTTGGGGCCCCACCAATAAGCGTTGTAGTGCCTATTACTTTGGTTGATGTCCTTGACACCTATCACACAACTTAATTTAAATACCATTTTACTATTCATTCCAAATTTATATTTAAAAATACGACAAAACAGTGCTAAAATGCTATTAAAGGAGGCACTGCTCATGGCATCATTGAAAAATAAGCATTTTATGATTGGACTATCATTAACATTTATAGTCGCATTATTTAGCTTTTTAGCAGCTAAATTGCCAATCTTAGATAAGGTTGGCGCATTAACTATCGCGATATTAATCGCTATTCTATATCGTCACTTTAGAGGATATCCTGAACAATATAGCTCAGGTATTACGTTTTCATCTAAATATTTATTAAGATTTGCAATCATCCTATATGGACTTAAACTCAATATATTCGATATTATCGGTCAAGGTAGTAGACTATTAGCCATCGATGTAGGTGTCGTTATTTTCAGTATTGTAATGATGCTCTTTGTCAACAAACTGTTGCATGGTGACAAAAACATCGCATTATTACTAGGTGTAGGTACAGGCGTTTGTGGTGCTGCCGCTATTGCTGCAGTAGCTCCCATATTCAAATCACGTGAAAAGGATACAGCTATTAGTATCGGTATCATCGCATTGATTGGTACGATATTTTCACTTATATATACAGCTATCTACGCTATCTTTTCAATGACGACAAATGTTTATGGCGCTTGGTCCGGCGTTAGTCTTCATGAAATTGCACACGTTGTCTTAGCTGGTGGCTTTGGTGGTAGTGATGCACTTAAAATCGCACTTCTTGGTAAACTTGGTAGAGTATTCTTACTGATTCCATTAACCATCGTACTTATTTTAATTATGCGTTTCCGTTCATCAGAATCATCTAGCAAGGGTCGAATAAGCATTCCATACTTTTTAATTGGATTTGTCATTATGGCCTTAGTGAATACATATGTAACTATTCCGTCAGCATTGCTAAATATTTTAAATACCGTATCAACAATTTGCTTATTAATGGCCATGGTTGCTTTAGGGTTAAATGTTGCTTTTAAAGATCTTAAAAATCGCGCACTTAAACCGCTTATGACAATCATTATTACCTCAATATGCTTGTCATCACTTGCCTTTATCGTCGTTCATTGGCTATATAGTTAATATGAAAAGACGCTCAAACACTTACAAATATAGTGTGCCGAGCGTCTTATTTTTATACTTTAAAAGTCGTATTGGTTGTTTTCTTCTTCAAGCACTTGTTGTTGTACTTTAGCAGTTCGCATTGTGGATTGTGCCAACGCTTTTAACCGAAATACAACATCATCGTTGACAATTTGTTGATTTGAAAAGTCTTTCTCTTCAATAAATACATACGTTTGCATTGTGTGTGCTTTCATGTAACTCAATATTGGTTTTAAATGCATTTCAGGAATTAAATAATGTTTACTCGAACCTGCTGTCGCTACAAGTCCTATTACCTTATCGCGAAACGCATTGACCGGAAGTAAATCAAATACATTTTTCAAAGCACCAGGGATGGAAGCTTGAAAAATTGGAAAACCAATAAAAATCACATCAGCCTGCATTAACGACGTCGTTAATTTATATACATCTCCTGTAGTATCTAGATAATTCTTTCCAACGCTAAATTCTAATTCAAGTTCTCGTAAATCCATCAACTCTATTTGGTGTCCCTCATTGATGACTTCTAGTTCATTTTTTAAATCATCCATAGCGATTCTCGTTTTAGAACCTACTGTGGAACCTGACAATAATACAATATTCATGATGACGCCCCTCCTATTTTGATAAATGCTTTTTAATCGCCGGTATAATGTCGTTGCCAATTAACTCAATATTCTTCATAACATTTTCAAATGGCACACCGCCAAAATCAAGCTGTGCCATAAAACGTTGATGACCATACAACTCATGTTGATACAATATCTTTTCAATAATTTGTTGCGGGCTTCCAACCATTAGCGCTTCTCTATAATCTGGTGAATTAGCAAATTGCTGTTTCGGATAACCAACGCCACGAATAAATGACATCCCTGTATTCAAATGTGGATAAAATTCTCTCATAGCATCCTGAGTTGTTTCAGCTGTATAAAACAGACTCGCTGTACTTACTGGTAAAGACTTGGGCGAAGCATCGAAACCTGCTTCAGTTGCTGCTTGACGATAAGCATCTATAGAACCTTTAAAGTTCATTGCTGGGCCACCAAGGGTTGTAATCATCATTGGCACACCTTGTTTTCCCGCTTTGATAGCACTTGCAGGTGGACCACCAACAGCACGCCATATTGGCAATGTATTATCGATTGGTCTTGGGAATATTTTCATATTTCTAAGTTCTGGACGATATTTTCCAGACCAAGTAATACGTTCAGTTTTATTTAACTCTAAAAGTAAACCTAATTTTTCTTCAAACAATTCATCATAGTCTTTTAAATCATAGCCAAACAAATCAAAAATACCTGTTCTTGATGCTCTTCCAGCTACAATTTCGGCTCTACCATGAGAAATCAAATCTAATGTCGCGAAGTCTTCAAATACTCTTACAGGATCTGTTGCACTAATAATCGTTGAAGAACTTGAAACTTTAATATGCTTTGTCGCTTGGGCAATTGCACCTAACACAACCGTATGTGCCTGTGTTGTAAAATGCTCTTGATGACTTTCACCAACTGCAAAAACATCAATACCCGCTTCATCTGCTAATTTACTTGCTTCAATAATTTCATTAATACGTTGCTCATAACTAACTTTTTCACCTTTAAATGGATTCAATAAATGATCACCTAAGGAATACAAACCAAACTCAAGAGGCGTATTTTTATTCATTTCTAATTTTGCCATTAAACATTCTCCTTTATATTTCGTGTAACTTACTTTCAATTTGTTCACGTTCTGCTTCTAAAAAGTCAGGCAAGTTCAATTGACTTCCTAATTGTTCAACAGGTGTATCAATAGTAAATCCAGGCGCTTCAGTCGCAAATTCATACATAATTGAATTATGGCGATAGTATAATGATTTAAAGAAATAGCGATCAATTATACCTGAATTACTTTGTGGTTGTTGTTGTAATTTCTTGTAAATTGCATCTAAGTCACTCATTTGTGGTGTATTAACTGCAATATGATGGATATAACCTCGTCCAGGTCTTTCACGTTGTCCCTGTTGCTCAATAACTACAAAATCCGAATATAAACCTTGTGGTGCTAATGTCAGCACATCGAATGATTTATTATCTCTTTTGCGATAACCTAAGACATTTTCCAAAAATTCTACCGTACGCGCTGCATTTCTAACTCTTAATTCTACTGGCCCTATTCCTAAAATTTGATATGCTTGAGGTATTTCACTATAAGCGTTATGTTGCCATTGATGCGGTACTTCAAAACTATCATTAACAAGCAGTATGATTTCTAAGTCGTCTTCATCTTTAAAGACAACACCTTCTTGTCCAAGATAGTACAAATGTTCAGACTTAATACCATTATTCTCAAGACGTTTTTCAAAATAATGAAGTGCCGCTTGATTTGGTACTAATAATGAAAATCGATAAATCGTTTCAGTACCTGGCTGCTTATGACCCGCATTGGGAATTTCAAAAAAGCTTAAAATTGTTCCGGCTGTACCTACTTCGTCCCCATAAAACAAATGATACATTGAAGGATTGTCTTGATTAACCGACTTTTCAACCAATCGTAATCCAAGGACATTTGTGTAAAAATCCTTATTACGTCTTGCATCTTTTGTATACATGGATATGTGATGATGCCCTACTATATTCATACTATCCCTCCTATTAGTATAAATTTTATACCAACTTACATAAAAAAGATAGTTATATGCGATTTACCCCTTTTCTGCAAATAAAAATATGTTTGCACTCATTCGTAGATACACAGCTAGTATGTAAAACGCCATAATAATTGCATAATTATAAATTTATGTGTGGCAATTTATTTTTTCTAAACGTTTATAAAATACTTCAAAAACTAAATCTTCAAGATTTCACAAAAGTATATTGACAACGCTTTCATACATGTCTAATATAAGTTTATCGCACAAAATGCATATAAATACATATTAAGGAGGATTTTATGAATTTTCTTAAACCTGCAAAGCATATTAAGCCTTTGCCAGAAAATCAGATAGATGATACCTATAAACGATTACGTTTCCAAGTATTTCTTGGTATTTTCATCGGTTACGCTGGGTACTATTTATTACGCAAAAACTTTTCATTAGCGATGCCGGCATTGCAAGAGCAAGGTTTTACAAAAGCGGAACTAGGTTTTGCACTTTCTGCTGTTTCCATCGCATATGGATTTAGTAAGTTCTTTATGGGTACTGTAAGTGATCGGAGCAATGCTCGGATATTCTTAGTTCTTGGATTAGTACTCACTGCTATCGTCAATTTGTTAATGGGATTTGTACCGTTCTTTACATCAGGCATCGGTATTATGTTTGTCCTATTATTCTTAAATGGATGGTTTCAAGGTATGGGCTGGCCACCTTCAGGCCGTGTTCTCGTTCACTGGTTTAGTGTAAGTGAACGCGGAAGTAAGACTGCCCTTTGGAACGTTGCGCATAATGTTGGTGGAGGTATTATGGCACCTATTGCTGCTTGGGGTATTACAACAACAGCATTTATCAACTTTGGTTATTTAAAAGGTTTCGAAGGTGTATTCATTTACCCTGCACTCTTAGCACTTATTATTGCCGCAATTTCATACGTATTGATTAGAGACACACCTCAATCTCAAGGTTTACCTCCAATCGAAATTTATAAAAATGACTTTGCTACAAGCGATAAGAAAACATTAGAAACAGAATTAACTACAAAAGAAATTTTATTTAAATATGTACTGAACAATAAATGGGTATGGGCAATTGCCTTTGCAAATATATTTGTTTATTTCGTGCGTTATGGTGTACTTGATTGGGCGCCAGTCTACTTAAGTGAAGAAAAACATTTCGACTTAAAAGCATCAGGTTGGGCATACTTCTTATACGAATGGGCTGGAATTCCTGGTACATTATTATGTGGTTACATTTCTGATAAATTATTCAAAGGTCGTCGTGGACCTGCAGGTTTCTTCTTTATGTTAGGTGTCACAGTATTTGTATTAATTTATTGGTTAAATCCTCCAGGCAATGCTTGGTTAGACAATGTCTCATTAATTGCCATTGGTTTCTTAATATACGGACCAGTTATGTTAATTGGTTTACAAGCATTAGATTATGTACCTAAAAAAGCAGCTGGCACAGCAGCTGGATTAACAGGATTATTTGGTTATCTGTTTGGTGCTGTAATGGCCAACATCGTCTTAGGTGCTGTAGTTGATAAATTCGGATGGGATGTCGGTTTTATTTTATTAACAGCAATCAGTGTGTTTGCAATGTTGAGCTTTATCCTCACTTGGAATAAAGTAGGACAAGAAACCGTTCATCATTAAATGATAAAAAATAAAGTCATATGGTTATCTTATCGAAAGATGATATATTCATCTCTTATAAGTTCAACCATATGACTTTTTAATTAGTATTCAAAAAAATATTTACATTGCCAGTTTTGTGTTTGCTCTGCTCTTTTATTCAATTGATTACACCACTTAGGATAAACTCTAAAAGCCATCTTACCTTTATGTTCAAATGTAGTTAAGATACCTTTTTCTACCAATAATTCCCTAGGAAATAAAAAATAACCGCTTAATTCTTCATCAATAACTATAATCATTAAGTAATCTGCAAATGCCTCTTTTGAGTATGGTTGATTACAATTGTTCTCGTCTTTTGTCCAACATGTAACAAAATACCCTGCTTTAGTCGGTGTTTTCTTAGCTAACCTACTTTGATATGTTTCCTCTTTAAAGCTAAATGTTAATGCTTCGTAATCTTGATTATATTTTTCTTCAGTTAAATCTTTAACGTCTGATTCTTCACTAAAAATATATTTCAACAGTATTCTAGATTTATACATATGCCAATCTCACTTTATTTTTTCATAATCGTATCATATATTTATTTTTTATTTGAAAAATACACTTCCGACCGAAATATACTCAGCCAGAAGTGTACGAAATATTTAACCTTCTATTAATTCAGATGTATCAACTGTCAAACGATCACGTAATAAATAGACGATTAACATTGCTGCTAAAGCACAAAGTGACTCAGCAATTAATAATGACCAAATGACACCTGTTAGTCCAAACAAAGCATTCATAATAAATAGTACTGGAATGATAACCACACCTTGTAAAATGGCCATAATTGTAGCACCGCGACCTTGACCAGTTGCTTGAAGCATACCAGTAAACAAGAAACCTATACCATTTAATAACAATGATGTCATTGTTACTTTCAAAATAAATGTCGCCATCTCAACAATGGCTTGATCAGTAGTAAATAGTCCGACCATATGATGTCCAATTGTAAATACCGCAATCATACATAAAACAAAGATAACGCCGATAGACATGATAACTGCTTTGATAACGTCTTTCATACGCCCTTTATTTGACATAAAGTTATATGCAATTAATGGTACAACACCTTCACATAATCCCATGATAATAAGTTCTGGAAATTGCACAAGTCTAAATGAGATACCATAACTTGCAATCGCGAAGTTTCCATAATGTGCTAAAAATAAATTTAAAACTAATCCTGTGAATCCCATTAAGATACTCATTAAAAATGCAGGAATACCTATTTTAAAGATTTCAGAAAGCATTTCTTTATTAGGTTTCGCAAGTTTAATATTAACTGACACAACGTCACTATTTTTCATAAAATAAACGATAAAGAACAGAGCAGCAGCAACATTACTGATTGCAGTACCCAAAGCTGCACCAACAACGTTTAAATCAAAACCAAAAATTAAAATTGGATCTAAAATAATATTTAAGCCTACACTAGCTAACATACCAATCATAGAAATCATTGGTGCCCCAATTGCACGTGCAAATTGTTCTAATATGAAGAACAAAATTACAAAAGGTGCACTTAAAAACATTACTTTCAAATAATTACTTGTTAAAGCTAACGTTTCACCTCTCGCCCCTAAAATTGCTGCGATTTGATCACTGAATGGTAAAGCAACTAAAATTACGATAAGTCCTAGTGCAATACCACCATAAATAGAGAAACTACTTACAAATTTACTCTTACTATAGTCTTTCGCACCTAATAAACGTGAAATATAAGTTCCTGCACCAACGCCAAATAAATTACCCAACCCCATTAAGATAGCAAATACTGGCAGTGTTAGTGAGATAGCAGAAATCATGTGGCTATCTTCTAAAAATCCTATAAAGTAAATATTTAATATGCCATAAATAACACTTAATAAAGTCCCTATCATCATTGGCAATGAGAAATGCATCATCGCTTTAAATACTGGCGATTTCTCAAAATAATATAATTGTTCGTCTTTCATTATTCAATACTCCTTTTCTTTTTCAATAATTAGCTTACTAACAATTAGATATCTAACTATAATATTAAAGATAAAGTGACTGATTTCTACCAGTCACGCTTACCATTTATTGTAAACTAGATAACATTTTCGTTAAGTTTGCTTTCATTTGTTCATTTTCTTCTTCAGATAACTGCGATACGAGTGTTTGCTCCATTTCATCAAATATCGAAGTGAATGCTTCTACAAGTTTAATCCCAGAGGTAGTCAGTCCTATATTCTTTCTTCTCGTATCTTGTGCATCGACATAGCGATAAATCAACTTTTTACGTTCAAGGTTCCTTAATAAATTACTGACAGTTGGACCTGTTCGTTGTAATGCTTTAGCAATATCATTTTGTGTCAGTCCATCTTGTTGATGTGCATAAAGATAACCTAACGTATGACCTTGCTCATTTGTAATATCAAAGTGCTCTAACTTTTGATCAGCCTTTTGTTTCATCTCATGACTAATCATTCTAAATAAATACGAATAAGTGAATTCCATTTATTGCACCACCATTTCGTTAGATGTCTAACTAAATATACTGCGACATTTTTAAATTGTCAACATGAATATCTAATTTATTTTAAAAGTTCCTATAAAATCTTGCGCCATAAACATTTTGATATGCAATTTTTCGGATTAAAATATGAAAGAGATTGCATATCTACGCTTTTAAGAAATCGCTTACAATTACAAATAGGAGGATATTACGTTGTTAAGTTATAGACAAATCGAAATTTTGTATCTTTTAATTCATGAGCAAACGTTTATTCCAATCAATACCATTGCTAATCAACTTGGTGTATCACCTCGTACCATTCAATACGATATAGCATATATTGAGCAATATGCTGAAACTTATCATTACCAAGTCAGCCGTAATAAAGCTGCAGGCATCAAAGTAACAACAGCTAACACAACGATATTAAATGAATTAGAGCACAATCTAACGAATCAAATTCATTTTTCAAAAGATGAGCGACTCACACATATCGCTTTAAAGTTATTCGAAACAACTGATCCTGTTTCAACAAAGCAACTTGCACAAGATGTTAATGTTTCGCGTCGGACAATTGCAGATGATATTAAAATGATTCAAGCCCAACTAGATCAATACCATTTAAAGTTAAATTATGTCCACAATAAAGGATTCAATATTATTGGTGAGGAAGATCATTATCGTAAAGCGTATGCACACTTTATACATCAATATATGAAACAAGCTGCACCTTTTATAGAGGCTGATTTCTTTAATTCAGAATCAATCGCATTGGTTCGCCGTGCCATTATTAAGACATTAAATAGTGAAAATTATCATTTAGTTCAGTCGGCTATCGATGGCTTAATCTATCATATACTCATTGCCATTCAGCGTTTAAATGAAAATTTTTCGTTCGATATACCTATCAATGAAATTGATAAATGGCGACATACTAATCAGTATGCTATTGCTTCAAAAATGATAGAAAACTTAGAACGCAGTTGTAATGTCACATTTCCAGAGTCTGAAATTATCTTTATCACGTTACATTTACTAGGCTCTAAAATGACCGAACATACAGCATCTTCAATTACCTTTGAATACCATGATTTATCGCAAAATATACATGAATTGATCACTTGTGTTAGCCAAGAATTAGGCATTGATATGTCAAAAGACAACAAGTTGCATACCAGTCTGATCACACATATCAAACCAGCTATACATCGTATTAAATACGATATGCTACAACCTAATCCTTTGAGGCAAGAAGTTATGCGTCGCTATCCTCAAATCATTGAAGCCGTTAGCAAGCATATTAGCCCAATTGAACAAGATGCTGCTATTCGCTTCAACGAAGATGAATTAACATACATTACAATTCACTTCGCATCAAGTATAGAGCGTGTTGCAACAGATAAACAATCAATGATTAAGGTTGTCTTACTATGTGGTTCTGGTATAGGCACGTCGCAACTTTTAAAATCAAAACTAAATCATCTGTATCCTGAGTTTCACATTTGGGATGCCTATTCCATTTATCAATTGGAAGAAAGTCGATTATTGCAAGATAACATTGATTATGTCATTTCAACAGTACCTTGTGAAATCTCAGCTGTACCAGTTATTCATGTCGATCCATTTATCAATCAGCAATCTCGTCAAAAATTGAATCAAATTATCAATGACTCAAGAGAACAACGAGTCATGAAAATGGCAACTGATGGCAAGTCACTCGCAGATTTATTGCCTGAACATCGCATCATTATAAATAAACAACCATTATCGATTGAATCGGCAATTACAGTGGCTGTGCAACCTTTAATCAATGATGGCATTGTCAATTCAAATTATACAGCTGCAATTTTAAAACAATTAGAACAATTCGGGTCATATATGGTCATTAGTCCACATATTGCACTTATTCACGCTGGTACTGATTATGTACAGAATGGTGTAGGTTTCGCACTAACTTATTTCACTGAAGGGATTTTTTTTGGTAGTAAAGCTAACGATCCCGTTCACCTTGTCATTACATTAGCAACGGACCACCCCAATGCACATTTAAAGGCATTGGGACAGTTAAGCGAATGCTTAAGCAACGACTTATATCGACAAGATTTCTTAGATGGGAATATTTTTAAAATTAAACAACACATTGCTTTAACTATGACAAAGGAGGCTTAATAACGTGTCATTAGACATTTTGTCAACAACACGCATCATTGTAAAAGAACAAGTAAATGATTGGACTGAAGCTATAACTATAGCTTCTCAGCCATTACTACAAGAACAAATTATTGAACAAGGATATGTTCAAGCAATGATTGATAGCGTTAATGAACTTGGACCTTATATCGTTATCGCACCTGAAATTGCAATTGCACATGCAAGACCGAACAATGACGTACATCAAGTTGGTTTAAGTCTATTAAAGTTGAACCAACATGTGGCATTCTGTGATGAAGATCACTACGCATCACTCATTTTTGTATTGAGTGCCATCGACAATCATTCACACTTATCTGTATTACAAAATTTAGCAACCGTACTGGGCGATAACCAAACAGTCCAGCAGCTATTAACTGCAACAAACGCACAAGACATTAAAAATATTTTAAAGGAGCATGATTAATATGAAAATTTTAGTAGTATGTGGCCACGGTTTAGGAAGTAGTTTTATGGTAGAAATGAATGCACAAGAAGCGCTTAGGCAACTTAATGCACCATCTGATATCGAAGTTGAACATAGTGACATTATGACAGCAAGTCCAGAGATGGCTGACTTGTTTATTTGTGGTAGAGATTTAGCTGAAAATGCCGAACGTCTAGGGGATGTCTTAGTTCTTGATAATATTTTAGACAAAGCTGAATTACAACAAAAGCTCGCAGAAAAATTACAACAACTTAACATGATTTAAAGGAGGTACGACCTATGCAAGCAATCCTTAATTTTATAGTCGATATTTTAAGTCAACCAGCCATTCTTGTTGCACTGATTGCCTTTATAGGTTTAATCGTTCAGAAAAAACCTGCCGCAACAATCACTTCAGGAACCATTAAAACGATATTAGGCTTCTTAATTTTAAGTGCAGGTGCTGATGTCGTCGTTCGATCTCTTGAGCCATTCGGCAAAATATTCCAACACGCATTCGGTGTGCAAGGTATCGTACCTAACAACGAAGCTATCGTCTCACTAGCCTTAAAAGATTTTGGAACAACAGCCGCACTCATCATGGTCTGTGGCATGATTGTTAATATTTTAATTGCCCGCTTCACTAATTTAAAATATATCTTTTTAACAGGTCATCATACATTTTACATGGCTGCGTTTTTAGCAATCATTTTAACAGTCAGTCATATTAAAGGCTGGCTAACGATTGTTATCGGCGCACTCGTATTAGGATTAATCATGGCAGTCTTACCTGCATTACTCCAACCTACGATGCGAAAAATTACAGGGAATGATCAAGTAGCGTTAGGTCATTTTGGCTCAATCAGTTACTTTGCCGCAGGTGCTGTAGGTCAATTATTCAAAGGTAAGTCTAAATCAACGGAAGAGATTAAATTTCCAAAAGGATTAAGTTTCTTGCGAGAAAGTACAATTAGTATCTCGATTACGATGGCATTACTTTACTTCATCGCATGCTTATTTGCGGGCGTTAGTTATGTACACGAATCTATTAGTGATGGTCAAAACTTTATTGTCTTTTCATTAATTCAAGGTGTGACATTTGCTGCTGGTGTTTTTATTATTTTAACGGGCGTTCGCTTAATCTTAGCTGAAATCGTCCCAGCATTTAAAGGCATTTCTGAAAAGCTTGTACCAAATTCTAAACCTGCATTAGACTGCCCTATTGTGTTCCCTTATGCACAAAATGCAGTACTAATTGGATTCTTTGTCAGCTTTATTACAGGTGTCATCGGTATGTTTATCTTATTCTTATTTGGTGGCGTCGTCATTTTACCTGGCGTAGTTGCACACTTCTTCTTAGGTGCAACGGCTGCTGTATTCGGTAATGCAAGAGGCGGTATTAAAGGTGCTGTTGCTGGCGCCGCTCTAAATGGTATCCTAATAACGTTTTTACCATTATTATTCTTGCCATTTTTAGGCGAATTAGGTGGTGCTGCAACAACATTCTCAGATACAGACTTTTTAGCTGTCGGTATCGTGTTCGGTAACGCAGTAAAATATATGGGATTATTTGGTGCGATTCTATTTATTATTATCGTAGGTGCGACAGCAATTTTATTAAAAGGTCGTCAAAAGCCACAGCAATAGTGCTAACGTAAAAATATAAAACACCGTCACATATTGAGTGAATGCCCCTTTTATCAAGAGGAAAGCCACTTACTTATGGACGGTGTTTTTGTATTATATTAAATAATGTTTAACGAGGGTGCGACATTAACGCCTAAACAAAATTAACTTAAAACCATCTCAACCAATGATTCCACCGTAACATTACCAAAATAATAAACGATGTCTAATTGCTTTAACTGATGCGTTAAATCTTCTCTTGTCATTTTTGTTCCTTGTAATGCTTGTTCCACATCTTTTATATCACCTTGTCCAAAGAAATCACCAAAAATTCTACAATCTGCAATACGATTTTGTTCAACAGAAATGGTAATATCTACAGTACCTGATGATAATCTTTCACTTCGATTATATTCATATTTAGGTGACTTCCCATAATTCCAATCCCAATTTTTATACTTTTTACTCGCCAATTCTTCAATCGATTCCCAATCTGCATCAGATAATTCGTATCGTTTCGCCTCTTTAATGTCATCGATTCCCAAAATCTGCGTCACCATTAAATTTTTAAATTCTTCAATGGTTATATCCCGATACTTTTCATCCAGTGCTTCTCTAAGATGACCAACACGTGCACGCACAGATTTAATCCCTTTCGATGCAATCTTTTTGCGATTAGGCTTTAACACTTTATCCATCGCTTCATAATTAACATCAAGTAATAGCGAATAACCGCCATAAATACGATTGTTCATTAATGTCATTGCGGCGCCTGACACTTTTTTACCATTCAATGTTAAATCATTTCTACCGCTTTGTATCACATCTGTTGCACCTAATGTATGCAACGCCTTTATAGCTGGTTGATAAAATCGTTGAAAATCACCATAAATTGAAGTGTCTTGTTCTAAAATACAACACATATTAACGGCACCTTTATCAACATACACAGCGCCACCACCAGTATCTCGGCGAACTACTTGAATACTGTGTTTATCTATATAATCTTGATTCACTTCTATAGCAGTATTTTGAAAACGTCCAATTTCCACTTTTGGATCACAATAATAAGGGAATAAAATATCTTCATCTAAAAAGATATTCTGATTAACATAAACTTGCATGGCGAGTGCAATCGCACCATCAGTAATATATTCTCCATTTCTAATCGGTTCTATTAAGTACATCTTCTGTCTCTCCAATGTTGTTATTTTTCTTTGTGCTGTCGTTCCGGAGTGCTACTGTAATCAATGTTGAGATATCATCAGTCAAATGTATGGTACGTTCTTGAATTGAATTCGGAATGCGATATGCCTTTTTATTCATCGTCATATAAAGGGCATTTTCATTTTTACGTGTCATACGCTGAAAAGGATGCTTCACAAATTGTGGTGTAGTATAACCAATTCCAATTTCCAAATACAACACTTTATCATCTTGATGTTGCTCTAGAAAAGCATTATAACGTTGTAGTTGCGCATGAAATTCAGCATCTTCAACCATGCCAACTTCCGCTTTACGTTTATTCACTTCCATTGGGGCATCACATTTTGGACATCTTGGAATCATCTCCCAAGGTATAAGCATATCTTGTTGCGCAACAACCATTTTACGAATTAAATCATCATTACGATACGTTTGAGCATGACAATGCTGACTACACTGTTGCAGTATATACTCCCCTTGTATATGAAATACATGAGTCATATCGTATTCAGCAGCATCGAAAGCATTGTCTGCATTCGTAGTTATGATATGGTACTTTTTACCTTCCACTAAGGATTTTAATGCGAGATAAGACTGACCTACAGGTTGATCTAAATAGTTTAATGTAATAAAACGACTCTCAAATGCCCAATACTCTTGCCAACTGCCATAAGGATGTAAACTCGCTTGCAACATATCAAAGAAGCGATATTTTTCAATAAAATCTGGGAAATTTTCCGTAAAACGCTCTCCTACATATGTAAATCCATCAGATGCTGACATGCCTGCACCAATTCCAATCACTATCGCATCTGCTTCATCAATCGCAGTACGCAATACTTCAGCCTGCTTTGTCTTGTCATCCATTAAAAGAGACATTGCATTCCATTTACTACTCTGCATCACGGTTCAATGCCTCCTTATACAGTTGTAAATCCTTATCTGTAAATACATTGAACACGACTTTCAATGTTGAATTTGTTTCTTTGAGATAGCTTTCTACTGTTCGAATAGCAATTTCTGCTGCTTCATCTTGAGGAAAAGCAAATACACCTGTAGATATACAGCAAAAAGCGACATGATTTAAACTATATTGATCAGCCAATTTAAGACAGCTCAAATAGCATTTAGCTAACAAGTCCTGATTCATTTTCGAAACAGGCAATCGACGTATTTGCGGACCAACCGTATGAATTATATGCTTTGCTGGCAAATTATATCCACGTGTTATTTTGGCTTTACCTACACCTTCATTGCGCCCTTGTTGTCGAATGATCTCTGCACAATCAAGTCGAACTTGAACACCCGCTTTTGTATGAATAATATTATCAATGCAGTCATGATTAGCTTGCATACATCCTAGAAAGCGACTATTCGCAGCATTAACAATAGCATCGATTTTTAACGTCGTGATATCACCTTGCCAAACAAAGATATTGTCACCTTTAATCGGCTTCAAATCCTTCAAATCCGTAACATGTTGACGATTCAAATCACTTAACATAGCATCTTGTACAGCTAAATATTCATCACTTACAGGTAATGCCGGTCTGACATTTGCCAAACCTCGATATAATTCCCACAAATCTTCAAATGAAGATGGCATTACCAATACGTCATTGTCATTTCTCTCTCGACGCATATCATTGATTAAATATTCAAGTCTCGCTTTATTTGATTTTAACGTTTCCATTTAAGCCTCCGGTAATGCTAGGAATGCTTCTTTATCGACATCATCTAATTTGAACAACCAATTTTCTTCTGGTTTTTCAGAATTTAAAATTGTCGGTTCTTCTTCCGCTTTTGTATTTCGCTCAATAATCGTTCCTGACAATGGCGTTTGCACATCAATGACCGTTTTCGATGCTTCGATACTCACAATTTCATCATCCACTTTAACTTCATCTGGACTTACGAATTCAACATAACCTACTGTCCCAATATCATCTTGCAATTCAGGTGTCATACTAAACACATACAAATCTCCTACTTTTTCTACCCATAAATAATTGGCTAACTTTTTCATCTTATCTTCATCCTTTCTCTTCTATTTAAAATGCTACAAATAGATTTCTGCGAGTAATTTTAATGTTTTACAACGCTGTTCAATGCCTGGAATAAGTGGTGCTACTAACACCTCATCAACTTCAAACGTAGCAATGAAATCATCTAATTGTGCTTTAACCTGTTCTTGTGTACCTGCAATGATGCGTGCTTGATGTGCTTGAATCACCTCTTTGTCTCGATCATTAAGCTTATACTTTTGCGCTGTGTCTACCGATGGAAAATGTTCAAATTCAGCAAATTGTAATTTACCTAATAACCAAACATCTAAGGCATGTTGTAATGCTGCTACTTCCGCTTCGTTATCAGCTACAATGACAAATACAGATGCCATCACCTTTGCGTCCATTTTAATCGTTGATGCTTGGAAATGTTTTTTGTAAATATCAATGTTATCCTTCGCTGCATGTATCGCATTTATATCTGGTAGCAAAAATGTTCCAACAGAAAGCCCTATACCTAGTTCGGCAGCTATTTTGGCAGATGTTGCGCTACTACTTAATAACCACATTTCTGGAAAATGATCAATGTGTGGTTGGACACCTAACGTATGCGCACTTGGTTTATCCTTTATTGTAAGATAATCACGTAATAACGAAATCGATTCATCGTAACTATCATATGTAGGATTTATTCCATCTAAAGCTTGCTTTACCATAGTAGTACCCGGATTATTACCAATACCTAAATCAATACGATTTGGATATAACGCTGCCATCATTCTAAAATGCTCAGCAATTTTATAAGGTCGATAGTGCGGCAGCATCACACCACCAGAACCAACTCGTATGTGATTTGTCTGCGCCAATGTATGCATCATCAAAAGTTCTGGACTACTACACGCAAACGCTGGTACATTATGATGTTCCGTAAACCAAATTCGCTTAAAGCCAAGTCGATCTGCTAATTTTGCAAGTGTCACTGAATCCTGCAACGCCTTTTGTGCATCCTTACCTTCATCTATTAAGGCATAGTCTAATACGCTTAATTTAACCAATCCGTCATCTCCAAACTTATCCTGTCATGTCAAACCGACATAACATTTTAACGTTCTTAATACCATTCCCTCTTCATATACCCACGTATATGATAACGTTTTTCAATTAACTTTTATATCTTTTCGCTTGTATTTTTCTTTTTCATATTCATATTTTCAGACCTACAAATGACATTCATTAGTTCAATTTTAATTTTAAAAATGCTTTCCATGTACCAATTCTATTCTATCAAGACTGTTCATCATTGATTATTCACTCTTTCCATGGTACTTTGAAAACAATATTGAATAGAAAAGGAATCATAGTATGTACCGATACAAACCACTTTTACAATCAATCCACTTACCTAATGGCATCAAAATTTCGAATCGTTTTGTATTATCACCAATGACCGTAAACGCATCAACAAAAGAAGGCTATATTACTAAAGCAGACTTGGCTTATGCTGCACGTCGCTCTAATTCAGCTGGTATGCAAGTCACCGGCGCTGCTTACATTGAGCCTTATGGTCAATTGTTTGAATACGGCTTTAATATTGATCATGATGCTTGTATCCCTGGATTAACTAACATGGCATCTACGATGAAACAACATGGTAGCCTCGCTATTATTCAGCTAGCGCATGCTGGTCGTTTTTCAAATCAAGCAATTTTAAATTTTGGAAAGGTGTATGGACCAAGCCCTATGACGTTGCATTCACCGATTGAACACGATGTTATCGCCATGTCTCATGAGAAAATCAATAGCATCATTCAGCAGTATCGCGATGCTACATTACGCGCGATTAAAGCAGGTTTTGATGGTGTGGAAATTTCGATTGCACAACGTTTGCTGATTCAAACATTTTTCTCAACTTTTTCGAATAAACGTACAGACCTTTACGGTGCCGACTCATTAAAAAATCGTGCAAGATTATGTTTAGAAGTTATGCGTGCGGTACAAGAAGTGATTGATAAAGAAGGACCTGACAATTTTATTTTAGGATTTCGAGCAACGCCAGAAGAAACCAGAGGTAGTGATTTAGGATATACCATTGACGAGTTCAATCAATTAATCGATTGGGTCATGGACGTTTCAAACATCCAATATTTAGCAATCGCTAGCTGGGGTCGACATATTTATCAAAATACGTCTCGTACACCAGGTGAACATTTCGGTCGACCAGTTAACCAAATTGTCTATGAACATTTAGCTGGTCGCATCCCTTTAATTGCAAGTGGCGGGATTAATTCTCCAGAGTCTGCTTTAGATGCTTTACAACATGCAGATATGGTCGGCATGTCTTCGCCTTTTGTCACAGAACCTGACTTTGTGCATAAACTTGCTGAACAGCGACCACATGATATTGACCTTGAATTTTCTATGGCAGATTTAGAAAATTTAGCCATTCCGCGTGCCGCTTTTAAAGATATTGTTAAAATGATGGATTATGGGGAAGGTCTAAAGAAGCATACCCGTGACGCTTTACGTCAATTAGAACAGAATTATCATGACACATCATCAAAAGATAATTTTTCATAGAAATTTAAGACAATGTTATAATGACATCAATTTCAAAAATAAGGAGTCTGTATAGTCGTGACTGAAATTAAAGATAAAGTAATTACTAAAGATGCATTTGAATTACCCTACACAATTATTAAAGCGAAGCATCAACCAACAAAAGGTGCCATTGTCTACATTCATGGTGGCGGTTTAATGTTTGGAAAAGCCAATGATTTATCGCCACAGTATATCGATATCCTTACGGAACATTACGATTTAATTCAACTAAGTTATCGTTTATTACCAGAAGTAAGTCTCGATTGCATTATTGAGGATGTCTACGCATCATTCGATGCGATTCAATCACAATATTCTAATTGCCCTATTTTTACCTTTGGCAGATCATCAGGTGCATATTTAAGTCTATTAATTGCACGAGACAGAGATATTGATGGTGTTATTGATTTTTATGGTTATAGTGGCATCAATACTGAACCGTTTAAAATGGCAAATAGCTATTACGCTAAAATAGCTCAAAGTGTGAATGAAACAGTACTTGCTCAACTTACTTCACCAACACCGATTATTCAAGATCAAATCGCCCAACGTTTTTTAATCTACGGTTATGCACGTGGTACAGGTGAATGGATCAATATGATTAACATTGCTGATTATACTGATTCAAAATACAACATCTCACCAAATGAACTTAAAACACTTCCCCCAGTGTTCATTGCGCATTGTAATGGCGATTATGATGTCCCTGTTGAAGAAAGCGAACACATCCACAATCATGTGCCACACTCAACATTTGAACGCGTGATTAAAAACGAGCATGATTTTGATCGTAGACCTAATGACGAAGCAATCACTATTTATCGTAAAGTTGTTGATTTCTTAAACGCTATAACAATGGCGTAATATACCATTATTTTTAAAAATCCAATTTATCATCATGATAAACAGTTATTCAATCAACCATATTATTCATACAATTTATTAAGCTCATAAACAGATACGCCTGTCCCTTTAGTTTTCGCTAATGAGACAGGCGCTTTATTTCACTTTACTATTTTTAAATTCAACACTGTGATGCTACTTATATCTGCTGTGCCATGTTAGTAGCACGAAATACATAGCATATTCAATTACGAAAATGAATTTAACTTGCTTTCAATTGTGTACCTTTACCTTCAGTTGCTTCAACACGCAACAAGTCATTTATAATACCTGTATAGAAGTTGGCGAGTTCTGCACCTTTACGCTTGAAATCTAGGAAATCTACACCGATAAAATCGACATGATCCCATCCTTGTATGATTGGTTTAACTTGCCAGATACCTCTTCGTGTGGCAGGTTCATCATTCGTAACATTAACAAATGGTTGATTAGACGGATGTAATGACGAAATCACTGGTACGACACCATCATTTTTACGCCATTCTTCTCTTGCATCATGCCCAATAATTCTACTCGTTGTATCCATTAAGAAAAATGTACCTAAATCAGGATTTTCATAACCTAATGGACCAGTATGAGATGATACACCTGTATAAGTCGTGTACGTAATATTTGGATTCATACTTGTCATGTTGTTCAATTTTGCAGAGCCATCTAACGTTAAATCATAGGCAGCATTGTCGTCTGATGTCCAAATTTTGCTTTTACTAACGCGTTTTATATAGTCAATGTAACTCTCATTTGGTAATTGTTTAAAGCCCCATTGCGTTAACCCTAAATCGATATTCGAATACTTGTTACCCATAAATCGATTTAAAGCGAACATGATTTTTCTAACAGCTTCTGTATTTCCAAACTTATCAGCTGCTTGTGAACCATTATGTGGTGTTGCTAATGTTGTGATTGATGCAACCATATTGTTATGACCACCAGTGAATAATGGTGATATTTCTCCACCATGCGCTTTATGATAGGCAATTTCTTCTTTGTTACCATTTCTTAAAAACTCTTCCATTAAACGAATTGTTTGACCACCCATACTATGCCCTACAAGATGTACCTTTTTACCAGGTTCCCAATTAGGCATGATTCCTTTATATGTCTTACCATAGCGCTCATGTCCGTATTTAGCTGCATGTGCTGCACCATAATCTACGCGACCACCTTTGATGTAATAATAAAGTTCTACAGCACGATCATAGTTGCTACCAAATGCACTAACACTTGCTTGATGTACATTATAGCCTTGCTTTCTCAATTCTTCGATAACTTTAAATTTATTCCCACCCCAATAATTTGGGTATAAAGCAGGTGCATTATCGCCTACTAATCCTAAAAATCCATGTACAAAAACAACTGGATATTTGTTAAGTGGTTGTACTTGATTCGCTTTAAGTGGTCGAATCTTTTTAGCATCTGCTGCTGCATTTGTAGTCGAACGTGTTTTAGGCGCTTGAAGCGCATCTTTGATTAGTTGTTTATTATCAGTATTTTTATCTGTCGGTTTCTCTGGGGATTTTTGACCATCGATACGTTTACTTAAATCACCAACTTGTGGTTTCTGTTCACTTTGGCGAACAGTATCATCTTGCTTTGCATCTATGATTTGATGTGCGGGTTGATGTGTATCTTGTTGATTTGGATGTTTGTCCGTGGTTGCATCTTGTGCTTTTGTTGATTTAGGTGCAGTTTTATCATTAGATGGGGGTGTTGTTGAAGTTGGTGCTGCTTTATCATGATTTGGTATTACCTTTTGTGCCGGAATGGATGGTTGTGATTTATCAACATCATTCGATTGTGACGTTGTCGATTGTGATCCATTACGTTCAGCATGACGGGTATTTTGAACCTGATCATTTTGGCGTTCAGTTTTGTTAGTCGCATTATTTTGGTGCGACTGTTTAGAACCTTGTCGTTCAGAATCTTGCTTTACTTGATCATCATTTTGCGTTCTGATTGTTTTACTATTTTGTGTTGATTGATGCTTCGATGATTGAAGCGTATCTTTACCTTCTGTCACTGTTCCACTTTTACCATTCTCTTTATGCATATCGTCTAATTGCTTTCCTGACTGCATTTGATGTGACGTTATCGCATTCCCTTGTTCTCCCGGTTGATTTAATGTTTCTTTTTGTGCCGCTGCATTAGACGTTAGTGTTTTTTCCGAGGCTTGTGCTTCATGTGATGAAACAATAAACATTGTAGCCGCTAACACTGACACCACGCCTATTGAATACTTTCTAATACTATACTTTCTTTCTTCTTGTCCTCGTAACATATAATCACCTCAAAAGTATTTTTTTGACCCCCTCTTGAGAATGAAAAACAACTGCACCTTCAATATAACATGACATATATTATTTTTTGATTAAGACTACAAAATTAATAAAAATTTAATAATACGATATTAAATCGATACTAATCATTTACAAATATCTGTATCATCAAATAATTTATAAATACTTTTAGTTGTGGCGTTGAATCAACACAACAACATTTAAGATAAATAATTTATTAAGCTATATAGTTTCAATCTATATATAATTAGTTAATTTGTATTGGTCTGAAAATAATTCAAACTATACAATTATAGTAAGTTTTCAGATTTTTCTAAATTAAAATAATGATTCATCTCATTAAGGGGAAGATGCATCATACAGTTTTGTGTATTCATTTAAACAAAGGGGTTGCTTTAATGAATCAATATCATTCTAATGCACAACAACCAAGTGCATGGCGTTTTTTTGTCTATAGTTTAGTGGGCATACTATGTTTCTTTATTCCTTTTACGATTAATGATAACAACACTATTTTCGTCGATCATGTTCATCTAGCCATTCGCTCAATCATAGGTCCTCTTATGCCCTATGTTGCACTGATTATGATTTTAATTGGTACAGCGTTACCAATAGTGAGACGTACTTTTATGACTTCAATCACAAACTTGGTCATTACATTATTTAAAGTTGCAGGTGCAATGATCGGTATAATGTATGTATTTAAAATCGGTCCATCAATACTATTTAAAGCTAACTATGGTCCGTTTTTGTTTGAAAAATTAATGATGCCATTAAGTATCTTAATTCCAGTAGGTGCAATTGCGCTTTCTTTATTAGTAGGCTATGGCTTGTTAGAATTTGTCGGTGTTTATATGGAGCCAATTATGAGACCTATTTTTAAAACACCAGGTAAATCCGCTGTCGATGCAGTGGCTTCGTTTGTCGGCAGTTATTCCTTAGGATTATTGATTACTAATCGTGTCTATAAGCAAGGGATGTACAACAAACGAGAAGCCACGATTATTGCGACTGGCTTTTCAACAGTTTCAGCAACTTTTATGATTATCGTTGCTAAAACTTTAGGATTAATGCCGCATTGGAATTTATACTTTTGGATAACTTTAGTCATCACATTTGTCGTGACTGCAATTACTGCATGGCTACCGCCAATCATCAATGAATCAACAGAATATTATAACGGACAAGAAGGAGAACAAGAAGTTGCTATTGAAGGAAGCAGACTGAAAACTGCATATGCAGAGGCGATGAAACAAAATGCATTAACACCATCCCTCGTGAAGAACGTTTGGGACAATTTGAAAGACGGTTTAGAAATGACTGTTGGTATTTTGCCTTCTATATTATCGATTGGTTTTTTAGGACTGATTGTAGCGAACTATACACCATTTATTGATTGGCTTGGTTATATATTCTATCCATTTATTTATATTTTCCCAATCGCTGATCAGGCTGTACTTGCAAAAGCTTCAGCGATTTCTATTGTAGAAATGTTTCTACCATCTTTGTTAGTAACTAAAGCTGCAATGAGTACTAAATTTGTCGTCGGTGTAGTAAGCGTATCAGCCATTATCTTTTTCTCAGCATTAGTGCCATGTATACTAGCAACTGAAATTAAAATACCTGTCTGGAAACTCATCATCATTTGGTTTTTACGCGTGGCATTGTCGCTATTAATCACTATCCCCGTCGCTTTACTTATTTTTGGATAATTCAAATTAAAAATAAAATCACTATCATAAACAAACAAAACGAGATGAACCCATTACATTCATTGAGTCACCTAAGATAATTAGGTACCTTTAATTAATGATGGTCATCTCGTTTTTTATCGTTATCATTTAATCTTCCATAACTTGAACAAAACGTTTCGTAATTTCTTTTGGTCGTGTTATCGCACCACCAACGACTGAACAATGAACGCCTAAGTCCATCACGCGTTTATACATATCCGGTGTAATGACATTACCTTCCGCAATAACTTTTGCATCGACACTTTGAAGTACATCTTTTAGAAATTGGAAGTCATTTTGATAAAGTAATTGTCCTTGCGTATAACTAGTATAGCCATGTAACGTCGTGCCAATATAATCAAAGCCAAGTCGTGCCGCATTTTTAGCTTCTTCAACGGTCGCGATATCAGCCATGATTTCAACGTTAGGTGCATGTGTTCTAATATATGATACTAATTCGTCTAACGTTTCTTTCGGACGTTGCTGTAACGTTGCATCCAATGCAATGACTTCACATTGGCTTTCTATCAGTTCATCAACTTCTTTTGACGTTGCAGTAATGAAAACATCTGAGTGATCATAGTCACGTTTCACAATGCCAATAACTGGTAAATCTACCGTTTCTTTAATTGCTAAAATGTCTTCCTTAGTATTTGCGCGAATACCAACAGCACCACCTTCATACGCAGCTAATGCCATTTTCGACATAATAAAAGATGAATGTAATGGTTCATCTGGTAGTGCCTGACAAGATACTATTAATCCATGTGGTAACATTATTCCTCACTCCATAAGTCGTTTTTTCACGTAAAGTCATTTACAATATATCATTAAGATAATTTTTATCAATGCTTTTTACTATCTTGAAAATATTTTTCATATATAATAGTAATCATTAAGATGAAGGGGTGACACAATGAAATTTGAGAATCGTGTTCAACGTTATCAACATTTATTTACAAAAACTGATAAACGCATCGTCAATTATATAAGACAAAATGGTTATAGCGATGCCTTTTCAACGATTAACTCCTTAGCCCATGCGATTGGTACATCACCAGCAACGATGACACGCTTTAGTCATAAGCTGGATTATGAGAATTTCCAAGATTTAAAATTTAATATTCAACAAGAAATGACAGAGACAGTTATTGAAAATAGCCCAATCATTCAAAGAATTCATAAATATCATCAACAAATCATTCAACAAACTGGTGAATTTATTGATAACGACATTATCCAAACCTTTATCGACAAACTTCAATCAAGTCGACATATACTCTTTGCTGGACTAGGTAGCTCTGGTTTATCAGCGACTGAATTTTATTATCGTATGATTCGTATGGGGCTAAAAGGTAATGTTACTACCGATTCACATTTAATGAAAATATCGGCATCTCTACTATCTCATTCGGACATGTTTATTGCTATGTCAAATAGTGGTAATACTTCGGAATTAATTTCAGCAGCGGAAGTCGCCAAATCTCATGGTGCATATGTCGTTGCCATCACAAATTTCGAAGGTAGTAAACTTACAGATTGTGCAGATTTAGTACTTTTAACAACGGATCAATCGCGTAATACCGACCATCAATTTATCAACACACAAATTGCGACACTCTTTTTAATCGATATCGTGAGTTATCATTTATTAGAAAATACAAATCTGAGTCAAACTTATCAACATACTAAATCTATTATCCTAGACAACAAATAACTAGTAGTATATTCAAATCCACCTGCAACTGTAAACAATCATCGTGATTGTCCCAACAAGTTGCTAGGTGCTTTTTTAATTTCAATGCCAAATACTTTTTTACATTTTTGAGATCTATACGTTCAAGCGTCTTCAATTTAATATGCCAGTGGCACACTGTTGGTTGATATAGTTTAGATTGGTCCTAGATAGAGTGTGATGTGTGGAACTAACAACAGCTCTCATCTCTCATATCGGTTTCAAATTCTATTTTAGAATGACTCCTTCTTTCAACCATCATTGCAAACAGCCATATAATGCTGCATCATTTTTACTCTTAGTCGTTTGTATCGGTGCATAAACATAGTCTTTTGGTAAATAGTGTGCAACTTTCGGCTCGATATATTTAATGAGATTGTCTCCTTGTTCAGATATACCGCCACCAATTAATATAAGCCCTGGATCATACATGACTTGTATTTGGGCAATCCCTTCTGCTACATCTTCTGCCCACTCATTCAATATTTGTTTTGCAATATCATCACCTTCTTCAGCTGCTTCAAACAATACTGGCACATGTGTGCTTCTCGTAAATCCTCCATCAATCATGCGCTTTTTCAATGCACTCGTTGCAGCACGTTGCTCAAACGTTGTATTTTCAGTTGGACGATACAATAAATACTCAACTTCATTTGCCTTATGAAGTTCACCATTATCAATATGGCCTTGATTATTTTTGTACGCACCCCCAATGCCAGTACCAAGCGTCATACAAAAGATCCGTTCTGCTTGATATTGATGTAATTTCAATTCGCCTAGTAATGCAGCGTTTACATCATTTTTTACTTTGACATAAGGAGACAGGGATTTTAATAATCGCTTAAAATTAGTACCTTTATAATTCGGAATGGTTGGCCCTGCGTATACAATTTCGCCTTTTTGTTCATCAACAACGCCTGCTGATGAAATACCTATGACAGGTTGAATCAAATGATATTGCTTCATATATCCTGTTACAATCTCATATACTTTGTCAGTAATAAGCTCACTTTTATTGTCCGGCGTTGGTATTTGTTGATAGTCAAACATGTTCAATTGCTTATCAATAACTGCCGATTTAATTTGAGTGCCTCCAATATCGATTGCGATGTAATACACCTTACTCACTCCATTTCTATTGATTTTGAAAAATATTTTCATTAATTATACATAAATATGACTACAATTTTCAAAAAGATATTGTTACATTTTATGATAGCGTTTACAATTATAGCTGTAAACTATATTATCAAATGATTTTTGGAGGGACTTCATAATGAACAAAGATTTAAAAGGTTTATATGCAGCGTTACTCGTTCCTTTTGATGAAAATGGTCAAGTAAATGAACAAGGACTTAAACAAATTGCTCAAAATGCCATTGAAAATGAAGAATTAGACGGTCTTTATGTAAATGGTAGCTCAGGCGAAAACTTTTTATTAAATACAGAACAGAAGAAGCAAGTTTTCAAGGTTGCCAAAGAGGCAGTTGGGGATAAGGTGAAATTGATTGCTCAAGTAGGTTCGTTAGATTTAAATGAAGCCATTGAACTCGGAAAATATGCCACAGAACTCGGTTATGATGCACTTTCTGCCGTAACACCATTCTACTATCCATTTACTTTTGAAGAAATTAGAGATTACTATTTCGATATTATCGAAGCAACACAGAACAATATGATTATTTATGCAATACCAGATTTAACAGGTGTGAATATTTCTATTGAACAATTCAGCGAGCTTTTTAATCACGAAAAAATTGTTGGTGTTAAATATACAGCGCCAAACTTCTTCCTACTAGAACGTATTAGAAAAGCATTCCCAGACAAATTAATCTTATCTGGCTTTGATGAAATGTTAGTTCAAGCTACGATTTCTGGCGTAGATGGTGCAATTGGTTCTACATATAACGTTAATGGTCGCCGCGCTAGAAAAATCTTCGACTTAGCAAGACAAGGTCAAATTCAAGAAGCTTACCAACTACAACATGATTCAAACGACATTATCGAAACAGTGTTATCAATGGGGATTTATCCAACATTGAAAGAAATATTACGTCATCGTGGCATTGATGCAGGATTACCGAAAAGACCTTTCAAACCTTTTAACGAAGCACATCGACAAACATTAGATCAACTCATTGCAAAATACGATTTATAGACATCAAAGAATCAATACATTGTAAAGGGGATGTTGCCCATGAAAGAAGTTGGATTTGGCACACTAAACTGGGTTGCCGTTATCATTTATCTACTAGCTATGTTGTTCATTGGCGTTTATTTTACCAAGCGCGCGAGCCAAAGTACGAATAGTTTCTTTACCGCAAGTGGTCGCTTGCCATCTTGGGTAGTTGGCTTTTCAATTTATGCCACTACATTAAGTGCAATTACGTTTATGTCTACACCAGAGAAAGCATTTTTAACAGATTGGTCATATATTGCAGGTAACATCGCTATCGTAGCAATTATTCCATTACTCATTTATTTCTATGTTCCATTCTTTAAAAAGTTAAAGGTAACATCTGCATATGAATATCTAGAAGCACGTTTCGGACCTAGCATTCGTGTCATTGGCTCTTTACTATTTGTAGTTTATCATCTAGGGCGTGTAGCAATCGTTATCTACTTACCAACATTAGCGATTACATCTGTATCAGACATGAATCCTTATATCGTTGCATCACTCGTTGGTTTACTATGTATTTTATATACATTTTTAGGTGGTTTCGAAGGTGTGGTTTGGAGTGATTTCATTCAAGGCGTCATTCTATTAGGCGGCGCTTTAGTTATCATCATTCTTGGTGTTATGAATATCAAAGGCGGTTTTGGCACTGTCTTTGCAGATGCGATTGAGCACAAAAAATTAATTAGTGCAGACAATTGGAAACTAAATACTGCAGCAGCTGCCATTCCAATTATTTTCCTAGGAAATATTTTCAACAACTTGTATCAATACACAGCGAGTCAAGACGTCGTGCAGCGTTATCAAGCTTCTGATAGTTTAAAAGAAACAAATAAATCGTTATGGACAAATGGTATCCTAGCTTTAATTTCAGCACCTTTATTTTATGGTATGGGTACAATGTTGTATTCATTTTATGCACATGAAGCTGTTTTGCCAAAAGGCTTCAATACATCATCTGTAGTGCCATATTTCATTTTGACTGAGATGCCACCATTTGTAGCAGGATTACTTATTGCAGGTATTTTCGCAGCTGCACAGTCTACCATTTCATCTAGTTTAAATTCTATATCTGCTTGTATTTCAATCGACATTAAGCAACGCTTCTTCGGAAAAGGTAGCGAGCGACACGAAGTTAACTTTGCTCGTTTGGTCATCATCATTGCAGGTATTTTCGGTTTTGGAATGTCACTATACTTAATTGCTTCTAATTCAAATGACTTATGGGATTTATTCTTGTTTGTAACTGGATTATTCGGCGTTCCATTGGCTGGTATATTTGCAGTTGGTATTTTCACTAAACGTACGAATACATTCGGTGTTATTTGTGGATTAATATTGGGTATCATCTTTGCTTACGTCTATAATGGTGTTGGCAAAGGTAACTCACCTTTCTATGTATCTACCATTTCATTTACAGTTGCTTTTGTCTTTGCTTATATACTTAGCTTCATTGTCCCTTCAAAACATAAAAAAGATATAACGGGATTAACAATTTTTGAAAAAGATAAACCATCAACATACATTTCAAAAACGGCTACGAAAAAGTAGATTGTTATGATAAAACCCCATCACTAAGTTATGATGCGCTGTTGCGCCAACTTGGTGATGGGGTTTTGATGTTGTTATAAATTTAATTTAGATACTTCGATTAATTTACAATACTAGGCCAATGATTGATCCTGAAATGATTGAAGCTAGAGTTGAACCAAGTAACAGCCTCATTGCAAAGGATGCAACTTTTTCTCCTTGTTTATCACTAATGCCTTTAATTGAACCTACGATGATACCAACCGTACCAAAATTAGCGAAGCTTACTAAGTAAACTGAAATGATACCTTGTGTTCGAGCAGATACATCACCCAGGACATTTTTAAAATCAAGCATTGCTACAAACTCATTTGTAATTAATTTAGTCGCCATTAAAGAGCCAGCTGGAACAGCTTCGCTCCATGGAATCCCCATTAAGAATGCGATTGGTGCAAACACATAGCCAATAAGCTGTTTAAAGTTCAAACCAACACTACCAAACATGATATTAATTGCTTCCATTAGTGAAATAAATGCTAACAACATTACGGCTACTACAACAGCGATTTTAAACCCATCCATTGCACTATCACCAATCATTTGGAAAAAGGCAACTTTCTTAGGTTTTCCTGTTTTTCCATTCAATGTTTTAGTTTCTGTGGATTTCGTTAAGTTATCAATTTCAACATCAGTATCATCAGATTTATAGGGATTGATTACACTGGCGATGATAAGCGCACTAAAAATATTTAACATTACTGCTGTAACTACGAACTTAGGCTCAATCATCTGCATATATGAACCCAACATTGCCATACTAACAGCACTCATACCAGATGTCGCAATTGTATATAATTTTGCTCTAGACAACTTTGGTATAATGTCTTTTATAGTTAAGTACACTTCTGGCTGTCCAAACATCGCTGTCGAAATAGCAAAGTAACTTTCTAAACGCCCCATTCTCGTTATTTTATTAATAGCAATACCTACATATTTGATAATAAATGGTAATACCTTAATATAATTAAAAATGCCTATTAATACAGAAATGAACACTAATGGCAGCAACACATTTAAAAAGAATGTAAAGCCATTTTTATTTTGTATATCTCCAAAAACAAAGTTTATACCTGCTTTACTAACATTTATTAACCCTTCAAAAAATGAACCTAATGCAGTTAAGATTGTTAAACCAATCGTTGTGTTCATCATAAATAACACAATCAACACTTGAATAAATATCATTATTAACGTCTTTTTGAAGTCTATGTTTTTACGATCAAAACTGAATAAAAACGCAACAAATAGTGCAAATGCTATCCCTGTGATAGCGAATAAAATATTCATGTATCATCACCTACAATAATTTATTAACAGCGACAGCAATTTTAGCACCCAACGCCGCATTGTTTTCAACAAGTTTTATATTTGCTGCTAAACTTTTACCATTCGTTTTTTCTACAATTTTCCCTAACAAGAACGGTGTGGCGTCCTTACCTTTAATACCTTGGTTTTCGGCTTCAACAACAGCTTCATTTATGATTGCCTCAATATATGCTTTTGATAAGGCATGCTCATATGGAATTGGATTAGCAACAACAATGCCACCTTCAAGATTTAACTGCTGTTTTGTTAAATGAATGTCAGCAAGTCGTTCTGGCGTTTCAACCGAACTTGTTAACTTAACACCGCTTTCGCGAGTGAAGAATGCTGGCAATTCATTCGTTTGATATCCAATAACTGGAACGCCTTTTGTTTCTAAATACTCCATTGTCTTAGGTAAGTCTAAAATTGATTTGGCACCTGCACAGATAACAGTGACATTTGTTTTAGACAGTTCTTCTAAGTCTGCTGAAATATCCATCGTATGTTCTGCACCTTTATGGACACCCCCAATACCTCCAGTAACAAAAAATTGAATACCAGCCATTGCAGCACATATCATCGTCGTCGCTACAGTAGTAGCACCAATACGCTTCATAGCAACAATTTCTGCTAAATCCCTTCTAGACACTTTAGCAACGTCTTTATTAGTTGCAAGTATTTCTAAATCTTCACTTTCTAAACCAATTTTAATTTTGCCCTCTATAATGGCTATGGTTGCTGGAATGGCACCATTATTTCTGATAATTTGCTCTACCGTTGTTGCCATTTCAACATTTTGTGGGTACGGCATACCATGCGAAATAATTGTTGATTCTAATGCTACAATCGGTTGATTGTTCTCCCGTGCTTGCTGAACTTCTCGAGAATATTCAATATACTTTTGTAAATTTGCCATTTTTATAATCCTCCATATCGTGATAAAGTTGCTGTTGATCTAGGTTTTGCCTAACTGTATATTTCGTTTCTATCGTTTTCTTTGCGTTAACCATACCAGCAATTAATATATCTTCAGTAGGCATCCCATTTAACCAGCTATACACTACTGCAGCACAGAATGAATCACCTGCACCTGTAACATCTTTCACACTATTTGATGGCATAACTGACTTGATGATTTCTTCCTCACCACTTCGATAAATGAGTTCTTTCACGCCATTTGTCACAATAACATTTTTAACACCTAAATCATTCCAGCGTTTAGCAGCTATTTTTAAATCATCAGTAGATTCTATTTTTAAATTTAAGTATGTTTCTGTTTCATCTTTATTCGTGATAATCCAATCAATAGCATGTAATGAATCAGGCATATTTTTCATTTTTGGGGAAGAAACCGTGGTGATAACTAATTTGATTTGATGTTTCGTGGTATAGGCACATAAGAAGTTTAATGCCTCTTTGCCTAAATTCAAATCGACAATAATGCACTTAGCCTTTTTCAATAAGTGTGAACGCTTAATTAAAAATTCAGGCGTAATGTAGTCAAACACTTCCATATCTGCTAAGCCATATGTCATGTCGCCTTCTTTACTAATTAAAGCTGTATATGAACCTGTACTCGCATTTTCAAATTGTTGAACATGATCCAAATTCATAAATGGTGTGGACAATCGTTTAATCATTTCCCATTCACTATCTTGTCCACTAGCAGATAAAAAAGCGACCGTTTCGCCAAGCCTACCTAAGTTCTCAGCAATATTTCTTGCTACGCCACCAATAGAGCGTGTTGACGTTACAGGATTTGATGTTTCTGCAACTAAATCCTTATGCACATAAAACTTACGATCTACATTCGCTGCGCCAATACAAACAATAGGATAATCTTCATTTAAAACATATGCCTTTCCCATAACATATTCCTTTTGTATTAATCCTGAAATAATGTTTGCTACGCTGGGTCTAGATAATCCAATTGCCTCAGCAAGTTCACGTTGTGAAATAAACGGATTATCTTTAATTCTTTTTAAAATTTCTTTCTCAGAATCGCTCATAACATCCCTCCTCATATTGACTTAAAATACTTGAATCAGTGAATTTACAAAAATATCGTAGCATGCAGTTATTTCTGTTGTAAACGCTTACATTTACCGTTATATCAATGATATTTGTTTATAAAATACGCATAATTTCGTAAAAAGTTAGTTCATTCCATCGCGTAAAAGGCACTTGAGAAAATGATATATGTTTATACAGTATGATATTTGTCGACTATAAATTATGACATTTTTATGTCTTATATTTTTCTATAAAAAAACGTGACTCATTATCGACTGTTACATCGACTGAATCACGTTACTATGTTTTATTTGTTTTTACTATTCAATATGATGATGTTATGCGTCTACTGCACCTCGATTAATCATGTCTTGCTTAGTAACAATTGGATATTTTTTAAATACGATTGAACCAAGATAACCTGCAAGCGCACCTACAATCGCCATTACTACACCATAAATCACAATTGTCGTCGGATGATTAAATCCAAACATAACTAAAAATCCTGCAATCGGTGTAGCTGTACCTGTCGCATCGTTAATTAAACCTGACATAGCAATAATTAAACCAGCAATCGCACCACCAAAGAAATTTGTAATATAGATTGGAATTGGATTGGCTGATACAATATCTGCTTGTGATAAAGGTTCAATACTTACTGCAATCGTAGACTTACGATCACCTAATTTTAAGCGATGGAATAGCGTCCCATTCATAAATGCCGAACTAAATGCTGCCATGGCACCAATAGCCATAGGTACACCCGTTAAACCTAATAATGCTGTCAATGCCATTGAACTCAATGGCGCTGTGCCGACAACCGTGATAATACCACCTAAAATGATACCCATGATAATTGGATTCGTATTCGTACTACTTTGGATAATATCACCAATTCGAATCAATGTACTATTCACTACTGGCGTTAATAATACTGCAATAAGACGAGCTAATGGCGCTAAGATGACAATCGATCCAATTAAGTCGACACCATCCGGCACATATTTCTCTGTATATTTCATCACATATCCAATCATATAACCCGCAAAGAAACCTGGTAATAAATCCATACCACCGCACGCGGCTGCTATAACTAATGCATATACTGGTGACACACCGATAGCTAATGCTGTTAATCCAGCGGCAGCGACACCACCTAGACCTCCCGCAGCGTCTCCTAGCTCTTCTAAAAATTTAATACCGAATACTTCGCCACCAACATATTTATTAAATGCTTCTACTAAAAATGTTGCGATTGCTGCATTAGCTAATGCTCCCATGGCACGCATACCATTAGGTGCTTTATATGTAAATAATGTAAAAATCACTAAGACCAAAAATAAAAATAAAGTACCTATCAATAAATCCATAACCATTGACCCCCATTACGATAATTTTATATTCAATCCCCATATTTAAATATTGAATACTTAGAGGCCATTTTACTACAAAAAATATTATATTTCACGGAATATTTCTAATTTTCGATAATAATAATTATTAATTGAATGTGAAAGTTTATTCAAATAATACATAAACATAAAAATACCGGCACATGATGTACCGGCTTAATAAAACTATTCTACTGTTTCATTTTCAAGATTAAGGACGCCATCTTTCATATGATATGAACGATCACAATATGCTTTAAGTCGTTCATCATGTGTAACAATAATACATGCTTTCTTTCTTTGTTTGGCTTGATCACGTAAAATTTTAATGACTTCAATCGCATTTTCAGTATCTAACGCCGCGGTAGGTTCATCCGCTAAAATAATCGACGGATTCGTATACAACGCTTTGGCTATGGCCACACGTTGTTTCTGACCACCTGAAATTTCTGATGGTAACTTATTAAGCAATGATGTTAGCCCTAATTGTGACATAAGTTGCTGATAGTCTTCATTAGACATAACATTCTTATTTTTCTTTTTCAATAATGTAAATTGTTGCTTTACCGTTAAAAATGGCACAAGATTTGTAGCTTGTAAAATAAAACCTATCTCAGACATTCTAACTTTTGCCAATGCTTTTTGCTTCATTGTCGTAATATCTTGGTTATTGATTAAAATGCGCCCAGATGTCGGCGTTTGTAAAGCACCTGCCATAGTTAGAAATGTACTTTTACCAGAGCCAGAAGGTCCAACCAATGCTATAATATCACCTTTATTTATCTCAAAATTTGTATCTTTAACCGCTTCAATGTTACGATTCCCATCTTTAAATGACTTTGTTACATTTTCAAATTTCAACATTTGCTACACCTCCTACCCAATCGCCTTTAACGGATCTATTTTTCTAATTGTTAAAATGGAGAATAAACTTCCTAATACAGAGACAATCATTAACACAATTGCAAATACGAGTAATGTTAGTACATCGAATTTGACAGGTACTGCATCAGGTAAAAATGCACCTGTAACGCCTGTTAACAGTAAGCCAAATGCCGTACCAAATAATGCTAATATGAGCGTCTGCGAAATAACTACGTTCGCTAAATAGCCATTCGTAAATCCTTGAGCCTTTAATATGCCAAATAAACTTGTTTTTTGTAATGTCATGACATATAAGAAAATGCCTATAACTGTAGCTGAAATGACAAATAAGAATGAAATCATAAAGTTTAATGTTAAGTTCTGTGGTTTATAACCTGGTAAATTTTCAATAAAGTCATTAATACTTACCGCTTCAAGCTCTTGGTTTAATTTTTTGTCTTTCCAATTTGTATCACGCACAACAACTGCATTGATTTTATCTCCAGTCAATCTAGGATTGATTTTGGCAATGGTAGCGTCATTCGTGAAAATGACTGGTGACGCATTATATTTTGCACTTTCTGTAAAACCTACGATATGCAATTTTTCATCTGATTGAGATAGTGTTAATGTGTCATCGATTTTAAATCCTTTATTTTTAAGTGTTTCATCAGCTAACACTTCATTATCTTTAGTCGCTTTATGCCCTTCTATTAATCTCGGAACTAAAAATGATGACTTTTCAACACCGAACACTAAAACATTGTCTTTTTGATGGCCATTAGACACAATTTCCCCTGTTTGCTTCAAAGTAGCTTGCTTCTTGTATTTATTTTCAATATCTTTCTTGTTAAAAACAGATTGTTGCACAGTTTGATTGGAATCTTTATTTAGAACAATGGCATCTGCTTGCCACTTATCAATACCTTCTTTATTCATATTGATAAGACCATTCGCCAATCCAGATAATAAAAATAGCAAGTAACTAATCATCGTTAACACACCAATAATTAGTCCAAACTTCAATTTGTTGCGCCGTATTTCATTCCAAGCTAAAAACATGCATTTCTCTCCCTACTACTATGATTTAAACATTGTTTATATTCTTAGATGCCCGTACGCCGTGTTGCGCTTTGTAATGTTATACATACACTTATCCTTCATTATACCCGAACTTTTTATATTAAAAGCAAATTTATGGAAAATGCAATTAATTGTCTATTATTTGTGTACGGTACATTTAAAATTAAGAGTCAATTTAAAAACGCCTACATATACCTTTAAGTACATGTAGACGTCCAATTCATATATTATTTAATTTCGCCTGTTTTAGGATCGAATTGCTTAATAGCATTTTTACGTAATTTATCTTTTGCTTTGTCACTTGCTTTATAGTTATTGTTGTAAATTGTAGCTTCCCAGCTACCATACATTGGATTAGGGAAAATGATATATTTCTTACCGAAATCGTCTTTATGCTTTTCAATTAATGCTTCACGAGATTCAGCTGTAGCTTCTTTTGGATCTGTAAAGTCTAATAAATTATCTCCAAATAGCATGACAAGTTTATGATCCTTTTGAACCATTTGTCTGCGTGATTCTTTACTCTTATCATCTTTACCTTTTAGTAAAATATGACTCTTCTTAGCTTGAGGGATACCTTGTTGTTTTAAGTTCTTTTGTGTTGCCTTTAAATCTTTTTCTTTATCTCTATCAGAAATATAGTAGATATCGACACCTTTTTTGTCAGCATATTTCAAGAATTCTTTTGCGCCATAGACAGGTTTAGCTTTAGCAGCTTGTACCCATTCATGCCAACCTTCTGGGAAAGGTTTATTATGTATTGATGCATAGCCTTGATATGGAGAATTATCTAAAACTGTTTCATCTAAATCCAAAGCAATAGCTAACTTATGTTTACCTTTATTCTTTTTAATCTCTTTATCTAACTGAGTCTTTGCACTGTTATAACCTTGTAAATATAATGCTTTTGCTTCAGCTGAATTTTGATACCAAGCCACTGCCATAATATTTTGATTACCAAGATTCACCTTTTGTGATGCTGGTATAGAAGCTTGTTGCGTTTGTTGAACTTCAGCAGAACTTTTGGCAATAGCTGTAGAATTTGTCGTTTGTGGTGCAGAAACTGTAACCGCTACCGATAATGATGCTATTGCAATATACTTTGAAATTTTATTCATCTTATCACCTCATGATTAATATTTAAAATACAGTTAAAATTATAAATGCATTTATTTAATATTGCTATACTATGAAAAGATATTTAATATTATTTCTTGAAAAGCTAACAAATATGTGAACATTTCATATAAGCATGATTTAATGGGAGACCTATCACATGAGAGAGATTTGTGATTTATCACGTAATAAACTTAAATTCATTTGAGTGACTAGGCCTTTCTATCAGACATATTAACTCATCCATGTATCATTATGTGTACAGTGTGCTATCTCTTATTTACCTATTGGAACAACCATAAACTCATCCATAGTTTACCTTTTATTAATAGCAGTCCTCACTCACACAATTTCTCATAAAAATCACAACGCTCCAACGTATTTCCAACTTACTTTCACCTATTTTAATTCATAAAAACGACACTTTAATTGTCATTATCCAATAATAGCAAGACGTTATTATTGCAATCTTTTTTATAAAATAATAGAATTATAGTATTGTCATTTAAAGATAAAGTAAGAACGTTTTTATTTTTCAGATTTTTTAAATTATTATGAATATCTAGTTTTAGGAAGGAAATTACATTGAAAAAACAAGTTATTATTTCGGGCCTCATGTTATTTTCACTATTTTTTGGAGCCGGAAATTTAATATTCCCGCCCATGCTTGGCCATACAGCGGGTCAAAATATGTGGATTGGTATGCTAGGCTTTGCCCTTACAGGCATATTACTCCCCTTTATTACTGTTATTGTTGTTGCATTTTATGATGAAGGTGTTGAAAGTGTAGGCAATCGTATACATCCATGGTTCGGGTTTATTTTTGCTGTCGTGATTTACATGTCTATCGGAGCATTTTACGGTATTCCACGTGCTGCAAATGTCGCGTACGAAATTGGTACAAGACACATTTTACCTGTGCACAACCAATGGACTTTAATTATATTCGCAGCAGTCTTTTTTGCCATCGTTTACTGGATTAGTTTAAATCCATCGAAAATCGTTGATAATTTAGGTAAATTATTAACACCGTTATTACTATTAATGGTCGCTCTATTAAGTATTGCTGTCATTTTCAACCCTGAATCTGCACTAAGTGCACCTAAGGATAAATATATAACACATCCTTTCATTTCAGGAAGTTTGGAAGGCTATTTTACAATGGATCTTGTTGCTGCGTTAGCTTTTTCCGTAGTCATTGTCAATGGCTATAAGTTTAAAGGCCTCACAGATCGCACGAAAATATTAAAGTATGTCTGCTTTTCAGGTCTTATTGCAGCCATATTACTTGGTATGATTTACTTTGCGTTGGCATATGTAGGTGCGTCAACAGCTCCAGGAAACTTTAAAGATGGTACTGATATATTGACATACAATTCATTACGCGTATTTGGTTCGTTCGGTAACCTCGTATTTGGAATGACGGTTATTCTTGCATGCCTAACAACATGTATAGGACTCGTCAACGCTTGTGCAACATTTACTAAGAAACACGTGCCTAAGTTTTCTTATAAAATATTCGCACTTGTTTTCTCTATCATAGGATTTTTATTTACAACACTTGGTTTAGAAATGATTTTAAAAATTGCTGTACCATTGTTGACATTAATATATCCCGTGTCTATTGCACTTGTACTGATATCATTTGCTAACATGTTTAGCACATTCAAATTCAGTTGGGCCTATCGACTCGCAACTGTTATTACATTGATTATTTCAATTTTACAAATACTAAATAGTTTCAACTTATTACACGGTGTTATTTTGAAATGGTTTATGATGTTACCTTTAGCAGATATCGATTTAGCTTGGCTTGTACCATTCATTCTTTTGGCAATCATAGGTTTCATCATCGATGTAGTTATACGTCGTCCGAAACAAGCGACAACTTAATAGATGCATAATCTCCTAGTAATGATCGTCGCATCATTACTAGGTTTTTTTGTATGAAAATCTGTATTTATTCATTGATACTAACTGACGATTAATTATTTTAAAATAAATGATTTGTTAAAAAATCCTAGCTGTTATTCAAAAATATTAGTTTTTAAAATTAATTTTGTGAAATTATTCACAAATAAAGCGATTCATAGTATACTCTGATTAACAAATGCAAAGTGAGGATGTCATTGTGAAGGAGAAACATATTAAATGGGATAAAATATTTTATGGAGACGACTGGGTAAATAACGTAGTCGAAACGATAAGAACGAAAGATATATTACAAAGCGTTTATTTAAAACGTTATTTATTACGCGCTATGATGGCAGGATTTATTATCGGTATTATTACGGTCTTCGTGCTATCAGTTAAAGCAACACACGAACCAGATTTACCGCCAGGCATTGTGAATATGGCCAGCGCCATTACATTCAGTTTTGCGTTAGTACTCATTTTATTTACAAACTCCGAACTACTAACCAGTAACTTCATGTACTTTACTGTAGGCCTGTATTATAAAGTAATTAAACCGACTAGAGTATTGAAAATATTTTTATTGTGCTTTGCAGGAAATATTTTAGGTGCTGCTATTTTATTTAGTTTCATGCGTTTTTCAAATGTAATGACGCCAGATATGTTAAATCAGTTATCAGCAGTTATTGAGCATAAAACGTTGTCTACTGGTTTTGTAAGTATATTAATGAAAGCGATATTCGCCAATTTCTTTATCAATATTTCATTAGTTATTGCCATGCAAATTGACGATGTACTCGCAAAAATGTTTGTCATGATGTTCGGTGTTACCATATTCGCCTTTATGGGTTATGAACACGTAGTCTACAACAGTTGCTTATTTATGGGTGGTTTAATTTATCAAGTTGATACATTGCACTTCATACCAGCTATTTCGAATATCGCTGCGGCTTTTATCGGTAACTATATTGGAGGCGGACTCATTATAGGTTTATTCTATGCTTACTTGAATGATCATCATCAATTTTATAAAAATAATTAACTCTATTTGAACAATGCGTTAGTCGATGCCTTTAATATTTAGAAGTGCATTGTCTAACGTATTTTTTTAAAGTTCGTCAATGGTTTTTATCCGATGCTATGAGCATTATCAAATACAAAATGCTCTCTTAAAAGCAGTTATTGACTGAAAATCTACTTCTAAGAGAGCACTTTATTTAATTGGTTAATTTGTTAAAAACTAACAGAAATATAATTACTTAAGAAATCTTGAAATTTCAATTTACGATGTTTATGATAAGTCGCTTATTTCATCTTTAGGCTTGTTATTAGTAAGGAGTTTAATACCACTGACTAACCATAAAGCAAATGTAATTATGTTACCACTTATTACTGCTCCAATAATCAACAATATACCACTCATTTTTTTGTTTTTAGATGCTTTAAACATACCGATTGCACCTAAAATAATTGAAATGATTCCAAATATAAATAGGAATAAGAATAATACAGTGAAAATTGCTGCTGCTGTTTCTGCATCAACTGGGTCAACCTCACCATTAACTGTTGTTGACACATCTGTAGTCATTACACCTGATGCTGCTAAAACCATAAATAGTAAACTAAATACCGTTGCTAAACCCTGAACAACAATTCCTATTATTGTCATTATTTTGATCGATTTTTCCATTGTCTTACTCCTTTATTATTATTTACAAACTTACGTTTGTGTTCTTATATATAAATGTTTAAATTTATATCGTGTTTATTTTAAAAACTATTGTCGCTAAAGCTCATTTACTTTTTGAAACTGGTTAAAAGTTTTAAAGAAAGCATACGTTAATCTTTTTCCACTTCTACATTTTCATCTTCATAATCTGCTTTATGGTCTTTCATATACTTAATTGGATCTATTTCTCTATTGATTTCTGCCTTACCATCTTTTATTTCATATGCGAAATAATACATTTTTTCACGATCTTTATACAATTGAATACCAATAACAATGACTTTACCATCTTTATAAACATGTGTATTACTGTCTTCTTGTTTAATGTCTGTTTTAATAGTGTTTTGTACTTTCGAGGCAATTTTATTCATTTGATTCTGTTCTTTGTACACTTTATCAATATCCTTTTGATACTTTTCACCTTTATTAGAACAACCTGCCAATACAATTGCTAACATTAAAAATACTACCAATATTCTTTTCATCATTTTTCTCCTTAGATGGCTGTCATTTTCCACACACTACAATACTGATAATATGCTTTATCATTGTAATGTTTGAAAAATGTTTAACCAATTGTTATAAACTTAAAATTCGTTTAAATGTTTGACGCAAGATTTTGATTAATTATGATATTAAAGTCTTCTTAATATAAACATCTATTTCAGTGTTAATTTACAACTATTTACTGAAAATTATGCAATAACTATTTGATACCTTTACATTGCTATGTATCTCTAAAAATTGCCTCCTATATATTTATTTAATTCCCAAATATTTAACTATTTATAATTATAGTAAAAAACATTTTAATAGTATATACTTTTCTCATATTTTTTTGATATAAGTTTTAAAAAATAAGTCTATGTGCATCAACTGTATAAAATACACTACAATAACCTTTTCAATTAATGGCAATTTTAAATTTATATCGTGATTTATTAATTAGTTAAACTCATTTATACATGATGTAAGGATACCGATAAGCTAATAGACTTTTTAAGTTGCAAATAATCTTATCGTTTACCTTCTTCTTTGAGTCAAATGTAAAACGAGGTTGGTTTTGCACAGCCTTCTATAACATATATGCTACTCTTGTTCTTTAACATATTTCTCTACTTCTCGAATTTCTTCCATTTCATATTCCATTTCTGGTAAAACACCAAACTTTTTATACATATAGTAGTTTTCCTTTCCAGATGGGCCAAAACCTAATTTAATCCAATCTATATAATCAAACGATACTTTCAAATCACCCTCTCTTGTAAAATCAAATTCACATGATGTCCATGGTTCAAGACCTTCTTCTATAAATAAATCCCTTAAATTCATAAACAAGTAATAAAGATTCATCCATAAATCATCAAATATTTCTTCTGAAATATTATAATCTCTAGATATATCCGTGTAATAATTCAATTCATCGCTACCTGGTTTAGTATAATTAAAAACGACTTCTCCACCTTCATCATCTAGGTAGGCAATTGTATATACCTTTTCCCACTCTACTGGTATCATCCCACTGATCTCATTTGCAATTTCATTGTACATTTGACTTAGTTTTTCTTCGAAAGTCATGTTATCGCCCCTATAGTTCAGCTTCTTCTTGCTCTTTAATATATTGCTCGATTTCTTTAACTTCTTCCATTTCGTATTCCATTTCTGGTATAACTCCAAATTTTTTATACATATAATAATTTTCACGGCCTAATTGATCAAACTCTGTATTTATCCAATCAATATAATCAAATGAAACTTTTAATTTACCTTCGCTTGTAAAGTCAAATTCACATGATGTCCATGGTTCATGTCCTTCTTCTTTAAATGCATTTCTTAACTTCTTAAACAATCTATATAAATCCATCCATAAATCATCAAATACTTTTTCAGAGACATTATACTCTCTAGGGATATATGTGTAATAATTCAATTCATCGCTACCTGGTTTTGTATAATTAAAAATGACCTCTCCACCTTGATCATCTACATAGGCAATTGCATATACTTTTTCCCACTCTACTGGTATCATGCTGCCAATCTCATTCGCAATCTCGTTGTACATTTGACTTAGTTTTTCTTCGAAAATCATATTATCGCCCCTATAGTTCAGCTTCATCTTGCTCTTTAACATAATTTTTTATTTTTTCAACCCAATTTATGGCATATTCTTTTTCAGGCCAAATTCCAAATTTTTTATACATGTAATAATGTTCTCTTCCCATTTGTCCAAACTCTGAATTCGCCCAATCAATATAATCAAATGAAACATTCAATTTGCCGTCTCTTGTAAAGTCAAATTCACATGATGTCCATGGTTCATGTCCCTCTTCTTTAAATAAATCTCTTAGTTTATCAAATTGCTTATATAATTCATATACTGAGTCCATAAATTCTGATCTTGATATATTATAATTATTTAACACGCTCGTATAGTAAACTAATTCATCACTTCTTGGTTCAGTATAATTGTAGAACACTTCTCCGCTTCTTTCATTTACATAAGCCATTGCATATACCTTTTCCCATTCTACCGGTATCATGCTACTAATCTTATTCGCAATCTCGTTGTACATTTGACTTAGTTTTTCTTCGAAAGTCATATTATCTCCCCTATAGTTCAGCTTCTTCTTGTTCTTTAACATATTGCTCGATTTCTTTAACTTTATTAATTTCATATTCCGTTTCTGGTAAAATTCCAAATTTTCTATACTTATAGTAATTTTGTCGACCTATTTGACCAAATTCTGAATTTATCCAATCTATATAATCAAATGAAACTTTTAATTTACCTTCTCTTGTAAAATCAAATTCGCATGATGTCCATGGTTCATGTCCTTCTTCTTTAAATATATTTCTTAACTTTTGAAATTGTTTATACAACTCATACTCTGAGTCCATAAATTCTGATTCCGATATATCATATTTATTTAATACACTAGTATAGTAGTATAATTCATTCCTTCCAGGTTCTGTGTAATAGTAGAACACTTCTCCTCCTCCATCATCTATATATGCCATTGCATATACCTTTTCCCAGTCTACTGGTATCATTCCATTGATCTCATTCGCAATCTCGTTGTACATTTGACTTAGTTTTTCTTCGAAAGTCATGTTATCCCCCCTATATTTTCATTACCGTTAAATAAAAAGCATTAAACAACACTTCTACGTGGATTAATGCTTCTTCAAAATAATATTACTCATTTTAAACCTAAATAAACTAATGAAACTAAAATAACTGAAACTATTGTTACAATAATTGAAATTCTCAATGATTTTTCACATTACAATTTATTCAACTTCTTATATTATAATAATCTTGATAAAATCATATTCAAAATAAATAACCAGCAACTAAATAATATTGGCCTTATTACAACAAAAGCAAACGTTCCCTTTCTAACTCTAATAATCAAATCCCAAACTGCAAATATTATAATGATAAATAAGCTGAGTATGAAAAATGAGATACTTAAGTCACGTGTTTCTGCAGTGATTTGAGGTGTTGACTTTAATGTCATTAATACCGTTAGTACTATAGCTACTATCAAAGAAATAATCCCTTTATACTTAGCTATTTCAATGTTTATACGTAAGCTTTCAACTGAATTATATTCAGATTTATTAACTATTCCACTTGAACTATCTGTAATGTTCTTATATTTTAATAATAATGGTCTGTTCCAAAGATTTCTAAAAGCCATCCATGCATAAAACAAACTCCCCATATACAAAATCACATTGAAATTTGTTAACTGATCATAGCTGTCACCTATAAAAATATAAGTGATACCAATTACTACAAACACAATGGCATAGATGATTATAGGCAATACTACTATTTTTTCAGAATACATCACAGCAGTTAAATATATAATATAATACAGTCCGGCTACGACAATTAATAATAAGAACTCCATATTCGCACCTCAATATTCCATAACTTTTACTTTAATATCGATCTACTTAAATTCTTTCACATCATTGAGTAAAAAATAATGTGTTGAAGTTGATTTTTTATATAAGTATACTCCAATAGTAATTTATAAAATTATTTAGTCATCATCTTCAGTGTTTAATTCAAAAATATAGAATCTACTGTATTGCATAATAAATTGAAATGCCACAAATTGTGCTCCAGCGATAACCAACATACTTACAATAATTATAAACTTGGATTCTACGACATTAGGAACCAATATATATTCGATAATTTTTTCAATATATATAAATAAGCTCAACGCAGTTAATAATAAACCGAAATGTGTTTTAGTTTTACCACCCCAACTTTTTGTTACTTTAGGTAATTTTAACAACGTAAACATTCCGCCAATTACTAATAATAAATAGCTAATTATGATTGAAATCGTACCCATTAACCAATAATTGAATAAATCATAATGGTTTTGTACAGCTGCAAAATAATAAAGGTTACACAGTGCAAATACTACAGTGATAGTAGTTAACACATTTATAATAACTAAAAATCGAGCATATATTTTTTTATATTTCTGTGCGCTTTCCTTTTCGAAATCTATAAATCTAATCCATTGAAGTAAACTAATTACAATAATTATTAATTCTATAATTGTCGTTATCTTTAAATAATTAGGAAACCTTTCATAATTTAAACCAAAAAAGAAAGTCAGACATGAAAAAAGTATCAAAAACAATGATATTAAACTTAAGGCTTGTGCACCTGGCTTTCGAAGAGTATCAATATTTTCTTTAGTAGTCATATCTATCTCCTATACATTATTTTTTAAATAGCATATTACGTATTTAAAGCTATATACTTAGATTCTTTTCGATTAAAAGTTTAAAAACCTAAAATTATCTTTATATTATTATTTGATGAACATCAACTTTACGGTATCTATTGATTTTTCCTTAACCGCCAAAAAAGACTAAACAAAGCTTTATTGTTTAGTCTCACATTAAGATAGTTTATTCTTCTTGCTCTTTAATATATTGCTCGATTTCTTTAACTTTATTAATTTCATATTCCGTTTCTGGTAAAACACCAAACTTTTTATACATATAGTAGTTTTCCTTTCCTGATGGACCAAAACCTAATTTAATCCAATCTATATAATCAAACGATACTTTCAAATCACCCTCTCTTGTAAAATCAAATTCACATGATGTCCATGGTTCAAGACCTTCTTCTATAAATAAATCCCTTAAATTCATAAACAAGTAATAAAGATTCATCCATAAATCATCAAATATTTCTTCTGAAATATTATAATCTCTAGATATATCCGTGTAATAATTCAATTCATCGCTACCTGGTTTAGTATAATTAAAAACGACCTCTCCACCTTCATCATTTAGGTAGGCAATTGTATATACCTTTTCCCACTCTACTGGTATCATCCCACTGATCTCATTTGCAATTTCATTGTACATTTTACTTAAATTTTCTTCAAATCCCATATTAACACCTCTATATATTGTATATTGTTTTAACATTTCGTTTATTATTAATTTCATATCTAACCTTAAATATAGATGGCCTTTTACTATTACCACTATATTTAACTTCCATTTTAATATTTTTCACCTCATTCCCAGAGTTTAAGAACTCTTGCCACTCTTTCTCAAGATTGTACCAATCACCATTTTCCTTAAATGGACGGTTAATAAATTTACTTTGTGCCACAAGGTTATCTATGTCTTTTGAACCACCAAACATTCTAGCAATTAAATGACCTCCATCATCGTCTGGTAATCTATCCTCTCCACCTACAGTTTTTTGCGCATAGTTATTACGATCTCCATCTTTTAGAGAGAGATTGTCTACATAAACTTCTTTTATGCGCCCTTTATGATCAGTCCGATATATGTGACCATTAGGCGTTGTGTATTCAATATTCGCCTTTAGTTTCTTAGGTCTAAGTCTTGCATATTGCTCTCCATATTTAACCTTGGTGTAGTTTGGTGATTCAACATATTTTGATGAATTTATTTCATGGCTACTTACACTATGTTTACCTTCACTTCTCACCATACTATCTTTCGGACCATGTGTCACGTGATTTTGTGGTGTAACAGCACGTTTCATGTTTTGACCCATGTTTCTCAAAGTAGTTGTTTCAGCAAATTTTATACCACCCATTCCCGCTGGTGCAAGTTGTTGTTTAAATGGATGTGCTATTTCTTTATCAAGTCCATTATTCACTATTCGTTTGACATTTTGTGCTTGTTGTCCAATCCAATTTCTACTTTGTTGAACAGTATGAGTTGCTTGACCACGCATGTTACTCAGCATTTGTCCAACATGAGTATTTTGAGCAAAGTTACGAGAATGATTCAACACACTGTTTTTCATCATTCCCATTTTAGGTGAAATACGACTAACTGCTTGTTGCATTGTCTTTTGCAATCCTGTTTTAACTGCAAATTTTTCTCCGCCTTTGAAGCCTAATTTCATTAAACTTTTCCCAGCACCTTTGAGGAAGCCCATACCTGGCAACGGAATAAGTGAAAGTCCTTCCATGATGCGTTCTTCTTTAGATAGCTTTCTTCCAGTTACAATATTTTTTCCTGTGGCTGCATTTGCTGCTGAATAAGCGGAATAAGCACCAATAGCTACTGCTCCAGCAACCGGATTAATACAAGATAAAACTACCATACCAGCTAGTGCTGCAATCTCTATAGCTTCTTCTTTTTTCTTTTGCTCCTCTAGCTCTTCCGCTTCAGCTACTGTCATGTAATCACAAGAAGCACCTTGAGTCATCATTTTTTCAAAATCACTCTTAGATAGTTTCTTATCTTCTTTTTTCATTTCTTTGTAATGCTGATCAATTACTTTTACAAATTCTTGATCCGATTTTAATATTTCATCGATGCTATAAACATCGCTGTCACTTTTCTTGGCATCTCCCTTTGCAATTTTCCCAGAAGCCCCATAGGTATCTCTACCATGACCACCGCCATTTTTTATTAATATATTTTCCAATTTGACATTCGTTATACCTTTGAATGCTTTATCTATATCTTCTATAAATGGCGTGTCAATAATTTCTTTCATTTTCGAATCTAATTGAGATGCATAATCATATAGCTCATTTTGATAATAACCCATTAATTTAGATCCTTGTGGACCTACTACACTACTTGTTAATGATATTGCGCCATCTTCGTCTAAAGAACTGACATCGCTTACCGCATCATCCATTGTTGTATCTACATCTAAGAAGTCTTGCCCCTCTATTGCATCTATTACACTTTGGATAGATGACTTTTCATTGTCATAATCAGCTGTTAGATATTCAATATCTTTTGTCATGTCATGCACCTATCCCTCAATATTATAGTAAAGCTTGGCAAATTCCGTACCCCAATGTTCATCTGCTTCAAAGAACTTTTGTGCTGAATTCATGACGCCACCACCGAGTGTGCTCAGTGGACCTTTGAGACCACTAATGACTGTTGCAGCACTACTATAGCCATTTTCCATAGAATGTGCAGCTTTTTCACTACTGTAATAATTTAATTGCGCTATTTTTCCAAAGTTTTGAGCTATTTCATCATACTTTTGACTAATGCTTTCTAATTCTTTTACAACATGTGCAATCGTTTCAGCTTTAACACTAATTTTCCCACTCAACGTCATTACTCCTCTGTCTTATTAATATGATTTTCATCAGTATTGAATCCAAATAATTCTCGTATAAATGTATTAATGACACCAATATGAACATTCAGCACTTTATCTTTTAATGGGTATCGAATGAGTAGCAAATCATTTTGTTCATAAATGTTATATAAACTTTGTTGAGGGTCACCTTGATGATTGTATATTTCAATTTCTAAAACACGCCCAATCGTATCGATACTTTCATTATTTAAGTTCTCCAATGTTTCATCGTCAATTTGTTTAAAGTCCCAATCATTGGACTTTTCTTGTCTCATTAATAAAGGATATGATTGTACAATCGACCACCATGCAATGTCTTTACTTATAATTCGTATTTGAAACCCATTATTTTTAAACCGGCTTAACAAAATATATTCATCTTTTTCATAGCTAAATGGTGCAAAATACATATCATTAATTCGAATATTTACAATGGCGCTAATATACTCTCTGACTAATGTAGCCACTTTAAAACCTGCATCAGTTAACTTGTCATTCTCTGTTACTAATTCCTTTTCAATTAAAGCCGCTTTAGCTTCTTCAAAATTTGATGGATCAAACAATTCAAAATTTACGAGAGGCAATTTACTACCACCTAAAATTGTTAATTCTTCGTAAGAAAAATAATCTATTCGCTTAACATCTTTCATCATGGGTTCACCCTATCAAGCCCTTGCTTAATTGATAATGTATCGTATTTCGCTAGATTTTGACTTAAGTTATCAATTGCTTTTTGATGGTCAGCCATCGGTTGTACTAATTCTTCTTGAAACTTTGCCATAATGAGTAACACATCTTTCACCTTATTGGCGAACTGTCCTTCCCAATCACTACCTTCGATATACTCAGCGAGCTGTTGCGTTTGCTTTTGACATGCTTCAATATCTTTAGCTGTTTTTGCCGCTAATTGTTTCGCTTGATCAACCTTGCCACCATCTGCTTTAATACCTTTATATCCACCCATATCTTCACCTCAATATTAATTCATTGCTTTATTAAAATATTCACTTGCCTTTTCGCCAGCAATTTCCTTAGCTTTTTGGAGGGATTCTTTATTTTTATCGATATCTTCACCCAACATTTCAAGCTTTTGTTTCATCAAATTTCTTTTTTCAATATATAACGTATTGGGCGCCTTTCCCTTAACAGTTACACTGTCCTTATTAGCACTAGATTTTGCAATTTGTACGTCCTTTGCTGTGCTTTCAATATCATCTAGTGCAAAACTCAAATTAAATTCTAATCGCTTATATTGTTCAGCTTTTCTTAAATATCCAGAACGAACTTCAATTTCATGCGCAATCTCTTCAGCATGCTTTTTAATATCTTTAAATTTCGACTTAACCATTGTTTCAATATCATTAAAATTCATAACATACCTCCCTCCTATTTAATTCATTGCTATTTAAACCATCTAATCTTTTGATAAGCTTGGTTTGCGACCATATATGCTTCATTTTCTTTAATAACAGGTTCTCGTTGAATAAATCTAAATTTAAAGAATTGTTGGTCTGAAATACGAATACCTATACTAAATTGGTTAATCATTTTACGTGCAACATCAATCTGTTTATCATAAGCATCTATTAATTCTTTATGAATGCCGACAAATAAAATGTTCAAGCCAAGTTCTGGTCCTTTTGTAATAAGCTTTTTAACATCATCTTCCGGAATATACGTGCAATCAATAAATGTTTTAAAATCATTGATAATATAAAGTGAATCTTTTTCAAATGGGCCGTCCATTTCTCTTTGTTTTAAGTCTTCAATCATTAGTTGATGAATCGCTTTAATGTCTTCTCTTTCTTCGGCAAAGTTAGCCACTTGATGCCTATAAGCTTTAAACTCTCCACTTGAGTCTGCGATACAAATCGCATATTTTTCATTTAATATGTCAATTTCTTTCATCATAATTTCAGCAATATGCGCAATTTCTCTCGGATTTTCTGATGAAATCATTGCTGGTTCAGTTAATTTAATTTTTTGTAGTGTAACACCTTCATAATCTAATCCAATTGGTAAAGCACCATTTGCAACTATATCCGGTAAGCTTAATGATTCTCTGTAATCTTCATATTTAATTTCATCTGGCATCATAGGAATATCACTTGGTGTTTCACCTTTATAAAATTCTGTCATCGCCGATACTTCATCATTAATTTGATCATTATATGATTTGGTCTCATCATGTTTAAATGGTTGGCCAATATGGAATGATACGTTGTCATCGCTGCTTAACAATGCTCGACCCACTACATCTTTAACCGCAAATTTTTGCTGTCCTACTACGTTCGACACCTCTGATTTATCATATAAAAACATGGCGATACGCGTTTTCATATTAATGTACATTGGTGTTTTCATAGCGTTAGCTCTTGAGGCAGTTAAGGTTACTTGCATGTCTAATGCTAGCCCTTCACGTGTCATTTTAATCATCATATTTTCAAAAACTTCTTGGAAAGGTGAATCTTTTACTGCGTCAAAGTTATCAATAAGAATAAAGACATGCGGAATTGTTTCACCAGTTAATTTTCGATATTCAGAAATACTAGTGACACGATACTGACTTAAAATCTTCTTACGACGATCAATTTCATCATTAAATATACGTATCGCCTTAGCAATCTTGTCTTCTTGATCTACTGTAAAGTAATCAGCGACATGCGGTATGTCTGTGACTGGCATCAAACCATTGGTACCGAAATCGAACAAGTACATGTGTGCTTGATCAGGACGATGGTGTCTTGCAACATCGAAAATAATGTTGTGTAAGAACGTTGTTCTACCATATCCTGGACTTCCGATTAACGCGATGTGACCAGCTTTTTTCAATTGCAATACCATCGGCCCTTGATATTGTTCTTCTGGTACGTCTTTAAGTCCTAATGTTAATTCCACTTCTTTTGCATCATCTGACCATAATTTTCTGAAATCTGTTTCTACTAAATCTTCTTGATATACATTTTCTGGTAATGGTGGTAACCATGGACGCTTAACTTCTTCAATTTCTAATCGTGTTGTAATAGATTCGATATGATCGATAACCGCTTCTAACTCAGTTTGGTTTTCTTTCGTTTCTTCATCTTCAAGTCCACTCAAGTCTTTGTTGATTGCTTGAAGTTGACCATAGTCATTAATCATGTAAATCGTCTTATCTTCAACTTCTAATTTATCGCCTTCGATGTCATATGTTGCACCACTCCATGCAGATTGGAATAATTCATAAATTTCATTATTACCAACTTGTAAATACGCACGACCTGGTAATGTAATGTCTGCTGCATCTGGTGTTTTTAAAATTTCATTACTGTCTTGTCTATCTTGTACTTTTAATGCCAATTTAAATTTAGAGTTAGACCAAATTTGGTCATCAACAACACCCGATGGTTTTTGTGTCGCAAGTATTAAATGAATACCTAACGAACGTCCAATACGTGCCGTTGATACAAGTTCTTTCATAAAATCAGGTTGTTCTGATTTTAATTCGGCAAACTCATCGGAAATAATGAATAAATGTGGCATTGGTTCTGTCGCAACACCTTCTTTAAATAACTTATGGTATTGATTAATATGGTTAACATCATGTTCTCCGAATAAACGTTGACGTTTTCTCAATTCGGCTTTGATTGATGTTAAGGCACGCATCGCTTCATCGCCATCTAAGTTTGTAATCGTACCAACTAAATGGACTAAATCTTTAAATAAGTTCGCCATACCCCCACCTTTATAGTCAATCAATAGGAATGCAACTTCATGCGGGTGAAAATTAATAGCTAAAGATAAAATGTATGATTGGATAATCTCAGATTTCCCTGAACCAGTGGTACCAGCAACTAAACCATGTGGTCCGTGTGCTTTTTCATGTAAGTTCAATGATAAAATGTCATCTTTACCTCTTACACCTAAAGGTACTGCCATCGTTTTGTATGTTTCGTTTTGTCTCCATCGATTAACCACATCAAGCTGATCTACTTCTTTCACGTTATACATCTCTAAAAATGTAATACTATCAGGAATTGCATTTTTCAAATGTTCGACGTGTATCAAATTCGCCAAACGTCGCGCGATATATTCTTTATCGACGTTATCAATATTTTCAGGTGTAAATTTCAATTGAACTAATTCTTTTTCTTTCGTAATCAGTTCGCCTTCAGTACGAGACTTAATATCAATAATGGTATCTACATGCTCTGGCAAACTTTCAATCACATCTTCAACAAAGATTAATGAAATACCATATTCTGATAAATCTTGGTTTACATATTCTAAAATGACATGATCAATAATTAATGACATATCTGTAATGACAAACACTAATTGCGGTGTGAAAATAATTTGCTCATTACTTCTGCTGCGTTCACGCACAGCTTGGATACGTTCTTTAATCATGCTATAAATTGACGTTAAAATTTGGTCACGTGTTCGTTGATTGTAAACAAACCCTCTAATGTTTTGCCCTCTCAATGTCATATGTGGCAACCAACGTGCCCATTTCAATGTTTCAACTTCATCTTCACGTGTCACAAATAGAAACTCTAAATCATGATAACTATGGAACGTTGATAATTGGATTAGCATTTTCTCCAATTCTTCTAAAATGAGATGTCGTGCACCAATATATGCAATCGGTCCATGATTTAAATCATTGATTAATGGTGCTTGTTCTACATCTGTATAAAATTCATACAATTCTTTAGCATCGTCGAATAGTTCATCACGACGTTGGTTAAATTCTTCTTCTTGGTAATCTAATTTGAATGACTTTTCTACATTCGCAATACCTAACTTATAATGTAAGAAATCGTGATGATGTGATGTTTTTTCATATATTCTTGGTGCTTTCGTTTCAACGATATCTTTAATTTCAGCAACCGTTGGATAATGATAATTCAAACTAAAACGTTGTGCTTTAATCGCTTTATTAATTTCTTTAGATTTATTATCCAAATAAGCTTTGTAATCTTTCTCTCGTTTTTCAACATCTTTGTTATACTTTTTCTTTTCAGAGAAATACGTTGTAATACCAAATACTATCGTTACTGTACTCATACCAATCATCATTAAAATATAAATACCAATTGGTCTCACTAAAAAGATGACAACAGTTAAAGCAATCATTACTAATGGCGGTATAATGGAACGCCATATCACTGTATTGTTCTTCTGTATTGGCTGTGGCGGTCTTTCAATCTTAATATCATCGGTCGGTTCACGGTGAATAATCCTTGGCGAACGATGGTACGTATTGTAATCATCTGCCTGTGCATGTGGCATCTCTTGTGTTAAGCGAATTAATGACGATGCCACTGTATTCTGACTCAATATATTTAAACCATCAGCTTGTACTTCGAGCCATATCCCTTCAACATAAATATGATCACCAATGTAAGCTTTGTTCGTTAATTGCTCTTGTAGTTCATAGTTAATATACACATCTGTATTTTTATCGTGCACAATGCGTACGTATTGTGATTCTTGTATTGATTGAAAATCTTTAATAATGATGGCATTCATCAAGCTTTGAATAACCATATCATCATACGCATTTGGCCCAATTGTCATCGTATCTTGAATTGAAGGATAAGCAAATGATGCATAATCAGCTTCTGTATAAAGCTGTAATGTAATGTCATCAAGGTCACCTTTTCTAACAAGCACCTTATTAATAGAAGTATGATTCGCTTGCCAAGTACCTTGATTATTTTGTTCTAAATGAATGACTTCGCCTAACGATTTCAACGTAATATCTGCACGCTCGTCTTCGCTAATAGTATATGTCTTACCATCTCGCAAATTGAGCATCTTCAATTGTTTGTTATATTTTATAATCAATTTATGCATTGTCTTTGCCTCAGTCCTATACTATTTTTTTCTTTCAGCTTCTTGACGTTTTTCTTTATCTTTTTGTGCTTGTTCTTTTTGTTTCTTTTCGTTCTCTTCTTGTTGCTTTAATTTCTCATCTTTCGCTTTTGCTTTCTCTTCTTCAGATTTCGCTTTTTCATCTTTAACTTGTTTTTCTTTGTCTAAAATATCTTGCAATTTATCGTTATACTTTTTCGTTTCTTCAGAACGTTTATCATTCGATAAATCTCCGTTATTTTTAATCTCATTTAATTTATTAATCAACGCTAACTTTGTAATATCGTTATCATCTAAATAAGTGGCAATATTAATCGCTTCATCAAGATGTCCTTGTCCTAATTCCATCCAATATAATAAGTAGTCTTTGTTTGAATTTGGTGTCACGTTATTAAGTAAATTTTCTTTCTTATCTTTTTCTAAACCTTGTTTATTTGTTTGGATATAACTTTTGGCATAAATGTAAAGTGCCTCTTTATCTAATTTTTTTCCATCTAAATCATCATACGTATTTAGTACTTGCGTATAATCATCCTTTACAAATGCTTGGTATCCTTTTTCAATGCGCTCATTATGCTTCATTACTGAAAAATATAAAAAGGCTAAGAATGCAATTAATAAAACACTTAACGTTGTCATACCGATAGCAACCCATTTGAAAACGGTATGCCCTACTTTGCGTACATATGCATAATTTTGACTATAATCTTGTTCTTGTTTCTGATACTGTTCATCTAAAAATGCCGTTAGTAAATCTAAAGTTGCCGCTTCAATAACTTTAGTTTCAAATGGCGTTCCTTTATGTAGTTCTAAGTTTCCTTCAACTAAAGCATCAAATGATTGTTTCTCATTGAATGCACAGATAACCAGTGCTTTATATCTTGTTAAAAATTCAGCTTCTGACACAGGTAATGGATCAACAACATTTTGTAACCCTCTTGTTTTAGCAATTGGTAATCCATCTCTTGTGAAAAATAATTCATCTGGTGCCAACACAAATGTGTAGCGTGTACGATTTACTTCTTCTAAATTTTTGATATTGAGTAAGTAACGTAATTTTTCATTTTTAGTAAATGATTTAATATTATCAAAAGGTGTATGATTGTCATTAATGTCATAATGTATTTGGAAACTGTCACGTAGTTCAGTTAATTCAGCATCTATAAAATATGGAGAATGTTGTTCTAATAAGTACATTAAATGAAAATGTTCTGGTTTAATTGAAGACTTAGGAATCTCTCTCATATCTAAGCGTAATTTTGTTTTAGCTGCTTCTTCAGCATCTAAAGGCGTTAACATATCTTGCATTTCATTTTTAGGGTTATGATTTTTAACCATCTATTTTTCCTCCTATAGTAACTTCAAAATATCTCCATCAGCGATTTGATAATCAATGAGTCGATCATTTTCAACAAGTAATTGACCTTTCGTCATCACTTTAATTTGTGTATTGACATCAAATATTGAAATGTCCAAACTATCCAATACTAAAGCTATTAAGTTTTTTATCGGTAAATATGCTGGTACTGCTAAGTCATATGTGCCGTAATTATAATTAGTAAAATCAAATGTTACTTTTACGTGCTGATTCATTTTTCGTTCGTCTCCCTTTATGAATTGAAAAAATGACAAATCCTAAAGTCAAAAAAGCCCCTACAGACATCAAAATGTACGGGAATATTTTTTTCTCCTGCTTGTTTTGAATATAGGGGCTTTTATCACTCTCCGAAGTCTTTTCTAAGTTAGATTTGGAAAATAACACTTTTTTAGTTTCATTCAAGCGAGTCGAGTGACTCGCTTGATTTTGAAACATATCATTTTTTATTTGTTGTTGTCGTTCTTTTTTCTGCTTAGCAATCGCATCATTAACCGCTTTGCTGTCTTTATTAAATAGCGTTGTATCATATTGATTTAAATCATTATTGATTCGCTTTTCCTCTTCTTGTTGCACATCAATATTAAGTCCGCCATTATTGCTAGATGCTGTTAAAAAAGTTAAAGCAATCACGCTATTCATCAACATTAGATTAATCTCTCTTTCTTAAAGTGTTTTACAAACATGTTCAGTACAAAGCCAATAATCACAAGTACTGTTAATATTACTAGCGCCAAGCCTATAGGATGCTCTGCATTTAAATAATTGAAGAACATGTTATCGATATAAGATAATGGTGAAATTTTATTAGTCACACCTTGTCCAGCCGCTTTCAAATTATTCATAGCTACAAAGTATAGACCCAATGCAGCAATCATTAAGAACATACCGATAGATTTTACCTGTCTTAGTAAATACGTATTAATAAGTACGAAGACCATCATAGTTAAAATAACCATTAAGATGAATTTCGCTCTATAGCCAGCTAATACATGGAACTTATTCATTGCAATTAAACCGACAATTAATCCTTCTACCAAACCAGTTGTACCAATAACACCTGACGTAATGACATTATTCCAAAGATGGTTTTTACTACTATAATCATCTTTAATGAAATTCATTTGTCCTTTGGCACGTTCATAACTATAGAAAATATATGCTGTAATCATTGATAGTAAATACATTAATAATACGAATAATGTCGGTGAAATCACGTCTGTATTACCATTATTAGCTAAAACATTTTCTAAGTTTTTCTTTTGAACCGGATTACTCATAAATGCTTTTAATGCTTGGTTTTGTCTGTCGCCATCTTTAGAATTTTGTAATACTTTTTTAAATTCTTTAGCGAACAACTCATTATCTTTATCGTTTTTAGCCATTTGACGGTTCAAGTCATTCGCTCTTACGCCTAATGCTCGACCTGTCGCATGTAGCTTATTAACATTATTGTCGACTTGATTTAATTGGCCACTAACAGAATCTGCAATTGATTTTGATTCTTGTGTATCTGATAGCAATTGCGTACTCTTTTCAGAAATTCTACTAATTTCTTTATCTAAATTTGAAGACATCGTATTAAATTCATCATTTTTGCCTTTATCAATTTTTGGTTCTTGTGGCTCTTCAGCAAATGTCTTTTTAACGTTTTCTAACTGATCAATCAGCTTAGAAATATCTTCTTTATTTTTTGTTGTATTCTTTTTGTTATTTAAAATGTCATCAATCAGTTTGTCTGAGTTTTCTTCCATTGAATCAATTTGATGTAACACAGCTACTTTATCGTCTTTGAAACTTTCCATGTCATTGATAACTTGGTCAACCATCATATCAATTAAACGTTTATTGTCGAATGGTTTATCTTCTCTGCCTTTTGTATCTGTGTACATTTTATAATGTGCATCAAACCTAGATAATGCACTCAATTGCTGGCTTAATGCATCTTTCGATAAGCGACCATCAAGGTTATGATTCAATGTTACATCCACAACACTCGTTGCTTTCTTATCATTTGGTTCATCTTGACGATTTGCTTGTCCAAATAACAATTGTAAATGCATTGTTTTATCTTTTAAGAAATCTTTCTCAGCATCCTTTTTCAATTTAGCAACGCCATTGACTTCAACTTTATATTCCTTGTTAGATGTATCGAGTTGAACACTTTGATCCTTAATATCATATTTTTTACCATTAATTTTAATGTCGCCTTCAAAATTAAAATGAGGATCTGTTGCAACAGTTAATTGATTAATATCATTACTTTTAATCGTTTCAGTACGTTGCACTTTGACACCATCATTAATCAAACTACTTGTGTCTTGCGCAACTTGGTTATCATAATCTGTTAAATTAATGTGTTCTGCTAACGGTTTTTTCAAATTATATTCGTTTTTATAACGTTTTGCTTCTTTGACAATTGCTTCGTATTTATTAGCTTCATCCTCATTTAAACCTGCAGCTATAAAGTCTTGTTTAGACATGTTATAGATAAATGTTGTATCTGTATCAGGTTCTTTGACAATATCATCATGAAGTTGTTTCTCTAAGTTTTCAGCGAATTGAGCATTGTTCATTTTAATGCTATTTAGCGCATCTTGTAAGTCTTTGTTATTTGCAAGCTCATCTTGTAGTGATTCTGTTAATTGCTTACGATAGTCTTCAATCATACCTTTTGAAAATGGTGACTCTTGTGATTGAATGATTTCTCTTAATTTATCTAAGTTTTCTTTAACAGTTTGTTTATATTCTTCTTTACCTGTATCTTGCATACTTGATTGTTGATCAATTTGGCTGTCCATCTGTTTTAATGCATTGATATAGTTATCAAGTTCCACGCTATCTTTTTGCAATTTATAATCTTGTAACATTTTATCCATCGCTGTATTGTGCTCGTCAAATAATGAATTTTGTTTTTCAATTAAAGTCGAAACATTATAATCTGTGTTCACTCTGAACGTATCTGAATTCGCACTCAATAATGATTTATTGTATGTTTGGAACCATTTTGTAATATCTTTGTTTGCAGAAATTGAATTTACAAGCGTATCTGTAAATAATTCCGGGAAGTCGTTAATTGGATTTAATAAGTAATTCGAGAATTTACTATTCACACCATGTTCACGCGTCATAATAGCGCCAACATTTTTTTGTGCATTATGTAAATTATCAATGATGCTTGTTAAATAAATTTCGACTAAGTTTTTGTTAAAGTCGTTAAGTACATTACTTACAACTTTTTCTGTGTTTTTAGCTACTTCTTCTTTTTGTCCTACAGCTGTTTTATACTGTAGTGATATTTTCGATGGTGTTTTAGCGTCTAATTGCATTGCCAATTTTGAAAAGTTTTCTGGGATAACAATCATGACTTGGTATCCGCCATTTTTCAAACCAGACTCAGCAACGTTTCTTGTTACTGTTTCAAATTTATAGTTTTTCTCATTTGCTAACCTTTTAATAAATGCTTGACCCAGCTCAACCTTTTTACCGTTATATGTCGTTGGTTGATCCTCGTTAACAATTGCGATATGTATTTTATTATTTTTATTACTTACACTTTGGGATCCTTTTTCTGATTGATCTCCATATTTTGTTTGAACAAAAAATATCATACTAACTATGGCAATTATAATAATTAAAGTGACAATTAATGCATAAATCCAATTTTTCTTTTTCATGCTTATTTCCTTTCAGTTGTTTTCTTAAAAAATGATAAGCAAAGCCACATTAGAAAATGTGACTTTGCCAATTTCAGAATGCTTATTGCAAACCGAAATTATTAGAAAGTTGTTGGTCTTGCTCTTGAACGGCATCAGCAGTGCTATTCAATTGTTGTTTAATTTCTTCTAATAATTGTGCAAATTTTTCTACTTTAGGACTAAGTTGTTGGAATTGCTCTTCGAAACGGCTGAAAGCTTGACCTTCCCAGTTCGCTGCAATTTCACCTTGTGCACGTGTTAAATCAGATAAAATTTGACGGATTTGGTCTGAACCTTGCCCGTAAGATTGCGATTTTGCTCTGATTTCCTCTGGACTCATCTTAATCATTGCCATAACTAGAAACCTCCTGAATATTTTAAGTTTATCAAAACTTTTTAGGGACACTATTTTTTGAAAAAGTGCTCCTTACTCAAATAATATATAAATTATTAGTATATGTATATAGTTTTTTAAGTATTTTTAGCTTTTTTTAAATAAATATATTGAATATACCCATATATTTTTAATTAACCATTCATTTTTGTAATATAAATGTGTATACTAAAATTAAATTAAATACATAAAGGATTAAATGGTTATTATGAAGAAAACAATTTTACTGACGATGACAACTCTTACTTTATTTAGTATGTCGCCTAACTCGGCTCAAGCATACACGAATGATAGCAAAACATTAGAAGAAGCAAAGAAAGCACACCCAAACGCACAGTTCAAAGTGAATAAAGACACCGGCGCGTATACTTATACTTATGACAAAAACAACGCGCCAAACAACAATCATCAAAATCAGTCACGTACAAACGACAATCATCAACACGCAAATCAACGTGATTTTAACAACAATCAGTACCATTCTTCATTAAGTGGTCAGTATACGCACATTAATGACGCAATTGATTCACACACACCGCCTCAAACGTCACCAAGCAATCCTTTGACACCAGCAATACCGAATGTCGAAGATAATGACGATGAATTAAATAGCGCTTTTTCAAAAGATAACAAAGGGCTTATTACAGGCATCGATTTAGACGAATTGTATGACGAATTACAAATCGCCGAATTTAATGACAAAGCAAAGACTGCTGACGGTAAACCTTTAGCATTAGGTAACGGTAAAATCATTGATCAGCCTCTTATCACAAGTAAGAACAACTTATATACTGCTGGACAATGTACATGGTATGTCTTTGATAAACGCGCCAAAGATGGACACACGATTAGTACATTTTGGGGAGATGCTAAAAACTGGGCAGGCCAAGCTTCAAGCAATGGCTTCAAAGTAGATAGACACCCAACACGAGGATCAATTTTACAAACAGTAAACGGTCCATTTGGCCATGTAGCCTACGTTGAGAAAGTTAATATTGATGGAAGTATTCTAATTTCAGAAATGAATTGGATTGGTGAATATATCGTTTCATCAAGAACCATCTCTGCTTCAGAAGTTTCATCATATAATTACATCCATTAAATTAATCATGACATCAATAAAAAGCGACCAGTTCGCAGATTACAATTCGTAACACTGCAAAATTGGTCGCTTTATTTTGTATGTTATTCGATTATAAAATATGATGTCTACCTTCAAAATTGCAATAACTTGTCACCTTAAAGTTAACCGACATTTTCAAGAATCATTATGTAATCAAACTATTTTTTGTAGTTTATTAGATTTTCAATAACTTATTAAACATTATTATAACTAAAATTCTATTAATTTAAACAAAATTTAAAATAAACCATTTAATAAAATGTATTGTTCTGATATGATTAACTCATAAATAATTGGGAGGAAGCAAAATGTCTAAAAAGTTAAAAATTATAATTCCTATTATTATTGTCTTATTATTAATAGGTGGAATCGCATGGGGAGTTTATGCATTTTTTGCAAACACACCGAAAAATACATACTTAAAAAGCGAACAACAAACTGCAAAAATGTATAAAGATTATTTTAATGACCGTTTTGAAAACGAAGTGAAGTTCCAAGAAAAGATGAAAGATAATTCATTTTTATCTTCATTAGAATTAAGCGCAGATGCATCAGATGAAATTGTTAAGGGGCTTGGTATTCCTAAATCTGTTGTTAATGCTTCGAAAATTAAAATGTCATATGGACATGATCCTAAAAAAGAGAAATCAATGATTAATCTTGAACCAACAATAGCAGACTCTGCATTAGGGAAATTCCAGTTAGCTGCAGATAAAGATAAGCATTATTTCGAATCACCATTATTTAAAGGAAAATATAGTGTTAATAATTCTGATTTATTATCAACTTATTCAAAACTTACAGGTGAAGATGAAGAAACAGCAAAAGAAAATGGTATTACAAACCAACAACTAAATTTAAATACTCTTTTTAGTAATGCTCAAGCACAACAAAGTGACTACAGCAAAATTGCCGAAAAATATTCCGAACTTATTGTCGACAAATTAGATGACGATAATTTTGATAAAGGTAAAAAAGAAGAAATTAAGGTTAATGGTGAAAAGTACAAAGTTAGACCTGTCACGTTAACACTTAGCAGAGCTGACACTAAAAAAATTACATTAGCTGTATTAGAAGAAGCTAAAAAGGATAAAGACCTAAAAAAATTACTGGAAGAACAAGGTGCTACAAAAGACTTTGATAAGGACATCAAAAAAGCAATTGACGATGTCAAAGAAACTAAAAAGGATGAATTTGCTAAAATTCAATCTAAAATTTATACCGAAAAACATACGATTGTAAAACGAGAAATTACTATTACAGACAAAGAAAATAATAAAACTAAAATCAAAGGTACTAATACTTTAGAAGACGATAAGTTAAAACTAGATTACGCACTTGATTTCGATCAAGATAAATACACGTATGCTGAAGCGAAATATACAATTAAAGGCGTATCTTCTAAGGAAAAAGACAATAAATACAGTGATAAATACGAATTTGGTAAAAAGACAGAATATGATGAATCAAAAATCAAATTAGATAACCAAGAAAAAGTAGATGGCACAAAACGTCAAGATAAAGGTAAAATCACTGTCGCATTAGATAAATATAGCGACGAAAATGAATTCACTTTTGAAAATAATATAGATTCTGACGTAAAAAATAACACTCAGAAATCTACGTTAAATATCGGCATCAAATATGCTGAAGAACCAATTAATTTCATTTTAAAATCTAGCACAAAATTGAAAGCAGATATTGATTTTGATGATAGTGGTGCGAAAGATTTCAATAGTCTATCTTCAAAAGACCGTGAAAAACTTGAAAAAGAAATCGAAAAAAATGGCAGCAAAATGTTTGAATCAATTTTAAAAAAGGCATCTAAATAACTAAAATATAAAAATAAGATTGGAAGGTCATCTTGCCTTTCAATCTTATCATTGGAGGAGTGGTTAAATGAAAACAATACATTTGTTTCGCATCTACCACTCTTTTTTATTGAAAAAGTGGTATTTGATTATCTATTTACTATTTATATTAGCGGCACTCCTTATTACATTAACGACAATCCAACATGTAACAGAAGATGACAATCATTTTAATATAGGTGTCGTAGATAAAGATCAATCAAGTGAAACGAAATTAATCTTAAACTCTATTGGTAAAGGGAGTAACCTAGGTAAAAATGTGAGCATTAAAGCATATGATGATAAACAAGCACATACTTTGCTAAAACAGCAGAAACTTCAAGGCTACTTTGTCTTTGATAAAGGTATGACCAAGGCATTTTATAAACAAGGCGAACTACCAATTTCAGTATATACATATGATCAACAATCCATGAAAAGTGTCGTGCTATCTCAGCTAACAGATTCTGTTTACCAACGTCTTATGCGATCAATGGGTGGCATCTTAGCTTTTCAAGACTTAGCACCGAAAGCATTACATTCTGACAGTATCAATGTTATGACTGATTTGCTGATTACAGGATTAAACCGTTCAGGTGCATTTAACTTAGAACCGATTCATTTATACGATACGGGCAGTTATTATGCAATTACAGGATTTTTAGCAACGGTATTCATCTTTGCACTATCTTTATTTACAGTTTTGAAAATGAATCAAGATACTGTATTGAAAGCGCGATTGAAAATGTTTCATTTTTCTAAAGAGCGTTTGTTAATCATTCGTGCGTTGATTACATGGTTTTATACTATGTTATGGAGTATCGTTGGTGTAGTTTGGATTATGTTCAGTATTCCGAATACCTTTGAATTATATAATTGGCCAACGTTAGCCATTCATTTAAGCTATTATGTTACCTTTTTAATACTGTGGTTATTACTCATCGAACTTTTAACAACAGGCTTGTTGAATAGTATTAGTAAAGTCATATTAGCTATTGTCATCCTGGTGTTATCTGGTTTAACAATACCTACGATTTTTTTACAACATATAGCAAATGGCGTTTTCAATATTCAACCATTCGCGGTTGTAACAAATCAATTGTTAGAAATTATTTTAAACAACTACATTTTAGAACTGCACCCTAGTTTCTACCTTAGCTTCATCGCACTTTTGATAATTAATTTAGTTGTATTGGTTTGGAGGTATCGTCAATGAAGCCTTATTTACAACTTGTTGTGTTCAAGCAATGGTTACAATACATCTTGCTCGTAACAACCATTGTCATCGCACTCGTGCTTATTGGTATGGGTTACCGTGTAGCACATGACAACTTCAAAATACCGATTACCGTTCAAGATTTAGACCAAACCACTGCATCAAAATCATTCGTCAATAAAATTAAACAATCTGACTATGTAACTATTAAAAAAGTCGATGAAGATGAAAGCTATATTGAAGATGATGTTACTAAAAAGGAAGCTATTTTAAGTATGCAAATTCCTAAAGGTTTCTCTCAAAAATTAAAAGAGAACCGTTTAAAAGAAACGATACAGTTATATGGTAGAGATGACTTTATAGGTGGTATTGCTGTAGAAATTGTTAGTAGTTCATTATATGAACAGCAAATTCCTAACATTATTTATGAACACCTTGAGGATATGAAACAGCATCAATCCATCGATGCTATCAACAAGTCCTATCATAAACATACACCTGAATCTAAAATCAAATTTGTGTCGCTTACTAAACAAGCACAACACTCTATTTCAATTAGCTTAATCTTTGCGGTGATTTTATTTGTTAGCGCTGTTCAAGTAGTACTTCATTATCGTTTAAACCAACAAGCAGCATTGCAACGATTATCACAATATCATTTAAGCCGTTTCAAGCTATATAGTACTTATGTAATGACACATACGATCTTGTTATTGTTGGTACTATTGGCAGTTAGTCTATATTTGTCTCAACCACTCAGCTTAATATTTTACTTAAAATCACTGTTACTTATATTGATTTATGAGATAGGTATCGTCTTTATCTTATTCCATATTCAAACAATAAGTCATCGATTATTCATGACATTTATATATGCACTTGCTATGGGTATCGTATACTTGACCATTTTCATGTAAAGGAGCGTAACTGATGATAGAAATTAATAACCTTTCAAAGCGTTACCGTAACAAACAGATTTTCAATCATTTAACCATGTCCTTTGATAGTAATCGATTAACCGTATTACTTGGTGATAATGGCGCTGGAAAATCAACATTACTTCGTATGATTGCTGGTATTGAAAAAGCTAATGATGGAACTATCAACTATTTCGGCGAAAAATGGAATCAAAGACAAATACAAAATCACATCGGTTATGTGCCACAAGACATTGCATTATTTGAACACATGACAGTGGCTGAAAACATTAAATTTTTTAAATCACTTTGTAAAAATCCAATTAACGATACAACTATCAACGAATATTTACAGCAATTAAACTTTGATGATACGTCTGCCAAAGTATCTACATTGTCTGGTGGGAATAAACGTAAAATTAATATATTAGTAGGTTTACTAGGTCAACCTCGAATTCTCATTTTAGATGAACCGACAGTTGGTATTGATTTAAAATCTAGACATGACATCCACCAACTACTTAACATTATGAAATCTAAATGTTTAATTATATTAACTACCCATCATTTAGATGAAGTTGAAGCACTTGCAGATGATATCAAGTTAATTGGACAAGATCCTTTTTATCAACATGTTTTAGAGGACAAGCAATGGGCTTATACCTATTATTAAAACGAAAAAAATCCCAAGTTGCGTATGATATCGTAACTTGGGATTTACTGTATTATCTACTTTGTAAGTATGACGTTGGGTCTACTGCATATTGATTACCGATGCCACCAGACATACGTTGGAAGTGTACGTGAGGTGCTGTTGAATTACCCGTACTACCTGAATATGCAATTTGGTCACCAGCTTTGACTTTATCACCAGCTGAAACAGTTAAACGATTATTATGCATATACCATTGGTAGTTATTACTGTTCGCTTCTTTAATCGTTACTTGATTACCACCACCATAGTTACTCCAACCTGCTTGTACTACTGTACCATCAGTTAATGAGTAAACTGGTGAATTTTCAGGCATTGCATAGTCGACACCGTAATGCGCACCACCACCGTGATATTGTCCATATGGTTGTAGTTGTTTACGACTTGTTAACCAGCTTGCGTCTTTCGCATGACCACTAGCTGTCGCTTTACTTGCTGAACCGCCATTTTGATTAGATGTGCCATTAGGGTAATTAACCTTTCCATTACCATTATGACTGTTATACGCTTGGTTGTTGTTACTATGTGAATAATAGCTCGCGTCTGGGCCTACATTTGATTGATAACCATATTGATTAATGTGTTGTTGGCTTTGACTCGCTGTGTAGTCATTGTTATCTCCTGCTGTTGCTGGATTCACATATGTTTGACCGCTTCCATTGGCATTTGCATTTTTTGGATAACAGTTATAAAAATAATGCGTATGTCCTTGTGCATCTACGAATGTATAGCTATATTCTTTATTATCAAACATTGCTTGATTCCAGTTACCATCAGGTGTGTGATGATAATCCCCATTAGAATCAATTGTATAATAAGTACCATAAGATACGTCTTGTGATTGTGTTGACATTTGTGTATGTGCTTGTTGGGTGTTTGTCGTTTCTGCTGCATCTGCTTGATGCGCCATTGTAAATGTAGCGAAGCCCATCGTTGCAATCGCTGCTGCTGTTAATTTTTTCATGTATAAAACATCCTCCATTAAAGTTAAAGTTAGTTTTCAATTAAACTGTACTGCACATACTAAAAGAATTAGACAACTGAGTAAAGGATTTAATTCTCATTTTCCAACTATTTAATATTCCCGAAATGTTTTACTAAACTCATTACATTGTCATTACAAAATAGCCATACATTGATATTAAAATGACATCTCTCACTGCATTCGTTTAACCTTTTATAAATTTTCAAAATTAACAACTAATCATTCGTCCATGTTCGCGGTTCAACGTTAATGTATGATAGTAATCATCTATCAAATCATATCAACCAAATTCCACTATCAATCGCTATTGATTGTCATTCAACTTTCTAATAGTGATATGCTTCTCAGGCTTAAAAATCGTCATATCTTTTCTATTAATTAATTCATCTGTGAGCTTTAATGCTACTATTTCATTGCTGCCATAATACTTAATATATAACGTTCTTGTAGTTAAATTTATTACGGTCTGATACATCGTATAGTGATTGTCAGCATCATGCGGACGTACAATTCCAATCGGTATATTTACCGCATCTAATAAATAAAATGCATTCATTAAATCCATTTCTTTATCATTGTTTTGAGCAATGTTTGCTTTCATAAATGCCATTCTCACAAAGCGCTCAGTTGAAGTAAATCCACCTGGCAATCCAAATGTACCTGCTTCATTGCCTAAAGGTTCAATCGTTACACCTTCCAATAAATTTGCTGTTGCTGGATAAGGAGAAATATTGATATATTGTCTTAAATTACTATAATGCCAATCTAAGTCTGGATGATTTGTTAAGACACCAATAGGGTTATCTTTTATAACCACTTCACCCTCTTTAAATGAAACTTCGACTGAATGTCCAGTTGCATCGGAAACATGATAATGCAATGGCGGAACTTCACCGATATCATTTAAATATACAGCTACAACATGTATTTGGGATGCTTGTTGTTTCATATCTTTAATGCTTGTTGTATATCCCAAAATCCATGTCACAATTTCATTTTGCGTAATATTCATCGCGTCCGCTTTGTGTGTTGATCCATATGAACTATAACCTCGGAAATATTGTGTTGAAATGGCAACGCCATGTTCATTAACACCATCACCATAAATAAAACCTTCCATATCTGTTCCTGTACCAATAAAGCCATATTGCGTTTGGCCTGTCGTGCCAGTGCGAGATGTCCAACGATAATTTCTAGGCGTCACTGCTGGCGAACCATCTAATGGATAATCATAATCCATCGTGCGTCCAAGAAGTACTTGATTATTTAAAGTTTGTATTGTGAATCCTGTGCACATTGTTCTCACTCCTCTGTACCTTCATTTACTTTAATCACTTTCAAATAAAGCTGTTTCACTTAAACATACTATAAAAAATCAATCATACAAGCAATTAATTGATATTCATTCTCAATAACTGTGGTATGATATGTAAGGAAATCATGACTTATGTGTGAGTGAACGATCATCTATACATCCGTTCACTTCATCTCATGACTTTCTATATTTAATTTTTACAAGGAGTGACATCTGTGAATAACACACAATCTTCACCACGCAGTAATATTATTATTGCGATTATGTTGTCTGCATTAACATATTGGTTGTTTGCACAATCATTTATTAATATAGGACCTCTCGTTGGTCAAACATATCAAACCTCTCCTGCCGTGTTAAATTTATCTATTAGTTTAACTTCCTTCGCCACAGGTATCTTCATGGTGGCTGCAGGTGATATTGCTGATAAAATAGGACAACTGAGAATGACATACATGGGTCTCATAATCAGTATGTTTGCATCTCTTCTATTAATTATATCGGACATCACTGCACTGCTCATCATCGGTAGAATTTTACAAGGTCTATCAGCAGCTATCTTGTTACCTTCAACAGTTGGCGTTTTAAATAATCAATTTAAAGGAGATCATTTAAGACTAGCGATTAGTTATCTAATGATTAGTACTGTTGGTGGCATCGGCCTAGCTGGTGTTATCGGCGGTTTAATCGCCACAAATTTTGGATGGCAAACGAATTTCATCATTAGTATAGTCATTGCTTTCATTGCCATATTGCTTCTAAAAGGCACACCTGAAAAAGTAAATCAACATAGCCATCGTCATCCATTCGATTACAAAGGTATGTCTATTTTCGCTGTTATGATTGGTAGCTTTACATTATTGTTAACACAAGGATTCGAACAAGGTTGGTTTAGTACATTTTCATTCATTTGTCTGAGCATTTTTATCATCACTACGTTGATATTCATCATCATCGAACGTCGACATGAAGTACCTTTTATTGATTTCTCAGTATTACGCAACCGTCCGTTCATTGGTGCATTTTTAAATAACTTTGTTTTAAATAGTGGTCTGGGCGTAACAGTGGTCTTTTTCATATATGCTCAAACACACCTTGGTTTATCAGCTGCGCAATCTGGACTTGTTACATTGCCATATGCCATTGTGGCAGTTGCGATGATTCGTTTAGGTGAAAAAGCAACATTACGTTTCGGTGGCAAATTGATGCTCATCATTGGTCCGTTGTTCCCTGTCATCGGCATCACTATTATTAGCATGACATCACTTCAACCATCACAATATATCATTGCTGTTGTTATTGGGTTTGTCATTTGCGCAATCGGAAATGGTTTAGTCGCAACACCCGGTCTTACAATTGCAATTTTCAGTATGCCTAATGAAAAAGTTGGTTTAGCTACAGGATTATATAAAATGAGTGGCACACTAGGTGGCGCCTTTGGTATAGCACTAAGTACTACAGTTTTCAGTATGTTACAACTAAACTATGCACCAAGTGTAGCTGCAACTGTAACATTTATCGTTAGCATTGTATTAATGATACTCGGCTCATTGTCTGCATACATGATCATTCCAAAAACAGTTAAATCTTAAATATAATAGAAGAATCATGTTTCGAAATATCTGTATCACTTTAAAATGATACGCATCAAATTCAAGAAAATAAGCGAACTGAATAAATAAAGATTCAATTAACGCATCAGTATTAGGATTCACTCTAAAACGATTAATAGTTTTATAAGAAGGTGTTTGATCTTGAGCTAACCACATCATTCGAATACTGTCATGAAGTAATTTCTCTATTCTACGACCAGAAAATACAGATTGAGTATATGCATATAAGATGATTTTTAACATCATTTTTGGATGATAGGGTGTTGCGCCAGGATGATGTCTGAATTCATCGAATTCGCTATCAGGTATCGTTTCAACAATTTCATTAACATATCGCGAAATATCATTTTGAGGAATTCTAACAGAAGTTTCTATTGGTAGTGTAAGTTGGGCAAAGGGTCTTATTTTTTAAAGTATTTCAAAGTAAAATTACATGTTAATACGTAGTATTAATGGCGAGACTCCTGAGGGAGCAGTGCCAGTCGAAGACCGAGGCTGAGACGGCACCCTAGGAAAGCGAGGCCATTCAATACGAAGTATTGTATAAATAGAGAACAGCAGTAAGATATTTTCTAATTGAAAATTATCTTACTGCTGTTTTTTATGGATGTATGTCCCAGCCGCTTACTCTAATTATATTCACTATCAATTAGACAAAATGGCCATTTTCAAATATCACGCGTTGTTTCTGACCTTGAATATATTTATTATAATTGTCCTTTTGAAAATCAGTTAACATTAATTTAGATGTACCGTATTTTAACACTTTTTGCATTGTTTCTATTCTCATTTTTCTAAATAACCATCCATCTTTTAACACAATACGATTAACAGCATCATATGATAATTCTACTGTTTCTTTAATTTCAAATGTCTTGAATGAAATAATCGTGCACATTAAAAACGTATCACCAAAGTAATAAACATCTAAATCATCACGTTTATGTTGTCCAACTAACAAACGACCATATTCGAACTCTTTTTCTGGATATTTCAATTCTAAAAAACTAATAATCTCTTCTTCTTTTAATTTGAATTGCATTTAAAAACATCCTCTCTTAAGTTTTAACAAGCCTTAATTAAAAATTTTTTCAATCACATAGTTCAATATACATCATTTCGTTATGTTTTTTAATACTTTTTTCAAAAAACAAATATTTTATTCTTTAAAATAATGACTTTTGTATTTTTCATCGCAATAAACATTTTAAAATTCTTGTTATCATAATCATTAAAAGTTATTTAACCTTAATAATATATTCTCTCGCCTCAACTTTAATCGCATACTATAGGCGTCTGTTTGTAGACAATAAAAGTCATGCACGTCTGCGTATGTCATCAAATGTTTATCATGATATGATGAATATAATAATCGGGTATATAACTGTATGATTAATTACACAATAAAGAGAAGGAATATAATATGAAAAAAGTGTCAATTAAAGATGTTGCTAGAGAAGCTGGTGTATCAGTTACTACGGTGTCACATATTTTAAATCATAATGATAGTCGTTTTTCCACAACAACGATAAAAAACGTACATGCTGTTTCAGAACGTTTAGGCTATGCCCCTAACAAACATGCAAAACAATTGCGCGGCAGTAAAATTCAAACTATTGGCGTCATTTTGCCTAGCTTAACAAATCCGTTTTTCTCAGCACTGATGCAAAGTATTCATGACCATAAACCATCTGATGTTGATTTATGTTTTTTAACATCTACAGCAACTGATTTGTATGACAATATTAAACATTTAATTGATCGAGGTATTGACGGATTAATTATCGCACAATACATTTCATCCCCGGATGCCCTAAATAACTATCTAAAGAAACATCATGTACCTTATGTCGTACTGGATCAAAATGACCATCAAGGCTATACAGATTTTGTTCGGACGAATGAATATCAAGGCGGACAACTTGCAGCACAACATTTAATAGAACTCGGTCACAACAATATGATGATTGTTGCACCATATGACATGATGGCGAATATGTCGACTCGTGTCGCTGGATTTGTTGATACTTTGCGCGCGAATCAATTGCCCGAACCACAAATGGTCCATACTGAATTATCTAAGCGCGGTGGGCTAACCATTGTTGATGACATCATGGTTCAATCTGCCACTGCAATCTTCGCTATTAACGATGAACTCGCTATTGGCATTTTACGAGGACTAATTGAACATGGCATCAGTATCCCGAAAGATATCTCATTAATAGGTTATGACGATATTGATTATGCCGCGTATGTCACGCCACCTTTGACTACTGTGGCACAACCTATAACTGATATTGGCAAAACATCTTTAACCTTATTACTTCAACGATTACAGCACTTAGATAAAACCATTGATATGATTGAATTACCAACGACTTTAAAAGTTCGTGCAACAACTGGCTATCATCTTTCAAACTAACTACGTATCTTCCGAAATATACTCATCATTGTTATGCCCTTAGCGTTGCTTTAATGCTGAGGGTTTTTAATCATAATTATTTCACTAAGAAATTAAAATAATAATGTATGAATTTTTAAATATGATTTAAACGTTTTCAGTTTTTATGAAAACGCATGCATTTTACAAATAAAAATGGTACGATGGCACTGGTAAAACGTTTTACTAAAAACAAATCGTGAGGTGTATAACATGAGCATTGTTGCATTACTTATCGGGTTAGGCCCCTTAATTGGCTGGGGCTTCTTCCCAACAGTCGCTTCAAAGTTTGGTGGTAAACCTGTACATCAAATTATCGGTGCTACTGTAGGTACGTTAATCTTCGCTATTATTTTAGCCGTAATCACATCAAGTAGCTTCCCTACTGGAACAAATTTACTATTCGCCTTATTATCAGGTGCAGGATGGGGATTCGGACAAATCATTACATTTAAAGCGTTCGAATTAGTCGGTTCATCTCGTGCAATGCCTGTCACAACAGCATTCCAATTATTAGGCGCATCTTTATGGGGTGTCTTTGCATTAGGAAATTGGCCGGGCATTGGTCATAAAATCATTGGTTTTACAGCATTAATCGTTATTTTAATTGGTGCGCGTATGACAGTTTGGAGTGAACGCAAAGAAGCAAGTAACGCCAAAAATTTACGTCGTGCAGTGATTCTTCTGTTAATTGGTGAATTTGGATACTGGTTATATTCAGCCGCACCACAAGCAACTTCTATTGATGGCCTAACTGCCTTTTTACCTCAAGCAATGGGTATGGTAATTGTTGCAGTCATTTATGGCTTTATGAATATGAAAGCAGAGAATCCATTTCGTAATAAAATTACGTGGTTACAAATTATTTCAGGTTTCTTCTTTGCATTTGGTGCCTTAACATATCTTATTTCAGCACAACCTAATATGAATGGTTTAGCAACTGGATTTATTCTTTCTCAAACATCCGTTGTGCTTGCTACATTAACTGGTATTTATTTCTTAAAACAACATAAAACATCAAAAGAAATGGTTATTACAATCATCGGCTTAGTACTCATTTTAGTAGCCGCTTCTGTTACAGTATTTATAAAATAAGGAGTGTAGATGTCATGAAAAAATCAGCTATTTTAAATGAACATATTTCAAAAGCAATCGCGACAATTGGTCATTTTGACCTATTAACAATTAATGACGCTGGCATGCCAATTCCAAATGATCATCGCCGTATCGACCTAGCTGTCACTAAAAACTTACCACGCTTTATTGATGTCTTAGCTACAGTATTAGAAGAAATGGAAATCCAAAAAATATACTTAGCAGAAGAAATAAAAGAACATAACCCTACACAATTGCAACAAATTAAACAATTGATTTCATCGGAAATCGAAATCATTTTCATTCCTCACGAAGAAATGAAAAGTAACTTAGCTCACCCATTAAATAAAGGTAATATTCGTACTGGTGAAACAACGCCCTACTCTAATATTGCATTAGAATCGAATGTTACTTTTTAAAAATTATAACTTGAAAGGAGCATACACATGACCAACAAAGTTGTTATTTTAGGTTCAACGAATGTCGATCAATTTTTAACAGTTGAAAGATATGCACAACCAGGCGAAACATTACATGTTGAAGAAGCACAAAAAGCATTCGGCGGAGGTAAAGGTGCCAACCAGGCTATTGCCACTGCACGCATGCAAGCAGACACAACATTTATTACTAAAATTGGCACTGATGGCGTTGCTGATTTCATCTTAGAAGATTTTAAAGCGGCTCATATTGATACATCATTTATTATCAAAACAACTGAAGCAAAAACAGGCCAAGCCTTTATCACTGTGAATGCAGAAGGACAAAACACCATCTATGTTTATGGTGGTGCGAATATGACGATGACACCTGAAGATGTTATTAACGCTAAAGACGCTATAATCAATGCAGACTTTGTCGTTGCACAATTAGAAGTACCCATCCCGGCTATTATATCTACATTTGAAATTGCCAAGGCACACGGTGTGACGACAGTATTAAATCCTGCACCAGCGAAAGCATTACCTAATGAATTATTGTCACTAATCGATATTATTGTGCCAAACGAAACAGAAGCCGAATTGTTATCTGGGATTAAAGTAACTAATGAACAATCTATGAAAGACAATGCTAATTACTTTTTATCTTTAGGCATTAAGACTGTTTTGATTACGTTAGGTAAGCAAGGTACATATTTTGCTACTAAAAATCAAAGCCAACACATCGAAGCTTATAAAGTAAATGCGATTGATACAACTGCTGCAGGCGACACATTTATTGGTGCATTTGTCAGTCACTTAAACAAGTCGCAAGATAACTTAGCAGATGCTATTGATTTTGGTAATAAAGCGAGCTCACTCACTGTACAAAAACACGGCGCGCAAGCATCTATTCCTCTACTAGAAGAAGTAAATCAAGTTTAAATGAATCAAACACAGCTATGATATGAAGGTTTAGCATATAACATGCAACATTCGTATATCATGGCTGTGCTTTTTTATCTTTATAAAACATCATCTATTAGAAATAATTTTCCACTAAACCTATGCTTGATGACTCATGTTTAGTTATAAATGAAGTGACAATTTTTTGTAATCTTTTTAACTTCCAAATTATCGCATATAAATATGCTATATTAATGATAATAATTATCAATTAACAGGAGGTTATGCTATGTCCAAAGAAGCTGGCCATACATTTTTAGCTAAATTAGGAAAAACTCGTCTACGCCCCGGTGGTAAAGCAGCAACAGATTGGTTAATACAACAAGGGGCATTTTCACAAGATAAACAAGTGTTAGAAGTGGCATGTAATATGTGTACGACATCTATTTATCTAGCTCATACATACGGCTGTCACATTCAAGGCGTTGATATAAATAAGAAAGCATTAGAAAAAGCACAAGAAAATATCTCAGCAGCAGGTCTTGAATCATATATTCAAGTTCAACAAGCGAATGCTGTTAAATTGCCCTTTGATGACAATCAATTCGATATCGTTCTAAATGAAGCGATGTTAACAATGTTACCCATTGCCATAAAGGAAAAAGCATTACGCGAGTACTACCGAGTCTTAAAGCCTGGGGGTATCTTGTTAACACATGATATTGTCATCGTTAATGAATCACATGCCACACATGTAGTTAAATCATTATCTGCAGCAATTAATGTCAATGTCTCACCGCAGACGAAACTTGGCTGGTTAGATTTATATTATCAAGCTGGTTTTAATCATGTACATTATCATACTGGTCCAATGAGTTTAATGACACCAAAAGGTTTAATTTATGACGAAGGTATTGTTGGAACTTTAAAGATTATCAACAATGCTTTAAAAAAAGAAAATCGACCAATGTTTTGTAAAATGTTTAAAACGATGACTAGACTGCGTAAAGATATGAATTATATTACTTTTGTCGCTAAAAAAGACCACTAAATATAATGCCACTAACTGTACTTTGTATCTATGTTTGACTGCTACTTTAATTTCTTTGTGACACTAATCATCTACTTAACAATATCGTTATCGTTGATTAGTAGGTCATCAATTTTGGTTAAAGACTTTTATAAACACTCAAACATTAACACTATACATACTTAGTTAGTGGCATTATTTTTTTCTTAAAATTTTAACATCACGGGATTGGAACAAAAATGTTAAAGGGAGTAGGACAGAAATGATATTTTCGCAAAATTTATTTCTGTCCCTCCCCAACTTTCATTGCCTGTTGAAATTGGTGTTCCAATTTCTCTGTGTTGGGGGCCCGCCAATATAACACTTTAGGGCCTACCATATTAATTTATGTCTCGGGCTCTAACTCTAAAATACTTATAATATATCTTTATAATTTATCTCCATTTGATGCTATCACTTGTTGATACCAATAGAACGAATCTTTTTTCAAGCGTTCCATCGTGCCATGACCATCATTATCTCGATCAACATATATTAAACCATAGTGTTTCTTCATTTCACCGGTTGTAAATGAAACAATATCAATGATTCCCCATGGCGTATAACCGATTAAATCTACACCATCTTGATCAACTGCTTCTATCGCTGCTGTAATATGTGCTTTTAAATATTCAATGCGATAATCATCATGAATATGTCCATCTACCACTTCATCAACTGCACCAAAACCATTTTCCACAATAAAAAGTGGCAACTGATAACGATCATATAACACATTCAATGTATATCTTAAGCCATCTGGATCAATCGCCCAACCCCAATCACTCGTTGCGATATGCGGATTCTCCACAGAATGATTCAAACCACCGTTGACGATGTTGTTTTCAACTGTAGTATTAACATCATGTTTTACAGCCGTAGACATGTAATAACTAAAGCCAATATAATCAACCGTGCCCTGCTGTAAAATACTGTCGTCCCCTTCTTGCCATCCAACATCATATCCTTTTCGTGCCAGCATTTTTTTAGCATAGCTTGGATAATAACCTCTCACTTGAACATCCGGGAAAAAGAAACGTAAACGATTCGCAATTTGTGCTTCCATCATATCTTTCGGATGACACGAATATGGATAAATGGGTACATGTGAAATCATTGTTCCAATCTTAAATTTCGGATTAATCTCTTTACCAAGACGAACCGCTAAAGCACTGGCTAAAAGTTCATGATGTGCTACTTGATACAAGACTTCTTCGGGATTATCATTTTCTGTTAATGCTACCCCAGAATTCGTCCATAAAAAGATAGGATTTGATGTGTCCATCTGATTATTAATTTCATTAAACGTCATCCAATATGTCACTTTATCTTTATATCTTTCAAATACAACACGCGCAAAATGCACAAAATAATCGACAACTTCTCTATTTCTAAATCCACCATAATGTTTCGCTAAATGAAGTGGCATCTCAAAATGTGATAACGTCACAACAGGTTCAATACCTTGTGCAATTAATTCATCAAAGATACGATCATAAAAGGCAAGTCCTTCTTCATTTGGCACATCTTCATCCCCATTCGGAAAGATACGTGTCCACGCAATCGACGTACGTAAACATTTCAATCCCATTTCTTTAAACAAGGCAATATCTTCCTTATAACGATGATAAAAATCAATACCTTCATGATTTGGATAATAGTGATTGGGATCTATAGATTCTGTAATCTGACGTGCTTTGCCATGTGCACCACTCGTCATAACATCAATTACACTTAACCCTTTACCACCTTTATCATATCCACCTTCAAATTGATTTGCGGCAAGAGCGCCACCCCACATAAAATTTTGCGGTAATTTTGTCATTATTACAACACACTCCTAGTTTTTAAATATTTTAAAAATAACATCTTCAGTCGTAATGATTTCATTCATTGTCAGTTCTACTTTTCCTAAATCGGCAGAGTTGCTAATAACGACAATAACGTCAGCATTGTAGCCTTGTTGTTGTATATATTGCTGGTCGAATTGTAACAACGTTTGCCCTGCTTCAACACGATCATTTTGCTTTACAAAGCACTTGAATCCTTTACCTTCCAAGTCAACTGTATTCACACCAATATGAATGACTATGTCCACACCGTCTTCTGATTGAATACCAACTGCATGCTTAGTTGGTACAATCATAGATACTAAGCCATTGAACGGTGCGATTACTTTGGATTCTTCATGAGCTTTGATTGCCAAGCCTTCGCCTACCATTTTCTCTCTAAAAATTGAATCTCTTACTTCTTTAAGTAAAATACGACGACCAGCGATTGGTGCTTTCACTAAAATTGGGGTTGTTACTTTTACTTGCGCTTTCTGTTCTGTTTCTTAAGTATCCACAGCATCATGATTCGTATCTTCTTGATGCTTGGCGTCGTCCATTAACAATTGTAATTGTTGATATACATATTTTACTTCTTCATTAAATACGATAACTAACTGTGTTTCATTTTCATCAACTGACGCCACGCCATCTATTTGTGTTACTTCATTAGCAGTAGAAGGAATTGCATGATGCATATGAATGGTCATGCGTACCGTATCATACGAAACATTAATAATATTTTCGACACCCCCTACAGCTGTAAGGATGTCTTGAGCATAATCTTTATATTTATTGCCCATAAGTATTACCACCTCAACTTGATAGTAGAATGAAAATGTATTTACTTACCTCTAATTATAATTGTACCGGTTCAATTTGTAAACGCCGATACAATTATAATATTTTGTGCTATAATAATTACAGACAAAGTGAAACGAGGACAGAATATTGTTAAAGTATGAACATATTGCTAAGCAACTTAATGCGTTTATACATCAATCTAATTTCAAACCCGGTGATAAATTGCCAAGCGTGACGCAATTAAAAGAACGTTATCAAGTAAGTAAGAGTACTATCATTAAAGCATTAGGCTTATTGGAACAAGATGGTTTGATTTATCAAGCACAAGGCAGTGGTATTTATGTGAGAAATATTGCAGATGCCAATCGTATCAACGTCTTTAAGACTAATGGTTTTTCTAAAAGTTTAGGTGAACATCGAATGACAAGTAAGGTACTTGTTTTTAAGGAGATTGCAACGCCACCTAAATCTGTACAAGATGAGCTCCAATTAAATGCAGATGATACCGTCTACTATTTAGAGCGATTAAGATTCGTGGACGATGATGTTTTATGTATCGAATATTCTTATTATCATAAAGAAATCGTGAAATATTTAAATGATGATATTGCTAAGGGCTCTATCTTCGACTATTTAGAATCAAACATGAAACTTCGTATTGGTTTTTCAGATATTTTCTTTAATGTAGATCAACTCACTTCAAGTGAAGCTTCATTACTACAATTGTCTACAGGTGAACCATGTTTACGTTATCACCAAACGTTTTATACAATGACTGGCAAACCTTTTGATTCATCTGACATCGTATTTCATTATCGTCATGCACAGTTTTATATTCCTAGTAAAAAGTAATACATACATAAAAACGTCTATATTCCAGTTATCAACCGGAGTATAGACGTTTTATAGGACATAATTTCTTTAAAAACAGTGAGAAGTACATTTTCAATCAGAAAATTACTTTTTACTGTTCTTTATATTTACATAATCTAAGAACTTATAGTTTGAATCCTATTGTATAATATTTCTTCGTCTCAAACGTTAAAACACACTAAGATCACTCAGTAATATGATGATCTATACTTTGTATTTTGGTTTTAAGTGTCTGTATCCCCTTATAAAAATAACTACTAATATAATGACACCTACTGTGAATATAATGTCCCAAGGCATTCTACCCCACATGATTGCTTTTACAAGTGGTTGTTCATAAAATGACGTTAGTCTTGAATGCCAATAACCATGTTCTAATGCATCTTTAAGTTGGATATAACCTACTGGCATTAATGTAATGAACACCATACCTGCCAAGCCAACATTTAAAGCCCAACATGATATTTTAATCCATTTTTCAACTTTCGGTGTCCAAAATTCTTTTTTAGTAATATTTTTAAAAACATACAACGCAATTGCAATTGAGAACATACCATACACGCCAGCCATAGAACCATGGGCATGTGCTGCAGTCCATTGCGTACCATGTTCAAAGTAGTTAACTGCTGGTGTGTTAATTAAAAAGCCTAATGCTCCAGCACCAATTGCATTCCACAATCCTGTTGAAGCAAGAAAAATAAATGTACCTTTGTAAGGAAAAGCGATGTCACTTTTCTTATATAAGCGATAGTGTGTGTATGCTTCCCAAATTAATAAACAAAGTGGCACGACTTCTAATGCTGAAAAACAAGAACCCAGTGCAAGCCATATGGAATGATCACCTTGCCAATAGTAATGATGACCCATACCAACAATACCTGTACCTAGTAATAGGATTAATTGAAAATATAATGCACGAATCGTCGTTTCAATGGTAGTTAATTTCATATTAACCATTAAGAAACCAATCAACACTACGGCAAATGCTTCAAATATACCTTCAACCCATAAGTGAACAATCCACCATCGCCAGTAATCTGCAAACGTCACATGTGAATTCGGCATTATAAATAATGATGCAAGATAAAATAACGGAATTGCAATTGCTCCAACAAACAATAGCGTCAATAAGTGACGTTTATCATGATTCGCTTGTACTTTGTTGCGAATAGCTGGTAAAAACCCTCGACAAAGAATGATAACCCATAAGATCATACCTACTATAAATAATATTTGCCAAAATTTACCTAATTCTATATATTCCCAACCAAAGTGCCCGAATAGCCACCAATGAGAATCAATCCAACCTAAAATATGACCCCATTCTCCAATCATGCTGCCCATCACAACTATGATTAAGGCCCAAAACAAGATATCTACTAATACGCCTTGTTTCTTTGGTTCTTTGCCCAATACTTTAGGTACAATGTATATTCCTGCTGCTAACCAAGTCGTAGCAACCCAGAAAATAACTAATTGCACATGCCATGTCTTCGCAATATTAAATGGAAAGAGCCTTTGTATTTCTATACCAAAAAATTTATTCTCTACATAATAATGTGCCAGTAATTCGCCTAATAATATTTGAACCAAAAATAGTAACATGACAACGACTAAATATTTCCCAACTTTTCGCTGACTATCAGTGATTTTACTATCTACTTCAATCTTTGGTAGTTCCCGTTCCGACTCATACGTCGGCTTCATGTCAAATTCATAACGCTTTTGAATATATATAATGAATGCCAAGCCTGCAATCAGTAATGTTACAGATATAGCAGTCCATAAAATTCCTGCACTAGGCAACGTATTCCCTGCATCCACATCGTATGGCCAATTATTTGTATATGAAAATGTTTTTCCAGGTCTATCTGTTGATGATAGCCAAGCACCCCAGAAAAAGAATTGACTTAAATGTTCAACTTTATTTCCTGCGACCATATAATCATCATTTTGAAACTGTTTAATCATATTTTCATTTAACCCTACTTGTTTAGGGTTATTAACAAACTCTTTTTTATAATAATCTTGCAAATATTTTAGACCGTATACTTGTCCTGGCGTTAATACAAGTTGATCTTCTTTTTCAGAATAACGATTAATCCTTATTTCTTTCATCACTTTATCTTTAACTACGGCTAACTCTGCATGATTTAATTTATGAAGTTGCTTATGATAAATATCTTGTGCATAATATTTACGCATACCAATCAGGTAATGATGTAATGCCTCTGCTGTATAATCTGGGCCTAAGTAAGAACCATTGCCTAGGTAGGAGCCATAATCTGTTAACCCATATTTCTCATATATCGCTTGCCCACTGATCAGCTCGCCTTTTGTAACAAGCGTATGACCTTGTTGATCTACTATCTTTGTTGGACGAGGTGCTTCATTTTTAAAAATATACCAACCACCTACTAGTAAAATTGAAAACACAATCACTAAAATCGTTAGTAGCACTTTAACTAAACGTTTATATGAACTTTGCATACTCATTTATAAAATCTCCTCTTAATTGCATTCTTACATATAAGCATACGCCGTTTTTTTATAAAGTGTTGATGACATTAAGTAATTTCAAGAATTTGTCGAAAAATATTTAATTGAAATTTCACAAATGATATAACTTACATTTTAATTCTTAGTTAAATTAATTCATTATATCATTTTTCAAAAGCCGCAATACATAAAACGAACGCCTAAATACCATAAAACCTAGTAAAAAGTAATACATACATAAAAACGTCTATATTCCAGTTATAAACCGGAGTATAGACGTTTTTTTACGATAATAACAATGGCTCAAATTGCTATTATCTTGCTTAGGTTTTTCGTTTTAGAAGAATATTGCTACAAAGACAGGCACAACTGCTACAACAACTACACCAACTAACACTAAAGCTATACTTGCCATTGATTCTTCTACAGGTCCTAATTCTTTGGCTGGTGCTACACCTAATGTGTGACCACTTGTTCCAAGTGCTAATCCTCGGGCAATAGGGTTAGTAATTCGGAAAAGCTTCAAGAATTTATTACCTAGGGCATAAATAATGACACCATTTAAAATAACTGCTAATGACGTTAATTCTTTTATACCACCGATACCAGCTGATACAGGTAACGCAATCGCTGTAGTTGCTGCTTGAGGTAACATTGATAAAATAACATCATTGGCAAATTGTGCTAACTTCGCAAAAGTTAAAATAATTAATAACGCTACAACTGTACCGATACCAATACCTCCGATGATACGGTGCCAATGTTTAACAAGCACTTCACGCTTTTTATATAACGGAATCGCAAAACAGATTGTTGCTGGTTCTAAGAAGAAGTAAATAATGTCTCCACCTATTTTGTAAGTCTTATACGGAATGCCTGTTAAATAGAGGAAGGCCACACCAAATACCATACTGACAAATAGCGGTGCGAATAAGAAGAAACGATTTGTTTTTTCAAATAATATGGTCGCTAAGAAAAATGGTATAACGGATAACAGTATTCCGAAGTATGGTGTGTTTAGTGCTAAGTGGTTAATCATGAGCTTGTGCCTCCTCTATTTTGATCTTTTTTGTGACTTTGTCACCTTTAGATCTCGAAGTAACTTTCATAATAATTTGTGTGACATAGCCAGTACAAATAAGTAATAGTATTGTTGAGACGATTATTAGTCCAATGATTAAAAATGGTGCTTGGCTAATGACACCTAAAGAGTTAACAACTGAGATACCCGCTGGTACGAAGAGTAAGCCAATGTTATTTGTTAGTGTCGTTCCTACTTTTTCGACTTCGCCTAACTTAACAGCACCAGTACATAATAATACAAATAATAATACTAAACCGATTACTGATGCAGGCATAGGAATTGGCATAAATGATTCAATTATTTTCGATACAAAGAGTACTAAAGCAATTACAATGACTTGGTGAAAAAAGTGTGCTGGTTTTGATGCGTCTTTTTGTTGTTTCACGACCATTGCCTCCTACGTTTGATTTAACTAAAGTATAGATGGCTCACTTCGATTTGCGTGAATTTTAGTCCGAAATACAAAATATCATAGGTAAAATGCATAAAAAAAAGGATTACTGTTAAAGTAATCCTATCGACGCTTTAAAATCTTTCATAAATGAACGTCCAACTTGCATCTTGACACCATTTGTCAATATTACCATATAAGTGTAGTTAAACCATTGTTGCACTTCTTTAATGTGTTTAGTGTTAATAATATATGAACGATGAATACGTATAAAATAAGTGGGATTCAATCGTTTTTCATAACGATTCAATGGCTCTGTTGTTTCGTATTTATGATTCGTTGTATGTATGGTTGTAATACCATTATGTGTGCCAATCCCAATAATATTTTGTTGCTTTAACATGTGAATTTTATCGTCAATTTCAACAGGTAAACTTTGATCAAAATTCGCCGACATATCATTCGCAATTGCATTTGCGCTATTATCATCTTTGGCTTTAGTCGCACGAACTTTATTGACTGCTTGTTCAATACGTTTTTGACCAAACGGTTTCAAAATATAGTCTGTCGCATTTAATTCAAATGCCTGTACTGCGTATTGGTCATGTGCAGTTGCAAAAATAATCGCAGGTGGCTCTTTCATCTTTTGAATTTTAGCTCCTAATTCGATCCCATTTTCATCCATTAAATTGACATCTAAAAATATAATGTCATATTGGTTTATCAGTAGTGCTTCCAATGTTTCTTTTACATTTTCTGCCTCATTAATTTCTTCAAAACCACCAATTTCATTTAATAAATATGTTAATTCATTACGTGCTAATGGCTCATCATCTATGATTAATGCTTTCATATTTATTCCTCCTCTTGTCTTTCATAAGGAAGTACACACCAAAAAGTGGTACCGCTCGATGTCGATTCAAATTGTAATGCTGCGGATTTTCCAAATAATCCTTTTAGGCGTAAGTTTAAATTTTCTAAAGCACTACCAGTTCCAGATTCTGATTCTACAGATGTTTCTCCCAACAAATGCATTTTATCTTTAGAAATACCCTGACCATTATCTTGTACAATAATACGTACATGTGTTGCAGTTTCTTTAATCACTGACACGTCAATATCGTTACCTTGCTTTCGATTCGTAAACGCATGTTTGATGGCATTTTCAACTAAAATTTGAATTAAAAATGGTGGTACAAGCACATCGCGATATTTGTCTTCAACATTAATATTGATATTAAATCTTCCTGGATAACGTGCTTGTTCGAGTGATAAGTATGCACGCACTTGACTTAACTCTTTATCTAAAGTAATCGTATGTTGCTTTGAGCCTTGTAAATTCGCTCTGAAAAAATAACTCAATTCTAATAGTAACTCTCGTGCCTTTTCGCTATTTATTCTAACTAAAGCTGAAATCGTGTTAATTGAATTGAAGAAAAAATGTGGACTCACTTGTGCCTGTAATGACTTAATCTCAGCATCTTTCAATAACTTACTTTGCGTTTCGGCTTCACCAAGTTCAATTTGGCTACTAAAAATATTTGCCAATCCTTCTGCAAGTTGACGTTCCACAAAAGTTAAATCATTAGGGTTTGTAAAATACATCTTCAATGTACCGACGATAGAACCATGCATCTCAAGTGGTATCACGATAGCTGCTCTAAGCGGGCAATTAGGATGACTACAACCAATCTCTTCTTTAGTATGAACTTCTTTCAACTTCCCTGATTTCAATACATCTTTAGACAGACTTGTTAATATTTCATTTGTTGGTATGTGATGATCACTACCTGCACCTACATGCGATAAGATTTCATTTTTGCTTGTAATTGCTACGGCAGATACTTTCATTAAATTTTTAATAATCATCGCAATTTGCTGTGCCGATTCTCTATTCAATCCTTCTTTAAAATACGGCAATGTCTGGTTCATCAATTGCAGTACATCATGTGTTTGAACAGCCTTCATTTGCTCCTCTTGCTTTAATGTTGAAATGATAATAGACATAAAAATCGCCGTACCAACGCTATTAACAATAATCATTGGTAGTGCAATTAATGATATGAGGTCAACCGCATATGCTTTGTCGTGGGAAAATGTTAAAATGCTCAACATTTGAATCATTTCCATAACAATTCCAATCATGGCACTTTTCGCAATACTCGGGTAACGCTTGCGTCTTTGAGCTTGTAAGCCAAAATAACCAGCAATTATACCGATAAATATAGATGAGATAAGATAAACTTGTGCATCCGCCCCACCCATATACACTCTGAAAATACCTGAAATAACGCCAACAAATAGACCTACAAAAGGGCCACCAACTAATCCTGCGACACCTATCGTTAATACACGTGTGTTAGCTAAAGATACATCATCATCTAAACGGAAGTACACACTTCCTGACAAACTATGTTGATGATCGATGACGATACCAGTTAAATTAGACATTAAGGCAAACAAACTGAAAATAATACATAATTGCCAACGTGCTTTCCATGTACGTCGACGATTCATTAAGTTTTTAAAATATGGAATATTCATCAACACATAGGCCAAAATAATAATTAAACCTACACGCTCAAGTAATAACATTGTTAGCGATAGCACGATAGCACCTCAGTGAATTATAATTATGTTTATTTTATCATAATAGTGCATGTAAAATTCATGAATAAATTATTAAAAAAACACGATACTATTTAATTACCTATACCATTAAAATTTCATATCAATTCTTATGCTAAGTTGACAATTTTCCTTTTCAAAATAATGACTATCATGTCACTAAATTTCTGTTAAGTATAGCGAAAAACTGCTGACATTACTTTGCCAACAGTTTCTAATCGCGTTATTTATGATACTTTTTTAAATAAAACATGATTCTCTAAATGAACATGCTCATGTGTTAACACTTCAAGTGCTTTTAATCTCTGATAAACGAGTCGCCAAGTACCACATGCCTCTATCGGTGGTTCATAGCTTGATGTTAAATCGCTCATTTTCACTAACAATTGTCCCGTTGCAATGTGATCAGATACTAAATCATCAATCACTGTATTAATATCGTCTACTACTTCACCTTGTTCATATTTAATTAGTTTTGGAAAATCAACATCATCTTCTTTTTGCATATGCTCTAACATGCCATTTTTAAATGTATCATATGTTTCTTTTAACTCGACTAAATATGGATGATTAGGTCCATGTACTTTCGATAATTTCGTCACATAAGGTGTTAAATTTTTAAATTCTTCTCTAAGAGGTTCATGATATGCTGCTTGAATATATTGAATAAGTGACGAAACATTTAAAAATTTAGGGTTAAGCGAACCTGGTGTATTCGTTTGTTCAACGTCGTTGAGACGCTGTAATAATTCGTTCAAATCTACATTTTTCTTTTCTAAGGATGCTGCTTCTATACTTACTTGTCCACCACAGCAAAAGTCTATACCTACGCTTCTAAAAATATCTGCTGCTTTCGGATAATCAGTTACTACATCTGCTACTATGTCATTTTTATTTATCATTATAGATAACCTCCTCATTTCCAGTGTATACAATTTAATGTATTTGAAAATGATAAACGAGGAAATGTCATAATCATGTCATAAACAGCAAAATAAAGCCCTCAAATCATGTTAGTTCACATAGATTTGAGGGCATTTATTATTTATTTTAGCGAGTAAGTCATATGTGCAGTGTTTAACTTAACAATATTTTTGAAGTCTCGCTTCTTAATATCTTTACTAAGTAAGATTTCCACTTCGTTTTCTGACGTTTGGCTTAACATTCCCATAATCATGTCGTCTTTTAGCACGACACTAGCCATACCTTCTTCAAATACATAACCACGATCCAGACCAGTTAAAATGATTTTGTTTTTACCTTTTAACTTCATTGAGATTGAATCCGTTAATGTAATAGCTGTAAAGTATAACGAAATGTTATTAAAGTCTTTTGTGAAATACGGTGTTAATCTATAAAAATCATTATTTAAATGAATTAATGCACTTGTTTCTGCAGTATAAGCATATTTATTACGTTGATTACCAACACGCACTTCAAATACTTCCGTACCTATTTGGACTTCTAAGAAAACATCCCAAATTTTTTCTTTAGGTAAATACGCTTTAATATCTTCTAACATAATGTTAAAACGATATTGTTTATTCGCATTGACACTTAAAGGTACATACATTGTGTGCTTCTTGTTTCGTGAATGTAATTTAAGTCTGACATCATAATGTCCTTCGCCAATCATAAATTCATTTAACGTTAGCTCTGTAACAATTTTATGATTATCAAATTTAAATGCTGTCATTTTCACTTTTGGCTTAGCGATATCAATGCCTTCAAAGTATGGTTCGCCTTCATTGAATTGAATGTTTAATTTACCATCTACAATATCAAAACGGTAGTATTGACCTTGACGGTAACTTTCTTCTACAGTTCTATAGTTGTCTATATCTTTCGCTCTCGCGTAGTGCAACAATGGTCGTAATTTACTCATCACCAATGCATCTACACGTTCTGGAACTGCTTGTATAAAGTCTCCTAGAGCATTAATCCATTGTGGTTGATCTTCTAGTTTAACTTTAAGTGAGAAGCCATTCGTACGAGAAAAACTAAAATGACGATTTAAAAATTCTGCTAAGATTTGATCTTTATGGGCTTCTTCTAAATCTGCATTTAATATTTCTACAGCAATCAATCTCATGACTTCGTAAAAGTCTTCAGGTGAAACATACGCACTACTCATATGTTCACCTTCACGCTTTGTAGCATAATAATACGCTTTATCACTTAACACACTGATTCGATTTGCATTCAAATATGCTTTCATTGTAAATAATTGATCTTCTGCACTCTTTAATTCTTCTGGAAAATAAATGTCATTATCTTTTAGTAATGCTGTTCTATAGATTTTAGTCGGGCTTAAAGTATAGATAATTCTTGAATTTAACAAAGTAACTTCAGGTGCTGTTTCTTTAAACATAGATTGTGGTACACCACGACCATTAACACCTTTCATTTTAATCAATAAGACATCTGAGTGATGTTCATCAATAAATGCTGCTGCATCCTTTAAAGTCTCTTTGTTTATATAGTCATCGGAGTCCACAAATAATACAAATTCACCTTCTGCTTGTTTTAACGCCACATTTCTAGGTTTACCTGGACCACCAGAATTTGTTTCGAGTTGACTTACTTTCAAGTTCAATTTATTACGATACTTTTCAACTATTTGTAACGTTTGATCTGTTGAACAGTCATCAACTACAACCACTTCAAATTCAGTTTTCGGAAAATCTTGTTTCGCAAGGCTATTGAGTAATTCTGTTATATACTTTTCTGAATTGTATGTTGGAACTATTACTGAAAATTTCATCATTATACCTCTCCCACTTTGACTACTATATAAACTTAGCTACCAAATAAATTTCTGACTAAACGCTCACTTGATCGACCATCTTGATATTTAAAATGTTTATCTAAGAATGGAATGACTTTTTCTCCTTCATAATCTTCATTGTCCAAGGCGTCCATTAATGCGTCAAATGATTGCACAATTTTACCTGGAACAAATGATTCATATGGCTCATAAAAATCACGCGTCGTAATATAATCTTCTAAATCAAATGCATAGAAAATCATTGGCTTTTTAAATACTGCATATTCATATATTAAAGATGAATAGTCACTAATTAATAAATCTGTTATGAACAGTATATCATTAACTTCTCTAAAGTCAGAAACGTCAACAAAATATTGTTTATGTTTGTCTGCAATATTAAGTCTATTTTTCACAAATGGATGCATTTTAAATAATACAACCGCGTTATTTTTTTCGCAATATCTTGCTAAACGTTCGAAATCAATTTTGAAAAATGGGTAATGTGCTGTACCATGACCACTACCTCTAAATGTTGGTGCGAAAAGAATGACTTTCTTACCTTTAATAATTGGTAATTCATCTTCCATCTCTTGTTTGATCTGTGTCGCATAAGCTTCATCAAATAGTACATCAGTACGTGGAACACCTGTAGGCACTACATTTTTCTCTTTAATACCAAATGCTTCAGCGTAGAATGGAATATCGGTTTCAGATGATACATAAGCTTTTGTATAGCTACGATGATTTAATGAATCAATAAATGGTCCACCCTTTTTACCTGTACGACTAAAGCCAACTGTTTTAAAGGCACCAACGGCATGCCATACTTGAATAACTTCTTGAGAACGTCTAAAACGCACTGTATAAATCAATGGGTGAAAGTCATCAACAAAGATGTAGTCTGCCTTCCCAAGTAAATATGGCAATCTAAACTTGTCGATGATGCCACGTCTATCTGTAATATTCGCTTTAAAAACAGTGTGAATATCATACTTTTTATCTAAATTTTGACGTAACATTTCGTTATAGATGTATTCAAAGTTTCCAGACATCGTTGGTCTAGAGTCTGATGTGAACAACACCGTATTCCCTTTTTTCAAGTGGAAAAATTTCGTCGTATTAAATATCGCTTTAAAAATAAATTGTCTTGTATTAAATGATTGTTTGCGGAAATACTTACGTAATTCTTTATATTTACGAACGATATAAATACTTTTAACTTCCGGAGTCGTTACAACAACATCAAGGACAAATTCATTAACATCGCTAGAAATTTCAGGTGTAACAGTATAAACCGTTTTCTTTGAAATGCCGCCTTTTCTAAATTCTTTTAGGTAAGTCTGCAATAAGAAATTGATTTTACCATTTTGTGTTTCTAATTCGTTGTATTCTTCTTCTTGTTCTGGCTTTAGATTTTGATATGCATCATTAATCACATCTGGGTTTAACTGTGCAATATAATCAAGTTCTTGCTCATTCACTAATAAGTACTTATCTTCAGGTAAGTAATAACCATTATCTAAGATAGCTACATTGAAACGACAAACGAATTGATTCCCATCTATTTTGACATCATTCGCCTTCATTGTACGTGTCTCAGTTAAATTTCTTAATACAAAATTACTATCTTCTAAATCTAGGTTTTCACTATGTCCTTCAACGAATAACTGAACACGTTCCCAATAGATTTTATCTATATATATCTTACTTTTAACCAACGTTAATTCATCCTTTTCTATTTACATAATCCATTTTAATACTGTTTTACCCCAAGATGTAGACAGGTCTGCTTCAAAAGCTTCTGTAAGATCATTAATTGTTGCAATTTCAAATTCTTGACCTTTTAACAACGCTAATTTATCTACAATATCTGGGTATTGAATGTATAAGTCTACAACATCTTGGAAATCTTTTGAACCACTTCGACTACTACCAATCAACGTTAGTCCTTTTTCCAATACTAGACGTGTATTGACTTCTACTGGGAACTCACTTACACCTAACAGTGCAATGCTTCCTTCTGGTGAAATATAATCAATCATTTGATTTATTGCTGATTGGCTACCACGCCCACCAACGCACTCAAATGCATGATCAAATGTTAAGCATTCAGGTATTTTATTAATAAAGAAGACATCATCAACAAATGAGAAGTGACTCAATTTATAATCTGTTTTACCAAAGACATATATTTTAGACTCTGGATATAATTTACGTAATAAAATGGCTGTAATGTAACCTAAGTTTCCATCACCCCAAATACCAAATGTATTTTTATTTGAAATAGATTTCTTTTCAAAACGACGAATAGCATGCAAACTTACTGTTACAAGCTCTGTATATGAAATAATACTTAAATCAATATCATCAGGTAGTGGTACAGCTCTATCATGATTTAGCAACACAAAATCTTGCATAAACCCATCATGTCCACTTGATCTGAAGTAGCTCGATTTTAAATAGTTTTCAGCAATGACATCGTCTTTTTCTGTCGGCGTATTCGGTACCATAACTACTTTTGTACCTTTATTAAACACACCTTTACTGTCAAATACGACCTCACCAACACCTTCATGAATTAAAGACATTGGCAATTTCTTAGATAAGACATTCTCATCACGGCTACCAGTATAATATCTTTGATCGGCAGCACAAATTGACATATATAAAGGACGTACAATGACATAGTCACTGTAAATATCTACGTTGTTATACGTAACTTCAAATTGTCTAGGTGCAACTAATTGATATACTTGATTAATCATCGGCAATACCACCTCGAATAATAGCATTCGCTACTTTTAAATCGTAAGGTGTTGTTACTTTAATGTTATATAACTCACCTTTTACAAGTCGAACCGGTTTGTTTGTTTCTACAATAATCTTACAAGCATCAGATAAAATACTCTTTTGCTCATCACTCAACTGTGCATAGCTTTCTTTTAATAAATTAATATTAAACGATTGAGGTGTTTGACCTTGGTACATTTCATTACGCACTGGAATTGCATCAATCGTTTGATTATCTTTAGATGTAACAATCGTATCTATAGCATCAATCACTGTATCTACTGCACCGTACTCTAAAGCAGCTTGAATATTTTCTTTAATAATGCGATGCGTTAAAAATGGTCTAACTGCATCATGTGTCACAATGACATCGTCATCGTTAATACCATTTGTTGATTCAATATGTTTAACGATATTCATAATTGTATCGTTACGATCGCTACCACCTTGAATGACTTCAATTCTTTCATCAGAAATTTTGAATTTTCTAAGTGTATCTTTCGTATGCGTCATCCATTGTTGTGGCGTCGCGATAATAATTTTTTCAAAATCATTAATTAAAATAAATTTTTCTAATGTATGGATTAAAATCGGTTTGTTGTCTAAATCTAAAAATTGTTTAGGTAAAGGTACGTTACCCATTCTTGAGCCTATACCTCCAGCTAGAATACCAGCGTATTTCATAAAATACTTCCTCCATTCAACTATATCTATATTTAATTATTTAAATTTCGTTGCATTTTTCAATTGAAAACTCATTTTAAAATCAAAACTCTAAATGTCTGTGTATTACTTAAAATTATACATATTTTGCTTATATTTTAGCATATTTTGTTTAAACCTATATTACATTATATCAGACGTTTTCATACACAAATAATAACATACAAGCAAACATTTCGTTTATTATTTATATCACTTAACTAATTAATTTATAATTTTTTATTGTTTTTAAGTTATCACTTAAAAATCGTTTGGCAAATTCGTTGTGACGCGTGTCCATCTTCTAATGAACAGAATTTCTGATAAAATACCGTTCGTGCTTCAATATACTCATTTGCAGTCTCATCGATTTGTTTTAATGCATCAATGAGTGCTGTTTGATTTTCAACAATTGGACCTGGCAACTCTTTTTTATAATCCATGTAAAAACCTCTAAGCTCATCGCCATATTTATCTAAGTCATACGCATAGAAAATTTGCGGACGCTTTAATACACCGAAGTCGAACATGACAGATGAGTAGTCGGTAACTAACGCATCGCTGATTAAGTATAAATCCGAAATGTCTTCATAATCTGAAACGTCTTTCACAAAATCATCATGTTCATCAATACGTGTCACAACTAAATAATGCATGCGTAATAAAATGACATAATCATCATCCAGCGCTTGACGCAAATCTTCTATATCAAAGTTAACATTAAATTGATATGAACCTTCTCGAATCGCTTCATCGTCACGCCAAGTTGGCGCATACATAATCACTTTTTTATCTAATGGAATATTTAATCTTGTCTTAATACCGTTAATATATTCAGTATCATTGCGTTTATGTGATAATTTATCATTTCTTGGATAACCTGTTTCCAAAATCTTATCTCGACTAACATGAAATGCATGTTGAAATATCGATGTCGAATATGGATTAGGTGACACTAGATAATCCCAACGTTGGCTTTCTTTTTTAAAGCCATCTTGGTAATTTTGAGTATTTGTTCCTAGCATTTTAACGTTACTAATATCCAAACCAATCTTTTTCAATGGCGTGCCATGCCATGTTTGTAAGTAGGTCGTTCGCGGTGATTTATATAACCAATCTGGTGTACGTGTGTTAATCATCCACGCTTTCGCTCTTGGCATCGCTAAAAACCATTTCATTGAAAACTTTGTAACATATGGTACATTGTGCTGTTGGAATATGTGTTCATATCCTTTTTTCACACCCCATATTAATTGGGCATCGCTATGTTCAGTTAAGTATTCATATAATGCTTTGGGATTGTCGCTGTATTGTTTACCATGAAAGCTTTCAAAATAAATTAGATTCTTGTTTGGCAATTTTGATAGTAATTTAAAAGTCGTATATATACTGTGTTCTATCAATTTTTTAATTGTAGTTTTAATCATGTCGTACCTCCGACGTGTTTTTCTAATTATATTAATACGTATGAGCAAGCTCATTGTAACCATGCCTATTATAGCATTTCATCATAAAATACATTTAACCATTACACTTGTCGTTAATTATCATACGAAATACATGATTAATGTACCACTTTAACATAACAAAAAATCGTTATCCATTCATAACGTATGTGTTTACACATTTATGAATTAGATAACGATTGGATTGATTATTTTATTTTACAAAATGACAATTCAATTGGAACAGGCTGGGACATAAATCAATGTTCTATGCTCTACGAAGTTATATTGGCAGTAGTTGACTGAACGAAAACGCGCTTGTAACAAGCTTTTTTCAATTCTAGTCAGGGGCCTCAACAAAGAGAATTTCGAAAAGAAATTCTACAGGCAATGTAAGTTGGGGTGTGGGCCCCAACACAGAAGCTGACGTAAAGTCAGCTTACAATAATGTGCAAGTTGGGGTGGGACGACGAAATAAATTTTGCGAAAATATCATTTCTGTCCCACTCCCTTATGCATGAAAAATCAAAAGGCTATTCTCATTGTATAGTCCTGCTTCTCATCATGACATGTTGCTCACTTCATTGTCAGAACCCTTCTTGAAAACTATGCCTTATGACTCATTTGCATGGCAAGTAATATATGCCAACATTAGCGTCTAAACAAATCTTTGACTAAACGTTCACTTGAGCGACCATCTTGATATTTAAAATGTTTATCTAGGAATGGCACAACTTTTTCAACCTCATAATCTTCATTGTCCAAAGCATCCATTAATGCATCAAAGGATTGCACAATTTTACCTGGAACAAATAATTCATATGGCTCATAAAAATCACGTGTCGTAATATAATCTTCTAAGTCAAATGCATAGAAAATCATTGGCTTTTTAAATACTGCGTATTCATATATTAATGATGAATAATCACTAATCAATAAGTCTGTAACAAAGAGAATATCATTGACTTCACGATAATCTGATACATCGATAAAGTATTGTCTGTGTTCACGTGAAATATTGAGTCTATTTTTTACAAATGGATGCATTTTAAATAATACAACCGCATTATTTTTTTCACAGTATCTTGCTAAACGTTCAAAATCAATTTTAAAAAATGGATAATGTACCGTACCGTGACCATTACCTCTAAATGTCGGTGCGAATAGAATAACTTTCTTACCTTTTATAATTGGCAATTCATCTTCCATCTCTTGTTTAATTTGTGTTGCATAAGCTTCATCAAATAGTACATCAGTACGTGGTACACCTGTTGGTACAACATTTTCTTCTCTAATTCCAAATGCTTCAGCATAAAATGGAATATCGGTTTCTGATGAAACATATGCTTTCGTGTAACTACGATGGTTTAATGAATCGATAAACGGACCACCTTTTTTACCTGTACGACTAAAGCCAACTGTTTTAAAAGCACCAACGGCATGCCACACTTGAATAATTTCTTGTGATGGTCTAAAGCGAACCGTATAAATTAATGGATGGAAATCATCGACAAAAATATAATCGGCCTTACCAAGTAAATATGGCAATCTAAACTTGTCTCTCCATTTACGTCTATCCGTAATATTCGCCTTAAATACTGTTTGAATATCGTAATCAAAATCTACTTTTTGGCGTAGTAACTCATCATATACATATTTAAAGTTACCTGATAAATTCGGACGTGAATCTGATGTGAATAATATTGTTTTGCTTCTTTTAATATGTAGTAACTTTGTAATATTAAAAATAGCTTTGAATAAGAAACTTCTACTTTCAAATGAAGCTTTATGGCCTTGTTTATGAAGCCAGTGTGCGCTTGTCGCAATGACCCCTGATTTCTCTTGAGGTAAGGTGATTTCAATATCAAATACAAATTCGTTAACGTCACTTGCTATTTCTGGAGTAATGGTATAAACCGTATGTTGTGATACGCCACCTTTGCGGAAAACTTTAGCTTCGTTGGCTAACACATAGTTTGCTTTTCCATTTTGTGTAGTCAGCTCATTGTATTCTTCAATTTGCTCTTCATTTAATGCCGCATAAGCTTGATCAATAATATTTGGATTAAGTTGTCCAATATACTCTAACTGGTCATGATAAACAAATAAATATTTATCCATTGGTAAATAATACCCATCGTCTAATATTGCGACGTTGAATCTACATATAAATGTATTACCGTCTATTTTCATTTCATTTGCTTCTAATGTTTTTGTTTCGGTTAAATTCCTCAGAACAAATTGTCCTGATGTTAAATCTACGCCTTCACTATGTCCTTCAATATATAACTGAACACGTTCCCAGTATATGTTATCAATATGTATTGCTTGTTTCGTTTTTGTCATTGTTATTCCCCCATCGGTTTATTAAATCGTCCATTTCAATACTGTTTTTCCCCAAGATGTCGATAAATCCATTTCAAACGCTTGGACGATATCTTGCATCGTACATACATTAATTTCATGTCCTTTTAATAATGCTAACTTTTCAACAATGTCTGGGTACTTACGATATAAATCAACAACTTGCTCAAAATCTTTAGAGCCGCTTCGACTACTACCAATCAACGTTAATCCTTTTTCAAGTACTAATCGTGTATTCACTTCCACGGGTAATTCACTTACGCCTAACAAAGCAATACTGCCTTCTGGTGAAATATGTTCAACTATTTGTTGAAGTGCAACTTGACTTCCTTTACCTCCAACACATTCAAATGCATGATCAATTTTAAGATCATCTGGTATTTGATTTACTGTAAAGATGTCATCTACAAATGAAAAATGACTTAATTTATAGTCTGTCTTACCAAATACATAAATTTTAGCTTCTGGGTACAACTTACGTAGCAAAATAGCAGTAATATAACCTAAGTTACCATCACCCCAAATACCAAAACTGGTTTTCAAAGGTATAGATTTACGTTCAAATCGTTGTATAGCATGATAACTTACTGACACTAACTCTGTGTATGAAATCGTACTCAAATCAATGTCATTAGGCAGCGGAACGATACGATCATGTGCCATCACAACGTAGTCTTGCATAAAACCATCATAACCACTAGATCTAAAATAACTAGAGGCTAAGTAATTCTCCGCAATCACGTCGTGTTTTTCTGTAGGTGTATTCGGTACCATTACTACTTTCATACCTTTTTCAAATACCCCTTTACTATCGAATACAACTTCACCAACAGCTTCATGAACTAGTGACATTGGTAATTTTTTGCGCAGTACATTTTCATCTCTTCGACCTGTGTAATACCTTTGATCAGCTGCACAAATAGACAAGTATAAAGGTCTTACGATGACATGATTACCATAAATATCAACATTATTATATGTGACGTCGAACTGTCTCGGTGCAACGAGTTGATATACTTGATTAATCATCGGCAATATCACCTTGAATAATGGCATTTGCTACTTTTAAATCATACGGTGTTGTCACTTTAATGTTGTATAGTTCTCCACGTACCAATTTAACTGCATGTCCAGATTCGACAATGATTTTACATGCATCTGATAAGATTTCTTTTTGTTCACTACTTAAGGCGCGATAACTATCTTGTAATAATTTAATATTAAATGATTGTGGTGTTTGGCCTTGATACATTTCATTCCTTACAGGGATACTGTGTATGTTCTGTTTATCTTTAGACATTACAATCGTATCAATTGCTTCAATGACTGTATCTACTGCACCATATTTTGCTGCTACTTCAATGTTCTCTTTAATAATACGTTGAGTTAAAAATGGTCTTACGGCATCATGAGTTACAATCACATCATCATTATTAATACCCTGCGTATTGCGAATATGGTCGATAATGTTCATAATTGTTTCGTTTCGATCCGTACCACCTGCAACTACTTTGACACGTTGATCTGTAATGTTATATTTTTTTAAAATATCCTGTGTATGGGAAATCCACTGTGCTGGCGTTGCGATAATAATCTCATTAAATTCACTCACTAAAATGAACTTCTCAATTGTATGGATTAAAATCGGTTTATTATCAATATCTAAAAATTGTTTTGGTAATGGCACGTTTCCCATTCTCGAACCAATACCTCCTGCTAAAATACCTGCATAAATCATGTTGTCCTCCATTCTGTCATTACATCATTTCCATTTATACATTACTGACCTATGCCCGTACATAAGCCTAACCTATTGCTCACTTTCCTCTCTTATTAATCCAAAGGCAGTTGTCACAATAGTGTGATAATTTTTTATAAAAATGTATTTTTGTAACTGACCATTCTAAGTTGTTTTGCAATGCAGTTAATCATTAACACTGACGATATTAAATTGTTAAAGGTATTAATGTTTACTCTTTTTCAAATTCATTATTACTGCCATCATTTTACCATATATTATAATAAATTTATCTTATTAAGTGGCTGTACTTGATTTTCACTTTAAAAATTATCAAATATTGCCATCTCATTTTAAGTATACAAAATGCAAAACAACCGATTCACAAGCATATTTCACACAAGTAAACCGGCTATTTAGCAACGTATATTCGAAGATGAATTATTTCGATAGTATCTGTAGACCAGACGGCATTCGCACTTTCATAGCTATAACTATACCAGCGTTTTCGTCCTCAAAGGTGCATACTAATAAATCGTAAACATGACTTTATCAAATCGTTCTTTCTTGTTAACTAATTTATCAAATGTCTCCGGGCCTTTTTCTAACGGTAAAAAATGAGAAATAATAGGCTTTACATTAATATCTTTCGTCTTCATATAATGTAAGGTTGCCGTCCACTCTTTCCCCGGAAAATTACTGGACAAACAGTTCCAAGAGCCACATACTGTCAACTCGTTACGCAGAATTTTTTCAAAATGAACGCGATCAATCTCAATATCATCATATGGTATTCCGAGTAATACCACCTCGCCACCTTTTTTCGGTAGCGTCAATATTTGACCAATCGTAACTTTAGAACCTGATGATTCTATAGCTAAATCGATTTGATTGGCGTAATGATTTTCGATGAATTTCTCAAGATTTTCTTCTTTTGAATTAATTGTTTGATGTGCGCCCAATGATGTTGCAATATCTAGTTTATGCGCATCTATATCTATAGCGATGATATGTGCAGCACCAAATATTCGCGCCCATTGAATAGCTAACAATCCTATACTGCCACACCCCATTACTGCAACAGTCATACCAGGTTGTATATTCGATTTATAAAACCCATGCGCAACAACGGCTGATGGTTCAACCATTGCTGCTTCAATGTAATCAACATTGTCTGGAACCTTTAAAACATTTTGCGCTGGCAATTTGACGTATTCCGCGAACGATCCAGGTTCATATGAGCCAATGACGAACAACTTTTCACATCGTGCATATTCACCTTTTAAACAATACTCGCATTGATAACAAGGTATGGCTGGGCAACCTGTCACTTTGTCGCCTACATTAACATGCGTAACATCACTTCCAATGGCATCTACAACACCTGAAAATTCATGACCAAATGGCATACCTTTAATGTATGGCCCCATTTTTTTGTATCGTGACGTGTCTGAACCACATATGCCAGTCGCTCGTACTTTAACAATAACGTCATTCACACTTTCAATGACTGGCTTTTCATTATCCTCATACCGTAAATCTTCCACGCCATATAATTTCAATGCTTTCACTTGTAAATCACCTCAAATTTGATTTAATTCACAACTTTTTTCTTTTTAAAAATACCTGTCGCAAAATAACCTACAATGACGATGGAATTACTTACGAGTAAATGTTCCATATAAAAATCAGTGATTTGTCTCAATGGCCCAAGCATAAAAGTTAGCATTGATTCTACCATATTAATTCTCTCCTTCATTTTCATCTAAATCGAGCGGCTTAAGTAATGCTTTAATACCTTCGCCAGATTTTAAATGTTGATACGCCTCGTCCCATTTCGAAATATCATATATTTTTGTCACCAAAGCTTCAGCATTTACTAAACCATCCGCCATAAGTTGCAATGAAGGTTCCCAATCTGCTGGCTTTTGACTTCTACTACCAACAACTGTTATTTCTTTTTGAATCACTTTTTCCATATCAAATGGAATTTCAGCATCCTTAAAAATACCTATTTGACTGTAGAAACCTTTTTTGCGTAAAATATCCAAACCTTGTCGTGCTGCTGGAACTGCACCTGAACATTCAACAACAACATCTGCACCGTAACCGTCTGTAATTCCATTGATATACGTTTTTAAGTCTGTTTGTTGTAAATTGACTACATAATCCATGTGCAATGCTTCTGCTTTATCTAATCTGACTTTGTCATTGTCCAATCCAGTTACCACAACAGTTGCGCCTTTACTTTTCAACACTTGTGCTACAAGTAATCCGATTGGCCCAGGTCCCATTACAACTGCTACATCGCCAGAGTTCACTTGAATCTTAGAAACGCCATGATGTGCACATGCTAATGGTTCTGTCATAGCTGCAGACTGATACGATACTTCATCTGGAATATGATGCAAACTTTCTTCACGTGCAATGACATAATTAGTAAATGCGCCATCAACTTGTGTTCCAATACCTTTTCGATGGTTGCATAAATTATAGTCTTTTGATTCACAGTATTCACACTCATTACAAACATAGAATGTCGTTTCAGAAGTGACACGGTCACCAACTTTAAAATCTTTAACGTCTGCTCCAACTTCAACGATTTCACCAGAAAATTCATGACCTAATGTCACTGGAAAATTAACTTTATAATGACCTTCATAAGTATGAATATCTGTGCCACAAATTCCTGCATAATGTACTTTAATCTTTACTTTATCATCTAGCGGTGTTGCAACTTCTTTATCAAGAAGTTCTAAGTTGCCATGTCCTTCTCTTGTTTTTACTAAAGCTTTCACCACAAACACCTCGATTTTTAATTGAATAGACTAAATAGTTTAAAGATAAGATAGTTAACGATATTACCACCTTGATCAATACTTGAAATTTCAGATGAACCTTTTGGCATTTGTACATTCGTACCTTTCGCCATATCTGTGAAAATAGGTGCTACGTCTGTTGCAATATATAGTGAAATTGCAATCATAATCGTACCCACAATGACAGAATGAATAATGTTTCCTCTTGCTGCACCAACAATAAACGCGACAACAAATGGTATAGTTGCTAAGTCACCAAAAGGTAGTACTTGGTTTCCTGGTAAAATAACGGCTAATAAAACAGTGATAGGTACTAAAATTAATGCTGTCGAAATAACCGCTGGATGACCTAAAGCTACAGCCGCATCCAATCCAATATAAATTTCACGTTCGCCAAAACGTTTATTTAGCCATGTTCTTGCAGACTCTGAAACTGGCATTAAACCTTCCATCAAGATTTTTACCATTCTAGGCATTAATACCATTACTGCAGCCATTGACATTCCTAAATTAATGATGTCTCCAGGTTTGTAACCTGCTAACACACCAATACCTAAACCTAAAATTAATCCGACAAAGATAGACTCTCCAAATGCGCCAAAACGTTTTTGAATTGTTTCAGGATCAGCATCTAACTTATTCAGACCGGGTACTCTTTGTAACAATTTAACTAAGTAAATACCTGGTGCATAAGAAATTGTACTTCCTGTAGCAATCGATACACCTGGTAAATCAAAGAACTCACTCATCATCGGTGCTGTCCAATCTGCTACTTTCAAACAGATAACTTGGAAAATAACTGCTGCTAATAACGCTTGCCAAATACTGCCTGATACGGCATAAACCATTGCTGCTGTAAACGTATAATGCCAAAAATTCCAAATATCTACATTCATCGTCTTTGTCACTTTAGTTACTAGCAATACAACGTTAACTATGATTCCGAGTGGAATAATAAATGCTGCGACAGATGATGCCCACGCGATAGATGATGTTGCTGGCCAACCTACATCAATCACATTCAGACTGACGCCTAAATTTTTAACCATCGCTTGTGCTGCTGGCCCTAAATTTTTAACTAATAAATCGATGACTAAGAAAATCCCTACAAAAGCCACACCTATTGTTAAACCAGACCTAAATGCCGCTCCAATTTTCTGCCTAAAGAATAGGCCAAGCAAGAATATGACAACCGGTAAAATAACAGTTGCACCTAAATCTAAAAATCCCCTTACAAAATCAGTGAAGTAACTCATATTTAAACCCTCCCTGTTATATATGCATTGTCACGATACTTTCCGATTGTGATTACATTTGACGTTACAGTCATTTCAACGACAACCCTTGCTACATTCGACTGCAATCCCTTTGAATTACAGTCACTGCGTTTCTATGTCATCAACAATCATTTGTCGTGATAGTCATTTATATGCAATTTGCATATATTTATATGTTATTGACCCACATTACATATCAATTCAGTTATTTTTGTAACTCTGTTAAGATTTGTTGTTTTGTTTCTTCAATACCAATACCAGTTAAGAAATTACGTGCGTTGATAACTGGGAATTTATATTCTTTCTTTGTCATTGCAGTTGTAACTAATAAATCTGCAGTGTCTTCATAAGGTCCAACTTCTGTAATTTTGATTTGTTTAATATCTACTTTAATATTGTGTTCCTTTGCCATTTCCTCAATTGCATTATTTACTACTGTTGACGTTGCAATACCTGCACCACACGCTACTAATACTTGTTTCATTTTCAATTCCTCCAATTAATTTTTAGTTATATTCCAAATAATCATTGATTAGTGTTGCTAAAATTGTTTCATCTTTCGTTCGCAGAATCTGCTCCAATTTTTCTTCACTTTGAAAAATTTGCATCAACTGTTGTAACAGCTTAAGTTGATCATCTACTTTATCCATTGCTAACATAAAAACGATTTTCACTTCTGTCTGTTGATCAAGTGTTCCCATTTCAATAAACGGCACTTCTTTTTCTAGAACAGCCACACCTATCGTTCTATGGTTAATATGTTCGACATCTGTATGCGGTATAGCGACCGAACACAGATGCGTTGGTAAACCAGTAGCAAACTCTTTTTCTCTGTCGATGACTGCATCTTTAAACGTTGACTTCACGAACCCATTTTGAAATAACACATCTGACATTTGTGACAATACGGATTCTTTATCAGTTGCCGACAAATTGAGCATTATATTTTCTTTATGCACTAATTGCTGTCCCATCCATTTTCCCTCGCTTCTTTATTTGAATAATTTTTTAAAATCTCATTTACATCAGAATTTTTGCGACTTTGTATGATGCGCTTAATTGCGTCATTGTCTTGCGCCACATCTCTCAATTGTAGTAACGCTCTTAAGTGTGTCACTTTATCAACAGCAGCAATAGGTACAATAATATGGATTGCTGTGCCATCTGACATGTATATTGGTTCTTGTAATATCAACATACTCATCGCTGTTTTATGTACATGCTTTTCAGAATATGCATGTGGAATAGCAATATTTTGCATGATAACCATATACGAATCATCAAATGCCTGTTGCATCTCATGAATATATTTAATATCAATAAAATGATTAGCAACTAACACATCACTTGCTTTAGCAATAGCTTCATCAATATTTTCAACATGATGTATTCTTTTCACGTGCCTTGCTGGTATCAAGTCAGCTAAATCTAATGTCTTATTTTGTGTGACAATCGATCCATTAATAGTTGAAATTGAATTATAATTCGCAATAAAATCTTCTAAACCATCACGTAGTTCTGTAATGTCATTAACTGTCGTTGTGCGTTCAATTAATGCCATTAACTTGTTTATTTCCTTATCAATGTCAGCCGATTCCTTATTAATGTACTTCATCACATCTTTACGTAACTTTCGTTGCTCATTTTCAGATAAAGCTACTTTTGTGATAAATAATTTTTTATGTGTTAGGACAAACATTGGTGAAAAGACGATGTCATAGTCTAATGTGTAATTTTCAAATGTTCTAAGTGAAATCGCATCTAAGAAAATAATTTCTGGAAATAAGTTTCGCAACTCGTATAACATCATTTGTGATACTGATGTGCCTTGTGTACACACGATAATAGCTTTTATCTTGCCATCAAAGTTTTCATCTTGACGTCTCAAACTACCTCCAAACAACATGGTTAAATATGCTATTTCATTATCAGGCAACGATTTTCCAAAATATTCAGTTAACGATTGACATGATTGTTTCACCATATGAAATAAGGATTGATAATTTCCTTGTAAAGGATTTATTAATTCATCACGATCCGTTAAGTTATATTTAATCCTATAAAAAGCAGGCGTTAAATGTAACAAGAGTTGCTGTGATAATTTCTCCTTATCTTCAATGTTAATAAAAGTAATTTGTTCAAAATGGTGAATCATTTGAGCGATGGCCATCGTTAAATTCGATATGTTATCTGATTCCTGCAAATCAGTCCATTGCACACTTGTTGAAAGTAAGTGTAATGTCAAATATAACTTTTCCGCTTCTGGCAAATCCGGCTCATGTTGCGTCATAATCTCCGTTGCTTGATATTCTTTCGTATCCCTCAAATACTGATAATTAATATTTAATGGATTAATCACATGACCACTTTGAATTCGTCTACGAATCACACAAAGGACATAAGGCAATGAACTAAGTGATTTGTCTATAAAGCGACTCTTCAAAAATTGTTCTACCTGTTTGATCTTGTCTTTTTGATATGCGATATCTTCGAATGTTAAGTTGAGCGCCTTTAAAACTTCACTTTTAGTAATATCATGATTCAACCTTTGATCAATCAACTTAATGAAGAAACGGCGAACTTCAAATTCATCACCAACAATTTCATAACCATGTTTTCGAGAATACTTAAGTGACAAACCATGATCTTCCAATTGCTCTTTCACATGATTTATATCATGAATGACAGTATTTTTACTGACTTGTAAATCAATTGAAAAATGGTTTAGAGACATTGCGTTTTCCTTACTAAAAAGCATGAGCATTAAATAATAACGACGTGTTTCTATGCTAAAAATGACATTGTTGCCGTTTAACATTTGCTGCTCCGATACATCTCGTTTGAATAACGTCATGATTTCAGAACTTACAATAAAATTTCCTTGGCTTGTTCTTTCAAGTTTTGGATAACCCTCTTGTTCAAGCCACAAATTGATTTTTTGAATGCGATATCCTAGTTGTCTACGAGACAAACCAAATATCGATTCAAGTTCTTTACCATGAATAGTAGGATTCAATACAATTTCTCTGAGTATTTGCTGATTATCCCCGTTCATGTTCGATCCTCCTTTGAGCATCTGAGCTCAATTTATCATCAATCGTCACACCGATGTACACACTTTGAACACATATTTTCAAAATGAGTATGTACATCATTGTGATGTTTTAACAACATTTCAATTATATCTATATTTTTTGTGATTTTAATCTTTTAAAATAAAGCAATTGAAATTTTTGCATATATTTTTGTATTTTGTGTTTTTTGAAGCATTTTTAACATACATATCTCAATCATTATCAAATTGTCATGACCATTGTAATCCAATACAAAAACCCTAAGGACGCTTAAATCAGGCACCTTAGGGCTAACTGTATCTATTTAATTAAGTATTATTATTCGTATGTACGTAACTTATGATCTATCAAGTTCCACACTTCTTCAACATCAACTGCTGTAGCAAAATAAGCATTAGCAGGCTTACCTGTAACATGATTTAAATCGACAGCCATAGTGCCATAAGTTAGTGGACTTTGATGTTCAATATCGATATTAACGGGTACCATTGTAAACAATTCTGGTTGTAACAAATACAAAATTGTACAAGCATCATGTATTGGACCACCGTCCATATTAAAGTGAGTCTTGTATGTTTTCTTAAAGAATTGCAATAATTCTACGACGAACTGTGCAACAGGATTATTGATACTTTCAAAGCGTTCAATCACGTGATCGTCGGCTAAAACTTGATGTGTTACATCTAAACCAAACACATTTATAGTAATCCCACTTTCAAAAACACGCTTCGCTGCTTCAGCATCTACCCAAATATTGAATTCTGCTGTAGGCGTCCAATTTCCAAATGTACCACCACCCATCAAAGTAATAGATTCAATATGCTCAGCGATTCTTGGCTCACGAATCAATGCCGTTGCTACATTCGTAAGAGGACCTGTCGCTACAATTGTTACAGGTGTATCACTCGTCATCACTTTGTTAATAATCACATCTGATGCTGGCATTGCAACTGCTTGACGTGATGGTGTCGACGGTAGTTTCGGACCATCTAATCCAGATTCCCCATGTATTTCAGAAGCAAAGGCAGCTGGTTTAATTAACGGCCTATCCGCACCTTTCGCTACTGCTATATCTTGGCGTCCCATAATATCCAATACGTTCAAGGCGTTTGTCGTATTCTTGTCAACTGATTGATTACCTGCGACTGTGGTTACAGCTAATATCTCTAGTGGACTGTCAATTGCCCCCGCTAAAATTAATGCTATTGCATCATCGTGTCCTGGATCACAATCCATAATAATCTTTCTTTTCATTTATATATCCACCTTTCTTAAGTTGTTATCGATAGCTTATGTATATTTATTTATGTGGTGAATCATGTTTATTTTGAAAAATAGTTTTAACTTTCTCATAGTTTTGGATACAAACACTATTTATCTATTTTATGGCTTATAAATTTATCCGATATGCTTTGTCACCCTACCTCGCTAAAAAATAGGATGTCTACAGATCTATACCGACTTTTGTCAACTCATTTTCACAACAATATAAACAGCAATTTATATGATTGTTACATGATTCAAACAATTTTTATGAAAAATATTTTCATCCACAGAATATATATTGATATTAATTTTCTCAAAAGCTATATTGAGAATAATTAGGAGGGATGTTGATGAAATCTTTATTTGAAAAAGCACAGCAGTTCGGCAAGTCCTTTATGTTACCTATCGCAATCTTACCAGCTGCAGGTCTATTGTTGGGTATCGGTGGTGCATTAAGTAATCCAAACACCGTTAAAGCATACCCTATTTTAGATATTACCTTATTACAAAATATTTTTACATTAATGTCAGCTGCAGGTAGTATTGTTTTCCAAAATTTACCAGTCATCTTTGCAATTGGTGTCGCAATCGGATTATCTAGAAGCGATAAAGGTACTGCAGGTTTAGCTGCACTGCTCGGTTTCTTAATTATGAATGCAACTATGAATGGCTTATTAACTATCACGGGCACATTGGCAAAAGATCAGCTTGCACAAAATGGACAAGGCATGGTGCTCGGTATACAAACGGTTGAAACTGGTGTTTTTGGCGGGATTATCACAGGTATTATGACCGCAATACTTCACAACAAATATCACAAAGTGGTATTACCACCGTATTTAGGTTTCTTTGGTGGCTCTAGGTTTGTCCCTATTGTCACAGCATTTGCCGCAATCTTTTTAGGTGTATTGATGTTTTTCATTTGGCCAAGCATACAAGCCGGCATTTATCATGTTGGTGGATTTGTAACGAAAACAGGTGCCATCGGTACTTTTGTTTATGGCTTCATCTTAAGATTGTTAGGTCCACTCGGTTTACATCATATTTTTTACTTACCGTTTTGGCAGACGGCACTTGGTGGTACTTTAGAAGTCAAAGGGCACTTAGTTCAAGGTACGCAGAACATCTTCTTTGCTCAACTTGGTGATCCAGATGTGACGAAGTATTATTCAGGTGTGTCACGCTTTATGTCAGGCCGTTTTATTACGATGATGTTCGGCTTATGTGGTGCCGCACTTGCAATTTATCACACGGCTAAACCTGAACATAAAAAAGTTGTCGGCGGTTTAATGTTATCCGCTGCACTCACTTCATTTTTAACAGGTATTACCGAACCTTTAGAGTTTAGTTTCTTGTTTGTCGCACCTATTCTTTATGTAATCCATGCCTTCTTTGATGGATTAGCATTTATGATGGCAGACATTTTCAACATTACAATTGGTCAAACCTTCAGTGGAGGCTTTATCGATTTCTTACTTTTTGGTGTGCTACAAGGTAATAGTAAAACAAACTACCTATACGTCATACCTATTGGAATTGTGTGGTTCTGTTTGTATTACATCGTTTTCAGATTCTTAATTACGAAATTTAATTTCAAAACACCTGGTCGTGAAGATAAAGTTGCAGCACAACAAGTTGAGGCTACTGAAAGAGCACAAACTATTGTTGCTGGTTTGGGAGGCGAAGATAACATTGAAATCGTTGACTGTTGTGCAACGAGACTACGCGTCACACTTCATCAAAATGACAAAGTCGATAAAGTATTACTCGAAAGTACTGGTGCCAAAGGTGTAATCCAGCAAGGCACTGGTGTGCAAGTAATTTATGGGCCTCACGTTACAGTTATCAAAAATGAAATTGAAGAATTGCTCGGGGATTAAGACTAACCGAAATATCAACAGAACTAATGGCAACGATGTACGAAGTAAGAAGTGACATCGTTGCTTTTATTTTTAATGTTACATTTGAAGCATTAAGTTCATCATGCACTGTAGTAAGCCCGCAAATCGCCTCTGCTAGACAATCATCTTAATGCTATGATTAAAGCTTAAGTGCCAGATTTGAATTTAATTTCAACAACGACTTTCACTACATTAAAAATAGGGCTACTCGACACATATAGTTGTATCAAATAGCCCTTTATACAATTTTTTGGGGTAAGGTTTTACAATTTTTGGAATGGTATAGATTTTATAAAAAGTTATTTAAGTTCTTCTGCTTCAGCCATAATATCTTTTAATGTTTTAGCTGAATGTGCGAACTTGCTTTGTTCTTCGTCGTTTAATGGGATTTCTACGACGTTGCGAATACCGTTTCTATTGATGACTGCTGGAACACCAATATAAACATCTTCTTCATCATATTCGCCTTCTAATAATGCTGATACAGTCAATACGGCATCTTCATTTCTGAAAATCGCTTCAGTAATTCTAGCTAATCCCATTGCAACACCATAATAAGTGGCACCTTTAGCTTTAATAATGTCATATGCTGCATCACGTGTTTGAACAAAAATTTGTTCAATTTGCGCTTTGCCCTCAGGACGTTGTTCAAGTAATGTCTTCAAAGGTTGACCCGCAATATTAGCGTGTGACCATACTGGTAATTCAGTGTCACCATGTTCACCAATAATTTGAGCATCGACGCTACGTGGCGCAACATCGAACGCTTCGCTTAACAATAATCTAAAGCGTGCAGAGTCTAAAATTGTACCAGAACCTATAACACGTTCTTTAGGTAAACCAGAGAATTTCCATGTTGCATACGCTAAAATATCAACAGGATTTGTAGCTACCAAGAAAATACCATCAAATTTTGATGCCATTACTTCACCAACAATTGATTTGAATATTTTCAAGTTTTTAGATACTAAATCTAAACGTGTTTCTCCAGGTTTTTGTGCAGCACCAGCACAGATGACAACTAGATCCGCATCATGACAATCACTGTATTCGCCAGCTTTCACACGAACTGTTGTTGGAGAATATGGTGTGGCATGTTTTAAATCCATAACATCTCCTCGAACTTTTTCAGTGTCTAAATCAATGATGACTAATTCATCAACAATGCTTTGGTTCACTAATGAAAATGCGTAGCTTGAACCTACTGCACCATTACCAATTAATACAACTTTGTTCCCTTTAAATTTGTTCATTACAAAAACTCCCTTATGATTAATTCACTAACATACATGTAGTTTCAAATATGTTAGTTTAATGCTGCTTATTGACGATACAAAAGCAAATAAACATCTCTTTTATTTTCAACGCATAACTTAAAAGGTCATGTGTCATCCGCTTTTAAGTTTGTGATTTATTTCACATATAAAATGTAACATGCATTAAGTACTGGGTCAATATTAAATTGTGATTTATTTCACATTTTATTTTAATTTTTACACCTTTTTAATTTGTATACGATTACATCTTAGACGTCTTTAGTCTTCGTACTTCGCCAGTGATTATTTACACTTTCACATTTTTATTATCATGTTTACTTTTTTCTAAGAAAACAACAATGTTTTTTGAATTAGTCAAATAAATGCGCGCAATCGTCGGTGTGCAAACATACAATTGTACACAATGCTTATTGATAAGTATTTAAAAAATTAAAAATGTCATACAATTATCAAATTTGCCATTTTATTTATATTTTCTCAAACCAATTAATTGAATATCGGAATTTTTAGTAGAATAATCAAAGTAGACAGATTAAAGGAGGAATATCATGCTTACAGAACAAGAGAAAGACATTATCAAACAAACGGTGCCTTTACTTAAAGAGAAAGGGACAGAAATTACGTCAATCTTTTATCCAAAAATGTTTAAAGCACATCCTGAACTTTTAAACATGTTTAATCAAACGAACCAAAAAAGAGGCATGCAATCTTCAGCATTAGCGCAAGCTGTAATGGCCGCAGCGGTTAATATCGATAATTTAAGTGTTATTAAACCAGTTATTATGCCAGTCGCATATAAACACTGTGCACTACAAGTTTATGCTGAACATTATCCAATTGTGGGGGAAAATTTATTAAAAGCCATTCAAGACGTGACAGGATTAGAAGAAAATGACCCTGTCATTCAAGCTTGGGCGAAAGCATATGGCGTTATTGCGGATGTGTTCATCCAAATTGAAAAAGAAATTTATGATCAAATGATGTGGATTGGTTTTAAACCATTCAAAATTACCAATATTAAACAAGAATCTGAAGACATTAAATCATTTACTGTTGAGACTGATGCATATGACTTTAGTCAATATATACCAGGTCAATACATCACAGTTGATGTTTCTAGTGATAAACTTCCATATAGAGCTAAACGTCATTATTCTATCGTATCAGGTGATAAAAATCATTTAACTTTTGGCGTTAAACGTGATGTCACAACAGAACATGAAGGCGAAGTCTCAACAATTTTACACGATGAGATTAAAGAAGGCGATATGATTAATTTAGCTGCGCCTGTAGGTGGATTCGTATTAGAGAATACGACTGAACCACAACTTTTCTTAGGTTCAGGTATTGGCGTCACACCTTTAGTAGCAATGTATGAAGCTGCCTCTGCCAAAGGTTTAGATACACAGATGGTTCAAGTTGCTGAAAATGAACAACATTTACCTTTCAAAGACAACTTCAACAGTATCGCAAATCATTATGACAACGCTAAATTATATACCCACTTAAAAGGTGAACAAGGTTATATCGGTGCTGAAGAATTAAAAGCATTTTTAGCAAATAAACCTGAAATTTATATCTGTGGTGGTACAAAATTCTTACAATCTATGATTGAAGCACTTAAATCTTTAAATTACGATATGGATCGCGTACACTACGAAACATTTATTCCAAGACTAAGCGTTGCAGTATAACTGAGAAAAGAGGTTTAGTGCTCATATGAAACTTAATCAACGTTACGTAAAAGTATTTGCATTATATTTCGTAAGTATTGTTACTGCAAATATTATTGTTAAAAATAATAATTTAATTAAAACATTGATACAAACCATAGCCGGGTACACGGTCTTTGCAGTTGGTTTGAAGTATTTAACTAAACGTAAAAATAAATAACATCTATACAAAAACAGCTATGACTTTACTTTGTCATGGCTGTTTTTTAATTGGGAGTTGGACAGTAATGATATTTTCGCAAAATTTATTTCGTCGTCCCAATCCAACATGCATTGATGTATGCTCACTGAATTTCATATGAAAGGAGTTCACACGATGACCGTAGATATTGGACGGATTTATGACAATAAAGATAATACAGACGCTATTCGTATCCTAGTCGATAGAGTCTGGCCAAGAGGTATTTCGAAAAGAACTGCAAACCTAGATTATTGGTTAAAAGACATTGCCCCTTCTACTGAGTTGCGACAATGGTTCCAACATGATCCTAAACTTTTTGGAGCTTTTAAAGAAAAATATGAAAAAGAATTACGTGATCAGGATGCGCAAAAAGATGCTTTTGAAAAATTAAAGGATATTGTAAATCAGCATAATCATGTTCTATTGTTATATGCAGCAAAAGATACTAAACATAATCAAGCTGTAGTACTACAGCAGTTGCTCAATACTTAGGTATATATGTTTATCGTGGATCACTATACATGTCGCTAACTTCATTTCTAATATTTATTTTTAAAAAGTATAATTACTACAATTAATTGAACTTTAATAATTACTAAACTTGAACAACATTTTACTTTAACAAAATAAAGTTTTAAAATATTAATTATTGGGTTTTACATAGTAATTAGAAAGAGAGTGTTAATGAAATGAAGTTTAAAAGACTAGCAACTATATTTTCAGCAGTATTAGTGTTATCAGGATGTGGCTCAATGCATTCATCTGGCAAAGACTTAAATATTTCGTTACCGTTAAAAACAAAGTCTATTGCACCTTATGAAACAGATGTACCAGTTAAGATTGGTGCTGCAGAATCATTGTTTAAAACAAATGATCAAGGAAAAATAGAAAAAGTATTAGTGAAATCGTACCATCAACCAAATGATACAACGTTAGATATAGAATTAAAAGATAATATTAAATTTCAAAACGGTCAAAAATTGACTGCAGAAAAAGTGAAATCTAGCCTTGAAAATAGCATAAAAAAAAGCGACTTGGTCAAATATTCATTACCAATATCATCAATTACCGCTAAAGGTCAAAAACTGACAATTAAAACCAGCTCCGCTTACCCTGAACTTGTATCTGAATTAGCCAATCCTTTTATGGCAATTTATGATACAGATGCTAAATCAGATGTTAATCAAACTCCTATTGGTACAGGGCCTTACCAAATAAAAGATTATAAGCAATCTCGAAAAATATCATTGTCGAATTTTAAGGACTATTGGCAAGGTAAACCGAAACTTGATCATATTACTGTGACGTACCAAGAAGATGGCAATAATCGCGTCAGAAATTTAGAATCTCAAAAAGATGATTTAATAACTGATGTCCCAGTTAATAAAGTTCAAGACATTGAAAATAATCAAAATTTAAAAGTGTCAAAAGAATCTGGATTTAGAACTTCTTTACTTATGTATAATCATACTAATAAAAAAATGACTAAATCCGTTCGTGAAGCATTAGATCATATCATTGATAGACAAGGTATTGCAGATCATATTTATCAAGGTTACGCGAAACCTGCAACGAGTCCATTTAATGATAAAATTCCATATATTAAAGAACCTAAGTTAACCAAACAAAATATCGAACAAGCAAAAACGTTATTAGCTAAAGATGGTTATACAAAAGAACACCCTTTAAAAATTAAGTTAATTACGTATGACGGTCGTCCAGAGCTATCGAAAATTGCGCAAGTATTACAATCAGATGCTAAAAAAGCAAATATTGAAATCGACATTAAAAGTGTTGATGACATAGAAGGTTACTTAACAGACCGTTCTGCATGGGATGCAACGATGTATAGTTTCGGAACGATTCCTCGTGGAGATACAGGCTATTTCTTTAATCAAGCATATAAAAAAGATGGTGCTATTAATAAAGGAGACTACAATAATAGCAACGTTGATGCTTTAATTAATCAATTGAATCACACTGTAGATGTTAAGGAACGTCACAATATTTCTAATGATATTATCAAATTATCAAGTCGAGATGTACCAAACAGTTATATTGCTTACAACGATCAAATAGTCGCTGCTAACTCTAAGGTTAAAAATTATAAAGTAACACCTGAAGGTATCTATTTAATCGATTATCGAACAACGATTGAACGATAAGGGAGTGTGGGACATTGATTTATGTCTCAGCCCCGCTTCAACTATAAAAACCACGCCGAGGTCATTCAATATGATTATGGCGTGGTTTAATTTGCTTATATGATTGTATTAATTTCTGTTTGATGAATTTCAATAAAATGATTATTACATACTTTCAGTGAATCATGTTCATTTTATATAAATCTAATTGTCACTATTTGTTTAACGTGAAACACTTTTTTAACTCCAAAAAGTATGCCGCTTCCACTCTTTTAAAGACAAATTATAAAAATAGCTTATGTCACAAACATATGAGCAACATAAGCTTTAATTATTATTCGTCTACTTTTTTCTGTTGTTCTTTAAATTCTTTCTGCAGTAAATTCACTTGTTTTAAACCTGCCCCCATTAAAATGAATACAAGTATCCACACAATAACGATTAAAATAAATATTTTCAACGTATCACTGCCAAGTATAGTTAAAGATGTATCCCAAATGCCATGTAAACCAACGGCTGATAAAAAGAATATTAAAAAGCGTTTATCAAAAATATCTTTGAATTCAAAGCCATGCTGTTCTTTCACAATAACTATTGCAGCACCAACAATCGCTGACCAAACTAAATGACCACCAATCGCAGTCCACGCACGTGTGAAGACAATATCTAATAATGGGACATTTTCCCCTAAAGCGAAATTCAAAATATAACCTGCTGATTCAAAAACTGCGAACCCTGCACCAATAGCAGCACCGATTAATAATCCATTCAAAATCTTATTTGTTTTCAATTTATTGACGAAATAAACAATAATGAGCGCTTTTCCAGTTTCTTCAACTAATCCTACTAAAAATGCATCGAAAAATGTTAAAGAACCAAACCTTTCGAATTGATCACTAAAAACGACAAATCTATATAATACCATCGTACTTAGTAATGAAAATACGCCGCCAATAAAGAACATGATAATAACTTCAAAAATGCTAATATTTTTAAACGCATTTGATTCATAAAAGAAGAACAAACCCGATAATGGTACTGTTAAAGCTCCTATAAAAATGAGACCCGGAATGGCGTTAGTGTTATTAAAAATCGCTGCCATGACCCATAATCCAATAAATGTTACTGTGAAAGCGATGAATACTCGAGAAAAGAGCCATGGCTTCCCCCATTCTTCTGATATGTCACAAATTGCTGGCGTAGTTTTAGCAGTACCCGCTATAAATATTTCATCTGCTTCGTTTTTAGTATGTGGCTTAAATACTTCAGAAAACATATCTTTTAAATTAAGATTTAAGCTTTCATCATTGCCCGCTAGTCTACCGATTGATTTGGTTGCATTATCAAATAAACTTCTTGCTTCATTTTTTAAATCTGCATTTTGAGCTGTTTCATGCGCTTTGTCTTCCATTTGTTTATCGATAGATTCATTATGTATGTCGGACGTCTTAGTTGATTGTGTAATTGCTGATGACATCACCTCTTCACCTGTATTAGGTGCAACTGATTGCGTTTGTGTTGTCTCTTCTTTTTCTGTATTTCTTCGATGATTAAGACCTTCCATAGACTTACCTACTTTCACTTTTCATAATAAAACTATTTTAATTTAATATTGATGGATTTTCCATATTTTAATATAAATACTTTGTTCGATTGGGCGCCTTGTATTCCATATTTGAAAATCAAAACCTATTTAACTTTTTATATTCCGAGCAATATTTTTATATAAATATTTTAATGATATTCAATTCATTACAAACCCTTGATATTACAATTGTTATCGACCATTAAAATGTGTCTATACTGTGTCTATTATCAGAATAAAAAGATATTTCTAATTGATTTTAAACGCCGTTATGTTATATTTCTTGTAAGGGTTTACACAAAGTGTAAAAACGCTATATTTTATCAAATGTGATGGAGGTGACTTGCTTGAAACAAATCACATGGCACGACTTACAACATATCATTAAGGATGGTGATGTGATTGGTTTACCAGCATTAGCTGTAGCCAACTTACCCGCCGAAGTTCTACGTGCTGTGTTAGCGCAACATGACACATATCATACGCCCAATGATTTAACGTTTATATTAGCGAATGATATCCATAGTTTAGGTGCCGCACCGGATTTAGATGATTTTATAGAACGTCGTATGATTAAACGTGTCATTATGAGCATTTTAACGGCTTCTTCCAAAACGGCACAAGCAATGAAAAATAATGACATTGAAGCTTATTTTTTACCACAAGGTATCATTGCAACTCATTATCGTCAGAGTAATCAATTATTACCTGGAGTTATTACTAAAATCGGATTAAACACAGCTGTTGATCCTAGATACGGTGGCGGTAAAGTAAATACACGAACAACTGATGATTTAGTTTCATTAGTAACCATCAACGATGAAACATACTTACATTACACATTCCCTAGCGTTGATGTGGCACTACTGAGAGGAACATACGCAGATCAACAAGGTAACATTTATTTAACTCAAGAAGCGTACTTGAGCGAGTGTTATCATGTCGCATTAAACACGAAAGCCAATCATGGGAAAGTTATTGTACAAGTTAAAGATTTAGTTGACGACTATCAACTAAAACCGAATGAAGTTGTTATCCCAGGAAATCTTGTCGATTATGTATACGTCACAGAAGATGAAAAGAATCACCGCCAAGTAATTCAGAGTCATTATTTACCAGCCTTGTCTGGAGAAGAACGAATTGATGGAATACCTGAACCCGCATTACCTTTTAATAGTCGCAAATTGATTCTCCGACGTGCTGCTCAGTTTTTAACTTATGGCGATACAATTAGCATCGGTTATGGCATCAATAATGAACTCTCTAATTTATTGCATGAAGAATGTGTTGAACATGATGTGCAACCGATTCTAGATGTTGGCATTTTCGGTGGATTCGTTGGGAGTCGTGAACATTTTGGTATGAATTACAATGCAGATGTGCGCATGCCTCATGATCGAGCATGGGATTTTATTTATAACAATGGCGTATCAGTTGCCTATCTTAGCTTTGCTGAGGTTGATCAATACGGCAATGTCAACGTGTCTTACTTCAATGACCGACTAAATGGATGTGGTGGCTTTATAGACATTACACAATCTGTAAATAAAATTATCTTTTCAGGTACTTTTGTAGCTGGCAGTCATGTCTCATGTCATAATCAACGATTAAACATTGAAACTGAAGGACAAAACCAGAAATTTGTATCAGATGTGAGCCATATCGACTTTAATGCACAATATTCACAATCACTCGAGCAAGAAGTCTATTTTGTTACTGATCGTGCAGTATTCGAGCTCACCAATCAAGGCTTGAAACTAATTGAAATTGCACCAGGTCTTGATTTGCATAAAGATATTTTGAATCAAATGGCTTTTAAACCAATTATTGCTGATCATTTAAAATTAATTGATACCAGCATTTACAAAGAAAAATGGGGACAACTTAAACAATCAATTCATAAAGTATGAAAGTGAAGCTAAAGGGGGTATACTAATGAATTTCGATTGGATAAAAACGCGTTCAGACTTCGATGATGACAAGCCTGCCGTTATTGATCACGCAAAACAAACATCTTGGACATACCAACAACTCAATGCACGCGCTGATAATATGGCACATTATTTAACATCTCAAGGTGTTAAAAAAGGCGATGTTATCGGTATTTTTGCGCCAAATGATATTGCAATATTAGATTTACTATTTGCTTGTTTTAAAACAGGTGCGGTTTTTTTACCATTGAATTGGCGGCTTAACCCAAAAGAAATTGCAGCCATTGTGGAAGATGCACAATTAAAACTGCTCTTCTATGCTGAAAAACATTTAAGTTCACTCACCGATATTGACCAAAACTTATTGCATATGGATATTGATGTAGCGCAATATGATGAAATCGTAAATCCAGACTATCACCAACCTTTTCAAGCAACACCTGTTGAACCACAAGATCTTGCAGCATTAATTTATACAAGTGGTACAACCGGATCACCTAAAGGTGTGATGTTCTCATATGAATCATTTGTTCATAACGGCGCAAACTTAGAGCTGACGTATAAGTTCAATTCAAACTATATTACGATTGTATCAACACCAATGTTCCATGTTTTAGGGTTTAACGATACTGTATTACCAGTATTAATGTCAGGTGGCACACTTATTCTTCAACGTTACTTTAATGGCGAAGAATTGAATGACATGATTGCACAATATCACCCTACATTTATTATCATGATTCCAACAATGTATTATAGTACGCTACGTGCTAGTAATTTTAATCCTGAAAATTTTAAAGCTATGGATTATATCATCCAAGGTGGTTCACAACCATTACCAAGTATCCAAGCAGCTTTTAAACAATATGGCATAAACATTATTAATGGCTATGGCTTAACTGAAGCACCTCTTGTACTTGTTAATACACCGGAAAATTCAAAACGTAAACCAATGAGTATTGGTAAAGCAGTCATGTTTGTTGATGCACGTATCCTTGATGATAACGGTGAAGAAGTACCTTCTGGCGAGATTGGTGAACTTGCAATTAAGGCTAAAAATGTCACGCCAGGATATTGGAATAAACCAGCAGAGACTGCTAAAGCGTTTCATGGTCGTTACTTATTGACAGGAGATTTAGCAAAAATGGACGACGATGGCGATATATTTATTATTGACCGCAAAAAAGAATTAATCATAACTGGTGGCGAAAATGTCTTACCATCCGAAGTCGAAAATGCTTTAGCTGAGCATCCACTAGTAGACCGGTGTGTGGTCGTTGGCTATGATCATCCAAAATATGGTGAGTCAATTGCTGCAGCCATTATACTTCGCGAAGATGAACCTCATTACGCTGAAATTTTAGATCAACATATGCGAAGTCGTTTAGCAGGTTATAAAGTTCCAAGAATGTATGTACCAGTGACACATATGCCGTTAAACAGTACGCAGAAACCAGATAAACTTGCGATTCGACAAATGATGAATGACAAAGTCTCACAAACACTTTAAAGGTGATAAAAATTTTTGATATTTAGTGTAAGCGTTTACATGTAAAGCGAGTTGTTTTTGAATTAAATGCATTTCACATTAGTATTCATATTATTTTTAGGAGGAATTTATATGACATTTGAAAAAGAAACAGTCTTAAAAACATTATTTCCTGAAGATGTACTTAGTATTGCTAAAGGTTTAACAGACGGTGAAGTCGAATTTTTACAACAAGTAGATTCATTGCTAGAAAGTAAGTACCGTGAAAATATTAATCAACATTGGATAGACGCTACTGTACCCGAGGACTGTTTTAAAGATCTGGGAGAATTAAATTATTTTAACAATCCATTACTATACGAGGATCGTCCAAACGCCAAAATGCCTAGTCAACTATTTCAGTTTTTCATGTCTTACCTACTCGCGCGATTTGATATTTCCTTAGCTACCCTACTCGGTGTTCACCAAGGTTTAGGGCATAATACTTTCTATTTCGGAGGTAGCAAAGAACAAATTGCGAAATATGTACCTAAATTACAGTCACATGAACTGCGTACATGCTTTGCTTTAACTGAACCAGAACACGGTTCGGACGTTGCGGGAGGTCTTGAAACAGTCGCTGAACGCCAGGGCGATACTTGGGTTATCAATGGTGAAAAGAAATGGATTGGTGGTGCACATGTATCTGATGTCATTCCAGTATTCGCAGTAAATAAAGAAACTGGCAAACCCCATTGCTTTGTAGTCAAACCAGAACAAGATGGCGTCGATATTGAAGTCATTGATAATAAAATCGCACTTCGCATTGTTCCTAACGCACTAATTAAATTAACTAATGTCAAAGTAAATGAAGCGGATCGCTTACAAAACATAACAAGCTTTAAAGATATTGCCAAAATTCTTTATTCAACGAGAGCAGGCGTTGCTTATATGGCTACAGGTGGTATGGCTGGCGCTTTACGTGCCACATTAGATTATGTCACTGAGCGTAAGCAATTCGGCAAACCAATTAGTAAATATCAGTTAATACAAGAAAAGCTAGCAATGATGCAAGGTAATTTAGCTCAAGCAATGGCAACATGTGCTCAATTAGCTAATATGCAAGCACATGGTGAATATGACGAGGTTGCAACTTCAACGGCGAAGATGATGAATGCCTTACGTTTGCGTGAGACAGTAGCTATGGGCCGCGGTATCACAGGTGGTAATGGCATACTAGCTGATGATTATGATATTGCACGTTTCTTCTCTGATGCAGAAGCGATTTACACGTACGAAGGTACACATGAAATTAATGCCTTAGTAATTGGACGCGCTTTGACTGGAGATTCTGCTTTCGTATAAATAGCAAAGAATTATATGAGATGCATTAATTTCACTAAAAAAAGACTTATTTTAAGCATAAAGCTTTTTCCTTAAATAAGAGGCTAAGATGACTGTCAAAGATACTCAATCAATTTTATAAAATAGCAACGTTATTCCAATTATCTTAATGGTTATCTTATCCTCAACTAAATTGGAGGAATCACTATGACAATTAATAAAGTAACCGTTCTTGGCGCAGGCACAATGGGCGCTCAACTGGCAGCACTCTTTGTGAATGCTGGACTTAAAGTAAAACTATTAGATATTGTAGTGGACAAAAACGATCCAAATCTCATTGCGAAAAAATCTTACGATAAAATTACAGATAAGAAACGACCGCTACTATTCGACTTAAATCTAGCGAGTCATTTAACATATGGTAATTTTGATGATGACTTGGTAAATGATGATGCTGATTTATATATCGAAGCAGTCAAAGAAGATATTGAAATTAAGCATGCTGTTTGGCAACAAGTTCTACAACATGCTAAAGAAGATGCTTTATTCGCTACAAATACATCAGGTATTCCAATTAATGCGATTGCTCAAGCATTTAACGAGAAGGATCAAGAACGATTCTTTGGTCTACATTTCTTTAACCCACCACGTATTATGAAATTAGTGGAGTTAATACCTACGTCACACACGAAGGAATCTATTATATTAGATGTAAAAAATTTCGCGCAAAATGTGTTAGGTAAAGGTGTCATTGTCGTCAATGATGTGCCTGGCTTTGTCGCAAATAGAGTCGGCACGCAAACAATGAATGATATTATGTATCGCGCCGAGCAACACAAGTTAAGCATTGTAGATGTAGATGCATTAACTGGGCAAGCGATTGGTCGCCCTAAAACAGGTACATATGCCCTATCTGACCTAGTCGGTTTAGATATTGCAGTGTCTGTAATTAAAGGCATGCAACAAGTACCTGAAGAAACACCTTATTTTCATGATGTCAAAATTGTAAATACGTTGTTTGAAAATGGCGCACTCGGACGTAAAACGAAACAAGGATTTTACAAAAAGGATAAAGAAACTAAAGCTCGACTTGTTTACGATGTTGAAAAGCAAGATTATGTACCTGTATCGCAACCGCAATTACCAATTTTGAATGAATTTAATAAAGATTTAGTGCATAACCTTGATGTCATATTCAATGCGCAAGACGAAGCGGGACTATTTTTATGGGAGACATTACGTAATAATTTCTATTACTCTGCTATCAATGTACCTAAAGCTACCGATGATTTCCGAGACATAGACCGTGCGCTTGTCTGGGGGTTCAACTGGAAACTTGGTCCATTCCAATTATGGGATGCAATGGGATATGAACGTGTTAAAACACGTATGGAAGACGAACTTGGAGACTTACCACAATGGATTAGTGATTTAGACGGTGGCTTTTATAAACAAGATGAGACCATCGAATATGCAACACCTGTTTCTCACTTCGTAAAAGATGAACTTTGGGATAAAGGTGATGCCAAACTTTCCGTAACTCATGATGATCAACTGTTATTGAAATTACAAAGTAAAAATAATGTCATTACCGATGAATTCAACGATGCGTTAGTTGATGCGATTGATTTACTGGAAAATGACCATTACACAAGTATGGTTATTTATGCAGATGGTAATAATTTCAGTGTGGGTGCTAACCTTTTCTTAATGAAAAAGGCGCATGAAGACGGTCTTGTAGATGATGTCGTTGCACAATCAATTGATAAATTACATTATAGCTTTAATCGTTTGAAGTATAGCTTGAAACCAGTAGTCACAGCTGTTCAAGGTCGTGCCTTAGGCGGTGGCTGTGAGCTTGTACTTTACTCACCTATTGTTGTCGCTGCAAGTGAAACATATATCGGTCTTGTTGAAGCAGGTGTTGGCTTATTACCGAGTGGCGGTGGCCTTGCAGAAATGGCTGATCGCATATTACGCACATCGCATAAGTTTGATGACAAACAAGCTTCCATGACAAAAGTACTGACGAATATCGCATTTGCGAAAGTCTCTACAAATGCCTTTGAGGCACGTCGTTATGGTTATTTACGTGATACAGATACGATTATTTTCAATACAGCACAACGTGTCGAAGTTGCGCTCAAACGTGCGAAATATGAAGCAGAAACAAACTATATTCCGAATCCTAGACATCAATATATCGCTTTAGGCGAAGACTTCAAAGCATTGATCCAAGGACAATTAGATGCGCAAAGACGGGGTCATTTTATTAGCGACCATGATTATCATATCGCCTTAAATATCGCCACAATTTTAGCGGGTGGTGATTTACCAAGAAACACATTTATCAATCAACGTTACATTCAATCGTTGGAGAAAATTGGCTTTATTGACTTACTAAAATCTAAAAAATCATATGAAAGAATTGCGCATATGTTAAAAACTGGTAAGCCATTACGTAATTAAAAGATAGTCATTAAGAGAGGATGATAACCATGCAAGAAGCATACATTGTAGCTTATGGGCGTTCAGCCGCAGCGAAAGCAAAGCAAGGCGCATTATTCCACGAAAGACCTGATGATGTCGCAGCCAAAGTATTACAAGGCGTATTGAAACGTATTGACGGAAAATTCAATAAGAATATGATTGAAGATGTCATTGTTGGTACGGCTTTTCCAGAAGGATTACAAGGACAAAACATTGCACGAACGATTGCATTGCGTACGGGATTATCTGACACGGTACCGGGTCAAACAGTGAATCGCTACTGCTCATCAGGATTACAAACCATCGCGATTGCAGCCAATCAAATTATGGCTGGTCAAGGAGATATACTTGTAGCTGGTGGCGTTGAATTGATGAGTGCCGTACCAATGGGTGGCAACGAGCCCACAAACAATCCTACCTTACAATATGATGATATAGGTGCGTCATATCCTATGGGTTTAACTGCTGAAAATGTAGCATCCCAATTTGACGTATCACGCGAAGATCAAGATGCTTATGCTGTCAGAAGTCATCAACGTGCCTATGACGCACAACGTGATGGTCGGTTCAAAGATGAAATTATTCCAATACAAGTAAACTCAGTTGAATATACAAACGCAGGACCAAAAGTACACACAAATATCTTTGACCAAGATGAATTTATACGACCTGACACCACGATGGAGGCACTAGCCAAATTACGTACAGTATTTAAAGCTGACGGCACTGTGACTGCAGGAACATCTGCCCCACTTTCTGATGGTGCAGGATTTGTAGTTTTAATGTCTGGAGATAAAGTGAAAGAACTCGACGTGACACCTATTGCACGATTCGTTGGTTATAAGGCAGTAGGCGTTGACCCGAAAATTATGGGTATTGGGCCTGCATATGCGATTCCTGAAGTATTGTCACTCAGCAATCTATCTGTTGAAGATATTGATTTGATCGAATTGAACGAAGCATTTGCTTCTCAAACGATTGCATCTATTAAAGAAGTAGGTCTAGATATATCACGTACGAATGTGAATGGTGGCGCTATTGCTTTAGGTCATCCATTAGGTGCTACAGGCGCAATGTTAACCGCGCGTTTACTTAATGAAATGGGTAGACGTCCCGATAGCCGTTACGGCATGGTTACGATGTGTATTGGTGTCGGTATGGGTGCAGCTGCTATATTTGAGTATGTGCGTTAGAATGGTTGATTTTGGATGAAGCGGATTCGTTTTGTTATTGAATGAAGTAGGCTGAATTTGAAGCGGATTGAAGCAGTTTCGTTTTATTATTGAAGCTGTGTGAAATATAGTGATTGAACAAAATAGTGGTTTAATAGGATAGCGGGTATTTCCGTTTTAGAATTTAACATTTACACGTCTAATTTTAATCATTGTTTTAAATTTTATGAATCGAAGCCCTTTGATTTAATAATATTTGCTAATGCTAGTAACTTATCTGATTGTTCATGTTTAAAATAAAGAAAACCACTCACATCAGTGTGTTCGAACTAGACTTGTAAGTTCCAGTTCGGTACGACTTTCTAAAGCAATTATTATTGCTGTGATTGTCGTATATCACATAGATGTGCGTGGTTTATTTTAATAGGTTAGTAATATATTAGGTCATGTTATGTTTAAGACTATAATGAATAAATAATTTAGAAATATGCTTTCGATTGTTCGATGCTTTAATTCAGTTAGAAGCATCATAGAATGCATGATTACTGTTGTAAAGATACGTAATGTTTTGTATTGACTGTATGTCTATGGATAGAGTTATAAACTTATTTTGTTACTCTAGGACCATATGTCGCAGTACCATCTGCATGTGTTGTTACATTGTATGCATTTGTTTTACTTGGCTTGTTGTATGTCGGACGAGCGCCGTATGACACTTGACCGTTTCCGTGTGTTGTTACGTTATATGCGTTTGTTTCGCTTGGCTTGTTTTGTGTCGGGCGAGCTCCGTATGATACTTGGCCGTTTGCATGTGTTGTTACGTTATATGCGTTTGTTTCTGATGCCTTGTTTTGTGTCGGGCGAGCCCCATATGATACTTGGCCGTTTGCATGTGTTGTTACGTTATATGCGTTTGTATTGCTTGGCTTGTTTTGTGTTGGGCGAGCCCCATATGATACTTGGCCATTTGCATGTGTTGTTACGTTATATGCATTTGTTTCACTTGGCTTCTTGTATGTCGGGCGGGCGCCATATGATACTTGGCCGTTTGCATGTGTTGTTACGTTATATGCATTTGTTTCGCTTGGCTTCTTTTGTGTTGGGCGAGCTCCGTATGATACTTGGCCGTTTGCATGTGTTGTTACGTTATATGCGTTTGTTTCTGATGCCTTGTTTTGTGTTGGGCGGGCGCCGTATGATACTGTGCCATCTTGATTTGTCATTACGTTGTATGCGTTTGTTTCTGATGGCTTGTTGAATCTTGGTCTCGCTTCATATCCAAATGTTCCATCGTTGTATTCACGGATACCTGTACCAGCATCTCTATATTTCACATACTTAGGTGTTTTGTTAAATTGCGGTCTCGCTGGATAATGTGATGCTTCTGTTGTTTCAGTTGCTTGAGGTTTAACTTCAATATCACTTGATTCTCCTTGAATACCTTTCAACGTTGATTCAGTACCTTGTGGTTTTATTTCAAGATTAGTTGAGTTTCCTTCAATACCTTTTAAAATAGGGTTCGTTAACGTTGGGTTTGTATAATTATCGCTTAGTGCTGGTCTGTTTTGTTCCATTGTTGGGAAATCTGGACCTTGAACGATTTCACCTTGTAACGTTTTATTTTCCATCGTTAGATAGTCGGGACCTTTTACAATTTCACCATAGATTGTGTGCTGTTCCATCGTTGGGTATTTTGGCCCTTCTACAATTTTACCTTGAGTCCCAATTTGTGGTAATTTAACTAGTGGTTGCGCAATTGGTAATGGTGCTTTTTCAGTTGTACCAACTGTAGTTTTATCCTCTTGCTGGTTTCCAACTTTAGGTAATTGAGGTTCTTCAACTTTCTTCTCTTCTTTTACAACATGTGCTTTTGTTTCAGTTTCACCGTATGTTTTGACAGTTTTAGTTTTCCAAGACTCATCTGCTTCTTTAACTGCTTTTTTCGTTTCTTCAACTAATTTATCGAAGCTTTCTTTGTTATCTTTAGGGCTATGAATATTTGGATTATATTTAGTGATTTTAACCGGTCTGTTTTGCCCAGTTTCCATAAAGAAGTCATCGATAATAGAATTCAAATCATCAGTCATTTCTTTTCTAATACGTTCATTAGTTATTCTATTTGGCTTTTTTTCTTCTCCAAGAATAATATCTAGCTTAGCTCTCAACTCTTTAGCATGCTCTCCATGATTTTTATCTCCATAATATGTTGCAACAATAGTATCAATTTCACTAACTAAAGAGTATACATTATCAGTTTCTTTATCTTCAGTTTTCTTATCATAAGTTTGTAAATCCGAATTCTTTGATTGAATATGTTTAACTTCTTGATAGAACTCTTCTACTGCATCTTTTAAAGACTGATGGATATCATTATATTCTTTCATTGTAAAATCATAAAGATTGTAATCATAAAATTTCACAGGACTTAATCCAGCTTTTAAATATCTTTCTCTATATTGTTTATATTCTTCTATTTTTTTCTTTAATAAGTATTGGTCCTCACCTAGTATTCTAGTCATTAGTTTATCTTTTGCATCTTTATATTCTTTTTCACCATATTGATAATCTTCTATAATATCTATTGCATCTGCAAATTGTGACTCCAAGGATTTAACCTTTCCCCAATAATACCAATTTGACATTGGCGAATCATATTTACTGTTCTCATTCACTCTTGATTCTTTACTATAATCCTTTGTTACTATCGCATCTGCTTTGTTATCCCATGTAAATAAGCTAGATGCAACTGCTAATGCGCCTAGCGAAATTATTTGCTTTTTCATATTTTTTTAATTCCTCCAAAATGTAATTGCCCAATCTACATTAAAGAAACAAAATATTAAAAGACATTAACTATATATTAACTAGAATAAACAAAGCATTAACTATCTTTTTGTTATAGTTAATTAGCTTTGCAATATACAATAGTGTATAATTTTTTTGATTAATGTACATCAAAGGAGTAACAAAGCATGACAACACAAATGAAAATCAAAACATATTTAGTTGCTGGTATTAAAGCGGCGCTCCTTGATACGACTGGTATTAAATTAGCAAGCAAATCTGAAACTACATCACATACGTATCAACATCAAGCGCTTGTAGATCAATTACATGAATTAATAGCAAACACTGACTTAAATAAATTATCGTACCTAAATTTAGACGCTTATCAAAAACGCGATATTTTAGCTGCGCACTATATTGCTAAATCCGCTATACGCACGAAAAATTTGGATCAAATGACTAAAGCGAAACATAGATTAGAAAGTATTTACGATTCAATTTCTAACCCTTTGCATTCACAAAACAATTAATAATTCACCAATAAATCATGTAAGTGTTTGTGACGCCAAATTACCTTATAAATACTTGTCATATGATTATAAACGAATGAAACGATTGCCTACCCCATAGAAGGCAACGTTAAAAAGACCTCTGAAAGTATCGTCATGATAACTTTAGAGGTCTTTGTTTTTATTATTCAAATAATATTCTTATAGAACGATCGAAGTATGTTTCGTCTTTCTTTTCTTCTTTAATCTGATCAGCTAATGCTGGGTCATCTGTGATAATACCATCAACATTGGTTTGTAAGTATTTCGTTAAATCTTCTTCGCCGTTAATAGTCCAAGTATAGACTTCTTTATTTTCCAAGTGTGCTTGATTAACAAGTCTTGGAGAATAAGAAAAATCTTCGATGACAAAGAAATCTAATGATGTTTCTTTAAAATGACCAAACTGTAACGGAATGATATAACCACACTTGAGATATGGTGCTTCTTTTTTTAACTTAGTCATCACATCATAATCCAATGACATCACACGATATTGATGTTCAACACCATGCTTTTTCAAAATATCAATAACACGTTGTGTATAATCTGCTGGTTCTTTACCATGTGGCTTTAACTCTACTAGTAGCTTCACATTTGATTGTTTAGCCGTTTCAATAAATTCGTCTAAGGATACAAGTTTTGCTTCATGTCCATTTTGACGCATTTTCAAACCGACGACATCTTTGAAATTAGATTCAGAAATATTTTTATTAACACCTGTTAAACGTTTCAAATTGTTATCATGACTAACAACAAATTGTTTATCTTTCGTCATAATTGTATCTAACTCAACGTATTCGACATTCGCTTTTGCAGCAGCTTTCAATGACGGAATAGAATTTTCAACGCCTTTATCTTCGAAACCACGATGGCCAATAATGGAGATATTTGTATTGATAGTATTATTGTAAAGTAAATACATGTTATAACCGATAAAACATGTCACTGCAAGCACCATTGAAATTATAAAGAACCTAGACTTCCGTTTCGGTTTTGGGTATTTAAATTCTAAGCCCGGTTGGTCTAATACATTCTCTTGTTTTAAGTGCAGTACTAACACACTGATTAATGATAATTTCGTAAATAAATAATAGAAGAACAATGAGCTTTTCAATACAACAAATAAAATTGATGAGACTAAAAACTTATCTCCTTCTTCATCTACACAAATAGCAAGATATGTTGCTCCTGAAATAATTAATGTTAAAATCGCACCAATGATGAGTTCCAATATAACTATTTCTATAACAAGTCGAAACTTATTTCGCTTCGTAATTTGCCAACTTAGTCTCATATTTTTAAATAAAGACTGACGGTTTAAAATCGTTAACGGTAAGGTAAATATTAATTTAAAGTTTAATATAAATACAGCAATCATAAAGGTACCGTAAATGATTATACCTTTCGTCGTTTTCATAAGTTCTTCCGTTAAAAATTTAGGTATGTAAATATTTTTTGTTAATACTGAACTTAGTCCTAGGTTGGCAATGGGTATCATTAACATTAAATAAATGACAAAGAAAATAACTGGTACACCTATGAGTTTACGCACATTTACAAAGGCATTTTTAAAAATGGATTTAAATGTAATAATTTGTCGATCAAAGCCGGCATAAACCATATAAACTAACAATGAAAACTCTACATAAATCAGAAAGGCAACACTTAATATGAATATAATAAGAAGTATCACACTGGCAGGATGACTAACGATTTCCGTCCAATTGTTAATCGTAAGTTGGCTTTGCCCAGCTACTTTTAACATCATATTAAATAGTAAAATTAAGTATGTACTACTAATAAAAATCATGATTAACTGCAATAGTAAGGCATTAATGCTAAAACGCCCTTTATTTTGATACAGTAATTTAAACACTGCCCATATATCTTTACTAATTCTCTTCATAATCACGCTCCGCATTGCTTTAATATTAAGTTTCATCTTAATATTTTTCATTACTCAGGGTCAATAAAAATTTGAAAAGACTCATATTCATATGCAAGTAGCAAATAATAACCCATTCAACATCAGCTAAATGATGATATTGGAACCCACCTTTAACAAGGCATCACATTCTTTATCAGCATAGCTACTTACAAAAACGTCTTCCTTCAACCTTTGTAGAAGTTGTCTCATATACCTACTACGTCTTGCTAATACTCTATACTCAATTGAAAAAGAAGCATATGTCCCTTCACTCTTGAAGTTACATATGCTTTCTTTTCGGTCTGAATTGTATTTATAATTCAACGGGAATTTTCCCTTTGAAGTTAACATAACGGTAGGCTGCTTTAACAGCTTCATCATCGGGCGCTTCGACATCTTCTAATTCATATGCAATGCCCAATGTTTTCCACTTATGAACACCTAACTGATGATATGGCAGAATTTCAAACTTCTCGACGTTATCAAGAGAATTAATAAATTCCCCTAGTTTAATTAAATCGTCTTTATCATCAGAATAACCAGGCACAAGGACATGTCGAATCCATACAGGTTGTTTCATATCTGACAGTTTGCGCGCGAAGTTAAGGATGTGTGTATTAGGCTTTCCTGTCAATCTAATATGTTTGTCATTATCAATATGTTTTATATCTAATAATATCAAGTCTGTATGTTTTTGTAATTCTTCAAAATGCCTTTGAAATGCTTTTGTATCATTAGCACATCCAGCCGATGTGTCTAAGCAAGTGTGCACACCATTTTCTTTTAATTCTGCAAATAATTTTTCTAAGAATGGCATTTGTAACAATGGTTCGCCACCACTGACTGTTACACCGCCACCAGATGCATCAAAGTATGGTTTGTATGGTAATATTTCATTCACCATTTCATCAACTGTGACTTCTCTTGATGGCTCACTAATTTTCCAAGTATCTGGATTGTGGCAATACAAGCATCTAAGTAAGCATCCTTGTGTAAATAATATATATCTTAATCCCGGTCCATCGACAGTACCTAAACTTTCGACAGAATGTAAGTGTCCCTTAAGCATAGTGCTCCCACCTTAAATTTTGTTACATACTTTCATGGAATGTACGAGAAATTACATCTAATTGTTGTTCACGTGTTAATTTAATGAAGTTAACAGCGTAACCAGATACACGGATTGTTAACTGTGGATATTCTTCTGGATGTTCCATTGCATCTATTAATGTTTCACGGTTAAATACGTTAATATTTAAGTGGTGACCACATTGCATTGCGTAACCATCTAACATACTAGTTAAGTTACGGTTTTGATCTTCTGGTTCTTTACCTAATGATTTTGGTACGATACTGAATGTATTTGAAATACCATCTTTACAGCAATCGTAAGGGATCTTAGCTACAGAACTTAATGAAGATAATGCACCTTTTTGGTCACGGCCATGCATTGGGTTTGCACCTGGTGCAAATGGTTCGCCAGCTTTACGTCCGTCTGGTGTGTTACCAGTTTTCTTACCGTATACAACGTTTGAAGTAATTGTTAATACACTCATTGTATGTTCTGAATCACGATATGTTTTATGACTACGTAATTTAGTCATAAAGCGTTCTACTAAATCAACTGCGATATCATCTACACGGTCGTCATTGTTACCGTATTTAGGGAAGTCGCCTTCGATTTCAAAGTCTACTACAAGACCTTCTTCGTTACGAATTGGTTTAACTTGTGCATATTTAATTGCAGATAATGAGTCAGCTGCTACTGATAAACCAGCGATACCTGTTGCCATTGTACGTACAATTTCTGTATCATGTAATGCCATTTCAATACGTTCATAGCTGTATTTATCGTGCATGTAGTGAATAACATTTAATGAGTTAATGTAAACACCTGCTAGCCAATCCATCATTTGATCAAATTTCTTGAATACTTCGTCATATTCTAATACTTCGCTGTTAATACCTTCGAAGTTTGGACCAACTTGTGCACCAGATTTTTCATCTTTACCACCATTGATAGCGTAAAGTAATGTTTTAGCTAAGTTCGCACGTGCACCGAAGAATTGCATTTGTTTACCAATTGTCATCGCTGATACACAACATGCGATACCATAGTCATCGCCATAGCTTTCACGCATAATGTCATCATTTTCATATTGGATAGAACTTGTTTTAATACTCATTTTTGCACAGTATGTTTTGAAGTTGTCAGGTAAACGTACTGACCATAATACTGTTAAGTTTGGTTCTGGTGCTGGACCTAAGTTATCTAATGAGTGTAAGAAACGGAATGAGTTTTTCGTAACAAGTGGACGTCCGTCAATACCTACACCACCGATAGATTCAGTTACCCAAGTTGGGTCTCCAGAGAATAATTCATTGTAATCAGGTGTACGAGCAAATTTAACAATACGTAATTTCATGATGAAGTGGTCAATAATTTCTTGAACTTCGCTTTCAGTAATAACACCTGCTTTAAGGTCACGTTCAGCATAGATATCTAAGAATGTTGATGTACGACCTAAACTCATTGCTGCACCGTTTTGTTCTTTAATTGCAGCAAGGTATGCTAAGTATAACCATTGAACTGCTTCTTTGAAGTTTTCTGCTGGACGGCTTAAATCGAAACCATATTTTTGTCCAAGTTCTTTTAATTCTTTTAATGCACGATATTGTTCTGATAATTCTTCACGTAAACGAATTACATCTTCTGACATTTCTGTAGACATCGTGTTGAAGTCGTGCATTTTTTCTTCCATTAAGAAATCTACACCATATAAAGCTACACGACGATAGTCACCGATAATACGTCCACGTCCGTATGCATCAGGTAAACCAGTGATTACACCTGCTTTACGGCAGTTCAACATTTCTCTAGAATATGCATCGAATACACCTTGGTTATGTGTTTTACGATAATCTGTAAAGATTTTTTCAGTTTCTTCGTCTAATTCGTAACCGTAAGCTTCACAAGCTGCTTTCGCCATACGAATACCACCGAATGGTTGCATTGAACGTTTGAATGGCTTTTCAGTTTGTACACCTACAATTGTTTCTAAATCTTTGTCTAAATAACCAGCATCATGAGATGTGATTGTTGAAGCTACTTTCGTGTCCATATCCCACATGCCGCCACGTTCACGTTCTTCTTTCGATAACTGCATTACTTGTTCCCAAAGTTTAGAAGTTGCTTCTGTTGGTCCTGCTAAAAATGAATCATTACCTTCATAAAGAGTGTAGTTTAATTGGATAAACTCTCTTACATCTACGTGTCTGTTCCATCTTCCATTTTTAAATCCTTGCCAAGCTGTTGCATGATTTTTATTTGTTTCTAACATACTAAACGCCTCCATCTGTATAATGTTGTGAATTTGAAATGCTATGTTAACGTTTTCATAGTCATTGTAGCATGTTTGTTGTGATTTTTTTCACATAAATTATGTACAATTTTCATCAAATGTATGTCAAAACATAGAAACTGTACTAATTTGTGTAACAGTAATATGCTAATTGCATTCTGTTACACAACAGTTATAATGTTCACTATTTTCATTGCTTTAAAAGTTAATTTAGGTGGATATATTTGTTTATAAAAAATGATTGTTAATAAGCGTTAAATCAATACTTAGAAAGATTTACTTTTATATATGAAGAGACAGGATTAAATACTTTTATTGACGTAAAAATTTACTTTTGAACCGTTCAATATCTTGCCAATTTTTATATAACAGCTTCAAATAAAATATAACAGTTTGATTTTTCAGCCTCGGTAAGTCGTCTTGACAAACAAAAATTATGTGCTATCACAACATTTGCAACGTCTTAACAAGTCATCTATAAACATTTCTAAATATTTAACATTACTTATGCGTCATTTATTGCTAAAATTATTGTATTAAAATATACATAGAATTGATGGGATATCATGAAATCAAAAATTTATATCTTGCTATTATTTCTCATTTTTTTATCAGCATGCGCTAATACGCGTCACTCTGAATCAGATAAAAATGTATTAACAGTTTATTCTCCGTATCAATCAAACTTGATTCGTCCAATTTTAAATGATTTTGAAAAACAAGAGCATGTCAAAATTGAAATCAAACACGGATCTACTCAAGTACTGCTTTCAAACTTGCATAATGAAGATCTTTCGGAGCGTGGTGATGTCTTTATGGGTGGTGTGTTGTCAGAAACAATTGATCATCCAGAAGATTTTGTTCCCTATCAAGATATATCTGTAACACAGCAATTAGAGGATTATCGCTCGAACAATAAATATGTTACTAGTTTTCTATTAATGCCAACAGTTATAGTAGTTAATTCAGATTTACAAGGAGATATTAAGATTCGAGGTTATCAAGATTTATTACAACCTATACTTAAAGGTAAAATTGCGTACTCAAATCCAAATACAACAACGACAGGCTATCAACATATGCGTGCTATTTATAGCATGCATCATCGAGTAAGTGATGTGCATCAATTCCAAGACCACGCGATGCAACTGTCAAAGACGTCTAAAGTCATTGAAGATGTTGCTAAAGGTAAATATTACGCAGGTCTAAGCTACGAACAAGATGCACGCACATGGAAAAACAAAGGTTATCCTGTATCAATCGTTTATCCAATTGAAGGAACAATGTTAAATGTTGATGGTATTGCTTTAGTTAAAAATGCACACCCTCATCCTAAGCGTAAAAAGTTAGTACAATATTTAACAAGCCGCTCAGTACAGCAGCGATTAGTTGCAGAGTTCGATGCCAAGTCAATTCGAAAGGATGTTAGTGAACAAAGCGATCAGTCTATCGAAAATCTTAAGAACATACCTTTAATACCGAAATCTAAATTACCGGACATTCCACATCATAAATTTTTGGAGATGATTCAATGACGGCATACAAACCTTATAGACATCAGTTGAGACGATCGTTATTTGCGTCTACTATTTTTCCAGTATTTCTAGTCATTATTATTGGACTAGTAAGCTTCTATGCCATTTATATTTGGATTGAGCATCGTACGATTCATCAACATGTTGATGAAAGTCAGTCATCTTTACATCATACTGAAAAGCAGATTCAGACATTTATTACACAACATAATAATTCGTTTCAAGAGCTCGATTTAACAAATCATCATGATGTTACCGCTACAAAACGTGAATTATTAAAATTAATACACCAACAGCCCGCAACACTTTATTATGAGTTATCTGGACCAAATCAGTTTATAACCAATAATTATGAACATTTAAACACTAAAAATATGTATTTATTTTCAACGCATCGGCTTAAATTCAAAAATAGTACATATATGCTTAAAATTTATATGGCTAACACCCCACGTTTAAGTGAAATCAAGAAAGATAGCCGACAATTCGCACTTATCGTTGATCAGTATGACAATATTTTATACGCCAACGATGACCGTTTTACTATAGGTGAAAAGTATAGACCACAACAATTCGGATTTATGAATGAATCTGTAAAATTAAACCATGCTGACCATCGTCTCATTATTTATAAAGATATCCATGAAAACATTGAAGATGGTATCACGTTGTTAATTGTTATGGCTGTAGTTCTTGTTTTACTAGTAATATTTGGTTTCATTAGTGCAGATAATATGGCTAAACGACAAACAAAAGATATCGAAACGATTATTCAAAAAATTTACTATGCCAAAAATCGTCATCTAGGTACATATACGCCTTTAAAAAACAACAGTGAACTAGAAGAAATTAATAATTATATTTACGATTTATTTGAATCAAATGAGCAACTGATCCATTCTATCGAGCATACAGAACGTCGCTTGCGTGATATTCAGTTAAAGGAAATAGAACGCCAATTCCAGCCTCATTTCCTATTCAATACGATGCAAACAATACAATATTTAATTACGTTATCTCCGAAATTAGCACAAACTGTGGTCCAACAATTATCGCAAATGTTACGTTACTCATTACGTACAAACTCACATACAGTGGAATTAAACGAAGAGTTGAACTACATTGAACAGTATGTTGCGATACAAAACATCCGTTTTGATGACATGATTAAGCTCCATATCGAAAGTTCTGAAGAAGCGCGTCACCAGACAATTGGTAAAATGATGCTTCAGCCACTCATAGAAAATGCTATTAAACATGGTAGAGATACTGAGTCACTGGACATTACTATACGCCTGACATTGGCACGTCAGAATTTACATGTTTTAGTTTGCGACAATGGTATTGGGATGTCGTCATCTCGCCTGCAATATGTACGCCAATCTCTTAATAATGATGTATTTGATACTAAGCATTTGGGATTAAATCATTTACACAATAAAGCAATGATTCAATATGGTTCACATGCACGACTCCATATTTTTTCAAAGCGTAATCAAGGTACGTTAATTTGTTATAAAATACCACTTTCAAGGGGGAATGTAGATGTTTAAGGTAGTTATTTGTGATGATGAGCGAATTATTCGAGAAGGTTTAAAGCAAATCATTCCTTGGGGAGACTATCATTTCAATACAATATACACTGCTAAAGATGGTGTTGAAGCATTATCACTAATTCAACAACATCAGCCAGAATTAGTAATTACTGATATTCGTATGCCACGTAAAAATGGCGTCGATTTACTCAATGATATTGCGCATCTAGATTGTAATGTCATCATATTATCGAGTTACGATGACTTTGAATATATGAAAGCCGGCATTCAACATCATGTTCTTGATTATTTATTAAAACCAGTGGACCATGCGCAATTAGAAGTTATTTTAGGAAGACTTGTCCGTACCTTATTAGAGCAACAATCACAGAACGGCCGTAGCTTAGCATCTTGTCATGATGCCTTCCAACCATTATTAAAAGTAGAATACGATGATTATTATGTAAATCAGATTGTTGATCAAATTAAGCAATCTTATCAAACGAAAGTGACTGTTTCAGATTTAATTCAACATATCGATGTTAGTGAATCGTATGCGATGCGAACATTTAAAGATCATGTTGGTATTACAATTGTCGATTATTTAAATCGCTATCGTATTTTACAATCTCTGCAATTGTTAGATCGACATTATAAGCACTATGAAATTGCAGACAAAGTAGGCTTTTCAGAGTATAAAATGTTTAGCTATCATTTTAAAAAATATTTACAAATGTCGCCAAGTGATTATTGTAAGCAAGCAAAATAGATTAACAAATAACTAATGATTATGGCGCATCCATTTTGTTCTATGAAAAAGCGGACTGATAGAGAAGTTTTCACTTTTCTTTCAGTCCGCTTTTTAGAAAGTTTAAATATAAAACAATACTCCCTACAATATTGACACCGCTATATGTCTTTATTGTAAGGAGTAAATTCATTGAGTCACCCTAAGTCGGGCAAATAAGGATACTTCATAACAGGGAATTATGATCTGCCCCGAGACATAGAGATGATATATTTGCAAGGGTAGAAGCAGTATCTTTCATCTCTTCACGCACATGCCATCGGGGCAGGATTGCCAACTATACTGCAATAAATTGGCGATACTTTTAATCCGATTGATATTAGATTTTTAAACTTCTAATTTTCTTTTCTTCATAGAAAGCAACGATTCCTAATAAAATCATGCCTAGGAATAATGCAACATAGAAGACGATGAAAACATCTGTCCATCCACTTAATGTATATCCAAAGATGTTTAAACCGTTACGTGTTGGATCAGCAATAGCCGCCAAACCAACTTTTGCCATTGAGTCACCGAATAGATACGCGAATGAACCTGTCATTCCGTTTGCTACACTGATGGCATTTTTAGGAACAAAACCAGTCAATGATACACCAATTAATAATTGCGGACCAAAGATTAACGCACCTAATGCAAACAATGAAATGTTAACCATCATTACACTTGTAGCATTTGTGTAGAATAAGACAACAAATGTAATCATAAACATACAGCCAATAGCTACAATTGCACGACGACCTTTTAATAAGTCTGATACGTAGCCCCATAATAAACTTGCAACTAAAGCACCAATTTCAAAGTAGAATATCGTATTAACTGCATCGCCTTTACTAAAGTGTAAATGCTCTGACACATATAACGGTGCCCAGTTATCAATACCGATTCGTACAATGTATACAAAGACGTTTGAAACACATAGAATCCATATAACAGGATTTCCCAGGATATATTTTTTAAAGATCTCCCATTTCGTCATACCTTGAGAATCAATATTTTCTTTATCGACCGGCTCTTCCCAAATTTCTTCAGCACGATTCCATCCTAATTCTTCTGGATCATCTTTTCCGATAAATAATGTTGCGATACCAATAAGTAATGCAATCACCGATGGGAAAATGAACATTCCTATAACATTTCCATGGAAGAATACATTAGCACCCCAAAGTGCAACACCACCTGCAATGGCACCACCGATATTATGTGATGTATTCCAGAATCCTAAATATCGGCCACGTTTCGTTCTTGGCGCCCATCTTGAAATCGTTGAATAACTTGCAGGTCCACCAACTGATTGGAACACCCCGTTAAGTCCCCAAAGTACAATTAATAATCCCATTACAGAACCAAAGTAACTTAAAACAAATCCCATAATTAAAACTGTAATCGCAGATAAGATAAGTAAGAATGAGATAATACGTTTTGTGTTACGTCCATCGACAAAATATCCAAGTAATGTTTTCCCTAAACCATACGTGATACTAAATGCTAATCCGATATAACCAAGTTCTAATGTAGATAATCCAATTTCCTCTTTTAAAAACGGTTGTGCCGCCTTAAAGTTGTTTCGAATTAAATACATAGCCATATAAACAAAGAACACTACGAAGAAAGCTTGCATGAAGTTTCTAAGCCATAATTTACGTTGTACCGATAATGGAATGCCTTTGTTCGGAATCTTATGGATATCAAAAAAGTTCATCTCTGTCACCTCAATCATTTTCGTTAAGCCAAATATATCACGTCGGTGTAAGCGCTTAATATCCTTAAAATTATTAAATTATCCAAAATACTGAACATAAACACATACTTAGAAACATATTTATGTACTAAAATTAATAAATAGTTAATAGTATTTGACAAGCTTTATCTATAAAATACTTTATGTTGTCAAAATCAACGCTTATACATATGACATAATGACGGAGGACATCATGATTCTATCTATATTACTTATCTTTTTCTGTATCAGACTTGTCAGCTTAAAGATATCTATTAATCACTCAAAACAATTAAAAGCAGACGGTGCAGTTGAATATGGCGTTAAAAATTCGAAGTTTTTAGCAATAACACACGTTTTAATTTATGTATTGGCTGGTGTAGAGGCATTTATTAATAAAGATACATTTAGCTTTGCAAATGGTATTGGCTTAGTTATATTAATCTTTGCTTATATCATGTTATTTATGGTTATTAAAACTTTAGGTGGTATTTGGACATTAAAATTATTCATTTTACCTAACCATCCTATTATTAAATCTGGATTATATAAAATTACAAAACACCCAAATTACTTCTTAAACATCATTCCTGAATTAATCGGTGTATTATTATTAACACACGCAACATATACAACTATTTTATTAGTACCGTATGCGTATTTCTTATATGTACGTATTAAACAAGAAGAGAAATTAATGAATATTTAAAAATGAAAGCCTGTCATCACATTAGTCGCCATCGACGTCCATCTTTAAAGTACGTTCTGAAATATTTTATTCAGAAACCTTTAAAGTATGTCGTGTCTATGACCATTGTGACAACAGGCTTTTTTATTATCATATACCTCACCATTGAAAAGGTTATATACTCTTTTCAATGGTGAGGATTGTTACTGTGAATGGGTATGACCATCGCTATATACTTATATAAAGTACACCTTCTTTACAAACAATGACTTGATTTAAGGTATGAAATTTTTGGCAATGGCTTGGCGACATATGCATTTATCCAACACTGCCACCAGTCTTACTTCAGACAAACTTCAGACTAACCTCGAGTTCATATTATGCCCACCACATGTCTGCTGGCTTATCGTAAATATTAACAGATTTCAAAGTTTGACAAGCTTTTTGGAAACCTTCTTCTACTGACATAATAGGATCTTCATGTTCAATACTTAATACATAATCATATCCATTAATAATAAGTTGGCTTATGATATCTGCCCATACATATGGACTATGTCCATAACCAACTGTACGGAATGTCCATGCTCTTGTTGCAACGTTACCATATGGTTGCATATCAGTTAGGCCATACATATTTACATTTTCTTGATTAATATACGTATCTTTAGCATGGAAGTGATGAATTGCATTTGCTTGGCCTAATATGCGAATCGCAGCAATTGGGTCAATACCTTGCCACCATAAATGACTAGGATCTAAGTTAGCACCGATATATTCATTTGTAGCCTCACGCAACTTCAACATCGTATATGGTGTATGAACTAAAAATCCTGCATGCAACTCTATGGCAATTTTTACATCTTGCTCTTTTGCAAACTCAGCTAAATCTTGCCAATATGGTATCAACTTTTCATTCCACTGATAATCATAAATTTCAGAGTAGGCTGTTGGCCAAGGTGTAACAGGCCAATTAGGCTTTTTAGCAGTATCATCTGATCCTGCAATGCCAGAAAATGTATTAACAACTGGCACGTCTAATAGATTTGCTAAACGGATTGTTTTACGTAACGTTTCATCCGCTTCTTTCGCTTCTGTCGGATCTGGAGAAATTGGATTGTTATGACAACTGAAACCACTTATTTGTAAGCCTCTGTCTGTGATTGACTTCATAAATGCTTGTCGCTTATCTTCATTTTCTAACAACTCATCTAACTTACAAAATTTATCTCCTGGGTTACCACCTGTTCCAACTTCAATCATATCCAATCCAGATTCTGCGACATAATCTAACATATCTTCAAAATTTTTATCGTAAAATAATACTGAAAATACACCTAATTTCATTGAAAAGCACTCCTTCTTTTTATATTGAGAATTTTGTATTATATATAATAATCATTAAAGTTGTATGCTCTTGTTATCAAGATCGCTACGATAAATCGCTTCTATAAGGGCATTTACATTGCGTGCTTCTTCCGGGTTCACCACAATCTCTTCTATCCCTAAACACGCATTGACAAAGTTACGCGCCTGTCTCTCACCAGCAATGTCTTCGTTATGCTCAACATTAGCTTTGCTTTCAAAAATAGTTCCAAAGCGGGGCTCATATATTTCAAATGGAAATAAATTGATACCGCCATCTTCGCCTGATAAACTAACGTGTACCTTATCTTCCTTTATATTTGCAGACCACGAACATTCAAACTGCATGCTTGCTCGATTGGCAAATGTCATATAACTAGTAACATGATCATCGACATCAAATTTAGTGTGATCAAATGTTCCCCAATCATTAATTTGATTCGGTTGTTTGCTCAATTGATTATATGTTTTTCCTAGAACTTCATGCGGCACCATATCTTTACCTAGTAGCCACAAAGATAAGTCTAACAAGTGGCAACCATAATCGATTAAACTACCACCACCTTGCAACGCTTTATTGGTAAAAACGCCCCAGCCAGGCACTTTACGCCTACGCATCGCTTGTACACGTGCTACTAAAGGTTTACCAACCACACCTGATTCAATTGCTTTTTTAGCAGTCATAGCGACATCCGTATGGCGATAATGATAAGCGACAGTTAGTAATTTACAATTTTTATTAGCCGCTTCAATCATGCGATCACACTCTTCTGTCGTCATTGCCATTGGCTTTTCGCATAAGACATGGACACCATGGTTCAATGCTTCTATAGAAAGATCAGCATGGAATTTATTAGGTGTACAAATGACCACCGCATCAACAAGTTTAAACAGCTCGCTAGGTGTCTCAACTGTATGAGGTATATTAAAGCGCTTCGCAACATCAATCATCTGCACTGTATTAATATCTTGTACTGCAACTAACGAGACTGTATCTTTGAGTTTCAGCAATGCTGGAATATGACGGTCTTGTGCAATACCACCAACACCTATCACACCAACTTTTAATTTTGTCATGATGTGCCTCCTTACCGTATGATGTTATTCAAAGTAAATTGCTTTGCCTGATTTTGCAGACTGATAAATCGCTTCAAGAATTTTTGTAACTACCATTGCTTGTTCCGGTTTCACAACTGGTTCAGTATCATTTACAACTGCATCAATCCAAGCTTTTGCTTCTTCTTCAGCTTCATCCACTTCATTACCTTCATAAAAGTCGACGCCTTTGTTTTCCAATTCAACGTGTTTGGTATAAAGTGTGCCCATATCTTCACCATGAATACGTAGACCATCTTTCATATCAGCACCTGCTTTCGTTCCTGATAATGAACATTTTGCCTCATCCACTTCTAAAGAATTAATCGCCCAAGCGGATTCTAAAATGATCGTCGCTCCATTCTTCATTTTAATAAAGCCAAACGCAGAATCTTCAACTGTAAATTCATCTGGATTCCATGAACCCCAAGCGTTTGCCGCATCATGCTGTTTATTTAATTTATGGAATGTTGAACCCATCACTGATTCTGGTTCATAATTATCCATCATCCATAACGTTAAATCTAAAGCGTGTGTACCGATATCGATTAATGGTCCGCCACCTTGAGCTTCTTCGTCTAGAAAGACCCCCCATGTTGGTACTGCTCGACGACGAATAGCATGTGCCTTTCCGAAATAAATGTCACCTAAGTCACCACGTTGCGCTGATTTATATAAAAATTGACTATCTGGTCTGAAGCGATTTTGATAACCTATTGTTAATTTTTTACCTGTTGATTTAGCTGTATCTATCATTTTTTGAGCTTCTGCTGTCGTTTTAGCCATTGGTTTTTCACACATCACATGTTTACCGGCATGCAACCCTGCTACAGTAATTTCACAATGCGAGTCATTTGGCGTACAAACATGGACAACATCAATCGTGTCATCTTTTAACAATGCTTTGTAATCATCATAAACCTTTGCATTGTCAGTACCGTATGCTTCTGCTGCACACGCTGCTTTCGAAATGTCTACGTCACAAAATGCGATCATTTCAACATTTTCAACTTTTTGTAAACTTGGCATGTGCTTGCCATTCGCAATACCACCACACCCAATGATTCCAACTTTAATCGTCATCATAACGTCCTCCTTTAAATCTTTATCGTCATTAGTGCGTATGTCGAGCCTTAAACATCAATCAACGTTCTAGGCTCTACAATGTTATATTGGCGGGGCCCCAACATAAAGAAATACTTTTTCTTTAGAAATTAGTATTTCTTATACATGAGTTTTACTCATGTATTCCTATTTTTAGGCACATATTAGCTGTGGCTAATTTGTAAGAGCCACTACACAATAAATTCATTAATGGTTCTTTATTATTTCTGCCCCGCTCCCAATTTCAAACTAACCTTTTGTCGCACCTGTTGTTAAACCTGATACTAAGTAGCGTTGCAAGAACAAGAATACGATTGCTATAGGTACTGCAATCATAATTGCCCCTGCTGCAAACACTGTGAAATTATTTGCATACTTATCATTAATAAAGTTGAACAATCCAACTGCTAATGTGAATTTTTCAGGACTTCTTAATAGTATTTTAGGTAATATAAAGTCCATAAATGGTCCCATAAAATTGAACAAAGCAACAACTGCTAAAATCGGCTTTGCTAATGGCAGCATAATTTGTAAGAAAATACGCATATGGCCAGCACCATCAATTTTGGCAGATTCATCAAGTTCTTTTGGAATCGTATCGAAGTAACCTTTCACTAAAAAGGCATTCATCGGTATTGACCCACCAATATATACAAGTGTTAGTCCAAATAAAGAATCTAATAATCCAATTGTATTTAGCAAAATATAGATTGCGACCATTGCCATTAATACAGGGAACATTTGTAAAATCAAAAATGTAATCAGCCCGTATTTACGACCAACAAAGCGATATCTAGAAAAAGCATATGCTGTTAACGTGACAAATATCACACTAAACAGTGCATTTGCAGATGCTACGATAAGCGTATTTTTATACCAAGTCAGGTATTGACTACTGTCATCGAATAGTAAGAATGCATAATTTTTAAATGTTGCATTGTCTGGTATCATTTTGGCACCATACAAGTTCGTACCTGGATTAAGGGAAATGCCAAATGTCCACAGTAGTGGATATAAAATGATGACAAACATCATCGCTATAAAACTGTAAATACCGATTACTTTTAATATGTTTTTCTTCTTTGTCATCTTATAAACCTCCCTCATCTTTAAACGTACTTGTACGTCTGAATTGAATAAATGCGACAATAGCAACAATAAATCCAATAATTAATGACACAACTGCACCCATGTTAAAGTTGTTAAACTCAAATGTCAGATTATACACCCAAGATATCAAGATATCTGTACTACCAGCATTCTGCCCTGACACTGGTGGACCACCTTTATTAAATAGATAAATAAGATTAAAATTATTGAAATTACCTGCATATTGCATAATTAACAATGGCGCTGTGGCGTAAATGACATGCGGGAATGTGATGTTTCTAAACTTTTGCCAACTAGACGCACCATCCATATCTGCTGCTTCGTACCAATCTGATGAAATACTTTGCAGTACACCAGTGAACAGTGCAAAGACAAATGGGAAACCAAGCCATACTTGAATGCCAATTAATGCCACTTTTGCCCAAAATGGATCACTTAACCATGCTGGTGCAACACCTAATAAAGGTTGCAATATATCATTATTTATCGCACCAAATTCATCATTAAATAACGCTACAAATATTAAAATTGTCACAAATGATGGTACAGCCCAAGGTAGGATTAATACAGTACGGATAAATTTCTTACCTTTGACGACAGGGTGATTTACAATAATTGCCAAAAACAGCCCTAATGCAATTTGAAGTGTCGTTGCAACAAGCGTCCATACTAATGTCCAAGTAATAACACTGAAAAATGTTTTACGCCAAACGCCAATTGTGAATAACGTTTTAAAGTTATCTAAACCAACCCATTCTAATGTGTGTCTCGGAGGCGCGTTGTATAAATTGTAGTTTGTAAATGCTACTCCAAACATAAATATTAATGGAAATACAACTACAAATATCAATAAGAATGTACCTGGTGAGATTAGTAAGTATGGGAACGTCTTGTCCCATGTTGCAACCATACGTGCCTTCGGATCCTTTATTTCCTCATTACGATTAAATCGTTCAGCATTACGATATGCATCTAAAATATTAATGATATATAGCATGATTGCAAAAGCAACGAGTAAGATAGAAATAATACCTTGTGCAAGTAAGACACGAGAATCGTCTAACTTAGGTACTGTCCCTAATGTGAACAATCCCCAAAAACCAATATTTAAAAAGCTATAAAATACAGAAATAAAACTGATGAAAAAGATAAAAAATATCGTCCCTTTAATGGGTCTTTTATTATAAAACTGTCCCAAACCAGGTATAACAGATAATAATGCCGCTAATTTAGGGTTACGTTTCGTCATAACTAATCTCCTTTCTTATCATTTTGTGACGGATGAAGAATCTTAATATTTTGCGTTATATCATTCGTCGCCTCATCTAACGCTTGTTTAGGATTCTTACCATTTGAGATAAATATGCTTGCATTGCCCATCGGTTCCCAAACTTGTCGCATTTCAGGAATATTAGGCATCGGTTCAGCATGACGTGCTTGCTTTTCAAACACTTTTAAATTTGGATTAGATGATTTCACGTCAACACGTCCAGTAATTTCGCTCATTTCATCTGTATATTTTTGTAATGTATCTTTACTAGTGATATACAGCATTAAATCTTTAGCCCAATACTTATGTTTACTATATTCAGATAAATACCAACCACGTACACCGAGAAATGGTTTCATAGGTTTGCCACCATCTGTAGGCAATGTTGTTACTCCTAAATCTTTACCAAACGTTTCTTGATATTCATTAATGTTCCATGGTCCAGTGACAAATTGTCCTACTTTTCCTTCTTTAAAAAGACCAATCATGACATCATGTGTTGCTGCCTTAGGAAGATACCCTTTGTCGTACCATTTTTGTAATCGTTCAGCATTCTTGACGACATGTTTTGAATTTAGTCCTAGCTGATGAATATCATATTCACTGCCATTTTTCTTGAAAATATAATCATCATTGCCGAATAAAAACGGATAATTAAAATAGAAATTTTTAGCATCAAATAACATACCGTATTGTTTCTTTTTACTATCAGTTAGCTTGGCAGCATTAGCTTCAACTTCTTCTAACGTTTGCGGTGCATTTTTCACTAATTTTTTATTATAAAAAAGTGCGGTTGTTTCAACGATAGCTGGCAATGCTAGTTGCTTATTGTCATAATTCATCGCTTTAAGTGCTTGCTTATTGAAACCTTTCAACTCATCTTTTGATAATTTGATTTCAGCAGCTAAGCCTTGTAGATAGGCACTTCCAGTATTATCATGTGCTAAGAAAAAGATATCTGGACCTTTTCCAGCAGGAGCGTCTAGCGAAATATTTTCTAGTTGATCATTTTGACCAATATTTACAAGCTTTACTTTTATGCCAGTTTTTTTAGTATATTGATCCGTAATTTTTTTATAAAACGCCATTTGCTTGTCGCCATCCACCCACATCGTAAGTTGGTTAGGCTTGTCTTTAGAATTATCTTTATTCAATGCTTTATCAATATCTTCTTTCGAACGATTAGGGCCACATGCAGTTACGATTAATAACATTACCACGGTTAACGTGATACATTTTAAAATTTTAGACATGAATACTCCCCCTTAGACGATACGATTTCCTGTTTTTTCATCAAAAAAGTGACACTTATTCATATCAAATGCTAGTGTAATCTTGTCGTTCGCCATCACTTGTGTTCTTGAATCTAATTTAGAAATCAATTCCATTCCTTGGAATGTGCTATGTACCATAATTTCTGAACCTAACAGTTCGGATACAACTACTTCAGATTCAAATTGTGTCTCTGGAGAAGTTTGAATAAATATTGGTTCTTCATGAATGTCTTCAGCTCGAATACCTAAAATAATTTCCTTGTCTAAGTAGCCAGCAGCTTTTAACTTTTCAAATTTTTTATTATGTAATTTAAAATGATGTGTTCCTACCTTCAATCCGTCCATTTCAACTGTAGCATTCAACATATTCATTGCTGGTGAGCCGATAAATTGCGCCACAAATATGCAATTAGGGGCATCATATATTTCTCTAGGTGTGCCGACTTGCATAATGTCGCCATCTTTCAAAACAACAATTCGACTAGCCATCGTCAATGCTTCAGTTTGATCATGTGTAACATAAATTGTCGTAGTATTAAGTCGCTTATGTAATTTCAATATTTCTGTGCGCATTTGTACTCGAAGCTTCGCATCAAGATTCGATAATGGTTCATCCATTAAAAAGACTTTCGCATCCCTAACAATAGCTCTGCCCAAAGCAACACGTTGACGCTGTCCACCAGATAACGCTTTTGGTTTACGACCAAGATACTCAGTTAATCCTAATATTTCAGCTGCTTCATTAACTTTTTGTTCAATCTCTTTTTTATTTACTTTACGTAGCTTTAGCCCAAATGCCATATTTTCAAAAACAGTCATATGTGGATATAATGCATAGTTTTGAAATACCATCGCAATATCTCTATTCTTTGGTTCAACATCATTCATGCGTTCCCCATCAATATAAAAATCTCCAGATGTGATAGACTCTAGTCCAGCAACCATTCGTAATGTTGTTGATTTACCACATCCCGATGGTCCAACAAATACAATGAATTCTTTGTCAGTAATATGTAGATTAAAATCTTTCACTACAGTATTGTTGTTATCATACGTCTTTTTAATATGCTCTAACTTTAGTTCTGCCATGTTATGCCTCCCATACTTTGTTTACAGTTTGATTGTGCAATACGCTTCGTGAAAACGTTTGCACAAATACTTACATAAATCATATAGTCACTCATTATTAATGTCAATCATAAATTGTAAACGTTTACATTACTGTCAGAATTAAACTTTTATACAGAAAATTGATATAGCACGCAACTATTTTTAGTGTGACAATAATGATTTTTTACGTGCGAAATTTCACTGCCAATGCTAACAACCTTGTCTTACATTTTAAGTAATATCTAAATCAAACAAGTATGCCTTAGCATTTCGATTTTCATTGAAAAAAGCAACCATTATGTAAGTATCATACTCACACAATGATTGCTTAATTTTTTAGACTGCGGGCACTCTTCTATAACTACAAATCATATAGGCTACGTTCCCCATCAGGTAACTGATCGATAAACGGTTTTGGATCTTCTGCATATGCATTACCTACGCCACCCTTCATTCTTTGAAAATGTAAATGTGCGCCTGTCGTTTGTTTACCTGTATTGCCTGAATATGCAATAATATCACCTGCTTTGACTCGATCACCTACTTTGACATTATATTTGTCTAAGTGTAGATACCACTGGTGATATTCTCCATTGTCTTCGGCAATCTGTAATACCTTGCCGCCTAATTCATTATTAAAGATACGTGTTACTTTACCATTCGTCGGCGCTTTAATTGGTGTACCTTTTGGCAATGCAAAATCAATGCCATAATGCTTACCATCAAATGGTGAATGCTGATATTTACCAAAAGTCTCAGTAATCCGACTCCCTCTAAAAAAGTCTTCCCATTTTGAGTGTCCTTGTCCTTTATGATTTTGTGTCAATTTATCGGTATATTGGTTAAACCATTTTTGAATGTCATCTATATAAATAATCGTAAATAATAGTGAAAGAAAAATGATAATTGTTGCCAAAATACGTTTTGGTCGCTTTGTCATAGTGGCATCCATCCTTCATATATTTTGGGTATTAAGTATATATTCTAAATCAACTATTTCATAATTAAATGCACTCATACTTTAGTAGTACTGCCAAATATAGATGAAGAAAATGATGGTAATTTGAATATTTTGATTGATATTAATTTTATATTGAGTATAATAATTATACTTAAGAAAATAACAGAAACAGAGGAGAATTTTCAAATGGCAAAAGTATTATATATTACAGCACACCCTTTTAATGAACTGGTATCAAATTCTATGGCGGCTGGTAAAGCATTTATCGAAACATATCAACAACAACATCCTGATGATGAAGTGAAACATATTGATTTATTTGAAACTTATATTCCAGTTATTGACAAAGATGTATTAACTGGTTGGGGAAAAATGAGTAATGGCGAAACGTTAACTGATGATGAACAAATGAAAGTTTCAAGATTGAGTGACATTTTAGAAGAATTTTTAAGTGCAGATAAATATGTATTTGTAACGCCTATGTGGAACCTTTCTTTCCCACCTGTAGTTAAAGCATATATTGATGCTATTTCAATTGCAGGTAAAACTTTTAAATATTCTGCTGAAGGACCACAAGGTTTACTAACTGACAAAAAAGTATTACACATTCAATCACGTGGTGGATATTATACTGAAGACCCCGCTGCTAATTTTGAAATGGGCGACCGTTATTTAAGAACAATTATGACATTCTTAGGTGTGCCATCATATGAAACAATCATTATTGAAGGACACAATGCCGAACCGCATAAAACTGAAGAAATTAAGGCAACTAGTATTAATAATGCTGAAAAATTGGCAACAACATTTTAATTGTTATCTACACTGTGTGACTAATCAAACGTCATACAGTGTTTTTTTGATTTTCTTACAATCCTTTTCAACTTTTTATATACATCTATTGTTTTTACAAATTTAAATTTTGACATTCACTTTAGTTATGATGTAAATATTTTTAAAACATATGATAGTGTTGATGATATATTTTGAGAGTAGGTATGAAAGTATGAAAGCACATAAAAACTTCTGGTTAAACTTAGTAGCGAACATTAATACTTATGCTGTAATTATAGAAACATCCAAATTATCTATTAAAATCTCATATTATAAAAACACCTCACATAACTCGTTCAACTGTACCAAACCACATCACGTTAGATTTTAGACTAACTATTGTGATGTACATCAAAAACGAATTTGTGAAGCGTTGTATATTTTACAAAGGTGAATAGCGTTTCGTATAGCATTTTCAACATTACTACACCCAAGCGTCACGCTAAAGTTCGAAATCGAATCCTTTCATTCAATAAAAGCCCTTATCCACTACAAACTCCATATCAAACGCATAAACTATCTTGTGATACTATCTCGATCATATCTATAGTACGCATGTGTATTTCGCTTCACTGAATGATATGCTTCATCATTTAAATATAAACCGTCATCTTTCAATGCCACTTGATAACCTTTCTTTCGTGCTAACCAGACAACATCTATATAATTTTCTCCTGCGTTTTCATAACTTCTTAAATCTTCAATATGTGCACTAACTTCAGGGAAAATGATTCTAATAACACTCTCCTCAATCCAACATTTGCCATGCATCCATCGCACTTGATCTGCCAATAAAGGTAACTGCACATCATTGAAATATACACGAAAGCCGTCATTATCATACATTTGCCGATATGGTAATGGCTGTTTTCTAATCACTAACACCTCGCCACCCATTACGGTGCCTTCTCTAGTATCATCACTGCCACCCGAAGCTTCATACGTTGTTGTGTCAACTTGTAGTCCATGTACATCTCCAATATAGGCATCTGGTTTATGTTCCATTGCATGTCCACGTGCAATCAATGCTAATATTGTAGATTGTGAAAATTGAGGCTCCCATTCAATGCGATTAGGATGGCTACTATAAATTCTAGGTTCATCTATAGCCTGCTGAATATCCATGCCAAACACTAATACATTGATTAATGTTTGCGCAACACTAGCAATGATACTTATAGCACCAGGTGCACCTACTGTTAATATTGGCTTCCCGTGATGCATCACAATCGTTGGAGCCATGTTACTTAGTGGTCGTTTATAAGGTGCAATTTCATTGATCCCACCCGCCACAACATCAAAACCATCCATTGTGGTATTCAATAACACGCCGTAGCCTGGAATCGTAATACCCGACCCGTAAATCATACCGATTGATGTCGTAAATGAAGCAATATTACCTTCCTTATCAATCACACAAAAATGAGTTGTTTCGGTATGATTTTCTTCAACATCTGTATGACTAATGCAATCAGACACAACACCATGCTCTATATCAATATTTGCTTTATTGCTATCAATGAGCTTACTGCGTGCTTTTAAATAATCGTCATCAATTAATGACTGTACAGGCACCTCATGAAAATTATCATCCGCCAAGTATTGCGCGCGATCACTATATGCTAAATGCATTGCCTGTATCAAATGATGCAAGTAATCGACAGATCTTGGACCCATAGATGGTAAATCGACATGTTCTAATAACTTCAATATTTGAATTACCGTGATACCGCCAGAACTAGATGGTCCCATTGAATAAATGTCATAGTCTTTAAATGTTGCACTGATTGGCGTTTTAATCTGAATGTCATAATTGGCTAGATCCTCTAAAGTGATTGTCCCACCACATTCTTTAACAACATTAACTAATTGTTTCGCAATGTCACCTTTATAAAATGCATTAAACCCTTGTTCTCTTAATATTTGAAATGTCTTGCCTAATTCGGGTTGTACAATCCAATCACCTTCACGCCAATATTGATTTTCATGCGTAAATACTTGCGCCGTTTCGTGATACTTTGTCAATCGTGCGTGTTGCTGGCGCGAATATTTTTCAGTAGCCCAATTGGCTGAATGACCTTCAATGGCTAGTTCAATTGCAGGATTAATTAAATCTTCCAATGACAATTTAGCATAACGCTTGTGAATATAATCAAACAGCTTTGGAATTGCTGGCACAGCGACAGTTTTACCATGTGTAGTCATATCAAAAAATGATTTATATTCGCCTGAATCATCTAGATAAAATTGTTTATCTACATGTGCAGGGGCTGTCTCACGCGCATCAAACGCAGTTATACTGCCAGTACTTTGCTCATAATATAGCAAGTATCCGCCACCACCAATACCTGATGCAAATGGTTCTACCACATTCAATGCCAGTTGAATTGCAATCACGGCATCCATGGCGTTGCCACCTTGATCTAATACATCCTTACCAATTTTAGCCGCAAGAGGATGTGATACGGAAATTAACCCTTCTTTAGATGTTTTTGTCTGTTTGTCATTTAAGTTAATGACCATACTATATCCTCCTACTTTCTGTTAAATATTTAAAACATTATTGATTAATAGCTTTTTCTACTTTTTCTAAATCTTGACGTTGCTCGTTACCAGTATCGACAAGTGGTGTAATCGGTGATGCAATTTTAAATTTATCGCCACGATAAAACTTAATAAATTGATCCTGATCTATCGCATTAACTACTGCTTGTCTCAAGTTTGGATGCGTCTTAAATATACCTTTTTTAATATTTAGCATTAAAAAGACTGACTTGCGTCCATTTTTGCGAATAATGCTTAAATTTTTATCCGACTTAATTAAATCAAAATGTTTTTGATTCACATCTGCCAACATATCAATTGAATGATTTCTAAGTTCTGACAATGCATTATTCGGGTCACCATTAAACTTCAATGTAATATTTTTAATTTTAGCTGGTCCATAACTACCTTTTTCTGTTTCGTTGAATCCTGGATTACGTTGAAACGTTGCTTGATATGCATTTTTCTGTGTCATAATGTATGCGCCACTTGCATAAAGCGCATTTTTTCCATCTGAATTTGCAGGAATTGTACTGCTATCCCCATATCCTTTTGGATATTCTTGATTTACTTGATTAACAAATTTTTTAGATAAAATGCCTGCCGAAGAGTGTGTTAAGTAATTTACCTCTCGAGGCATCGATTGATCTGTCGTAATTTTAACAATTTGATATATACCGCCTTTATTATTTACTTTTTGACCATCTGTCGTTAACGATTTGACGTTATAAGCTTTAATCAACTTATCATAGATTGATTTATCGTCCTTGTCTTTCTCTTTACGCAACTGATCGATGTCCTCATCTTTTAATATCTTGATGTCATTTATATGTTTGTGCATATTATAAGTATTATTGTTAGGCACAGACTTTTTATCACGTGCTCTATCTAAAGAAAACTTAACATCTTCAGCCGATACACGCTCTCCAGTATTACGTGCTTGTCCATTGACCACTTTCGCAAAATAATCATCATCTCTTAACAAGAAATAAAACGCTTTATTGTCCTTATTCACAGCATAATCACGACTTAACGAACCTTTCGTTGTTAAGTGGTCATTTTCATCTAATAATAATAACCTTGTGTACATATTCATATTAATTGAATATACTGACGGCGCAATTGAACGTATTGGATCCAATGTAGGAATTTCACCATCTTGTTGTGTCATCACAAGTGGACGCGTATCTCGTTCTCTACTATTGTTGTAATCAAATTGTTGCCATATTAATGCACGTGAATTTGGCAATCCAACACTATTTTTATCTAACACTTTATTGTCATATACTAAATTCTTTTTTGATCCATATAAAGGCGCAATATACCCTTTATCAAATACAACTTCATCTTCAATTTGCTTATATGTTTGTTTAACATCTGCTTCATTTTGAGTAGAAGCTTTATTTAACAACTGGTCTACATGTTTATCTTTCAATAAACTATTTGATCCTGTAGAACTAAATAATGCCGTCATAGCATAGTTCGGGTCACCGAATACTGTCATCCAGTCATCGATTTGGATATCATAATTGCCGGCTTGACGTTGTGTACGATAGCTACCATAGTCTGGTTGGATATTCATCTTCACGTTAAATCCTGCATTTTCCAATTGATCTTTGACGATATTCATATCATTTTCATAACTTGCTTGTCCTAGGAAATGTATCGTTGGTCGCTCGCCTTTCACTTCAACTTTCGATGACTTTTGAGCCACTTCTGATTTCGTAGGGACACCACAACCACTTAATACCAACGCTAAAACTATAATTGCGATACTAATGATTTTCTTCACATCTATCCCTACCTTTTTAATGAATTCTTGGATCTAGTGCATCACGCACTGCATCACCTATAAAATTAAATGCTAAAACGACGAACATAATACAAATACCAGGTACAATAGCTAAATTACTGTGCGTTTCCAAGTAGTTACTACCGGTACGTAAAATGTTGCCCCATTCAGCTACATCAGGTGCAACACCAAGTCCTAGGAAACTTAAACTACTTGTTGTTAATACAACCACACCTATATTTAATGAAAAACGTACAATCATAGGCGCAATCGCATTCGGTAAAATATAACGCCATATGATATTCCAAGTGTTTTCACCAGTGATACGTGCTGCATCTACATATTCCATGCGTTTAATTTCTAAAACACTGGCACGCATTGTCCGTGCAAATGATGGTATATTACCGATACTTAAAGCAATAATTAAATTTGGAATACTTGCTCCAAATGATGCAATAATTGCCACCGCTAACAATAATGATGGAATTGCAAACACTACATCTAAAATTCGCATTATTAAATTATCAATATGATTAAAATAACCTGCGATAGTGCCTAGTAACACACCAAAAATAACTGCAATAACTACTGAAATAATTGAAATTGAAAATGTCAGTTTCGTTCCGACAACTACGCGTGTAAATAAGTCTCTACCGAAATCATCAGTATCAAACGGATAGGCTAGACTCGGTCCATGTAACAGTGCATTGAACTGATTTTTAGTAGCCAATGTCGTATCAAATGTAAATTGTGACACAATTGATAATGTCAGCATGTAGACTAAAATAAGTAACCCGATAATCGCAATACGATGTCTAGTAGTTTTTCGTATAAACGATTCCCACCCGTTATAACTATGTATTTGCGATGTACGTTGGTAACGTCTAATACTTACAAACATTAATAATGTAAATACGTTGCCTGTTAATGTCATCAACAATAACAACACTTCGACGATACGTCGCCATAGGTCATGATGCTTCCATGTTTGTTCCATTGTTAAAATGATAATTAAAATGATGGTTAAAACGATTAGCAATGTTTCAGCAATATAGAACGTATCGGCCACATAACCTTTAAAAAGATTTAATGCACTCGTTAATATAACTAAAATATAAGTTGCAATAGCATAACTTGCGAATAGTTTTAAGGAAGCTATCTTTGTTGTAAGTTTTACCATATGCCTCACTTCCTTTCGTTAATTTCACTACGTAATTTTGGATCGATTAAAGCATAAAATATATCAATAATTAAGTTTGCTAAAGATATTACAATTGATATATATACGACCCCACCCATGACTGCTGGAATATCAGGTATTAGTTGTTTTTGGACGATATAACGACCGATACCATTAATGTTAAATACTTGTTCCGTCACTGCTGAACCGCCTAGTAACTCTGCCACTAGAAGACCAACTAGCGTTACAATTGGAATAATGGCATTTTTCAAAATATGTTTAATAACTACTTGTATCGTCGATAATCCTTTTGCATAAGCAGTTAAAACATAATCGCTGCGCATTACTTCAAGTACAGAAGACCTTGTCATACGCGTGATAGAAGCAGCAATACTTGTTCCAATGACAAGTACAGGTAAAATCAACGATATTGGATGTTCTGGCATATAAGATGGTGGTAAAATATCCAATTTCAATGAGAACGCTAAAATGAATAATAGCCCTTGCCAGAAACTTGGAATAGATAAACCAATTAATGCAATTATCATTAACGTGATATCAAGCCAACTATTTCGCTTCATCGCACTGATAATTCCAATTGGTATCGCAATAATTAATGCCACAATTAGCGCTAATACTGCGACAATTATTGTAATTGGAATTCTTTCGCCAACTGCTTTAGTCACAACCTCATTCCCTTTGTAAGTCGTACCTAAGTCAAAGGTAAAAACACCCTTGATGGTATCCCACAATTGAATAAAATAAGGTTCGTTAAGATGATGTAATACATTGAATTGATGTATCTGTGCCTTTGTTGCATTTTGTCCCAGTATGCTATAAGCCGCATCAAGCGGTGAAAAATACAGAATGGTAAACACACTGACAATAACACCAATGATGACAATCACAGCCATGACAATTCGCTCAAAAATATATCTAACTAATGGCTGTAAATAAATAGTCAATAAGATGAACATCGGCAAGGCCAATATCACTTTGATCATGATGAACTTATGAAATAATACATTTTCAAAGTATGTTGAAAAATGTGCTTGTTCAATATTCTTTGAATTCGTATTAGAACTTTGTGCCTTGAATATTTTTAATGCTTCTTTATGTATTTGTGTGGATGACTTTTGCTGCGATAAATATTTATATTTTTGATGTAACGCCTGTTCAATTTCTGAAATTTCAGAATTATTAGCGTAAAAATTTTTTCTCTTAGCAGAAAAGAAAAACTTTATCACTGCATATAAAAATATTGGCAAGCTTAATACCGATAATACAAACTTGTAAAATGCCTTGTGATACAACGACTTAAAAGATTCTAAATAAGTAATTATGATAATCACTCCTTGTAAAATAATCTTGAGTAGATTACTATGATATACAAAAGTATAGAATAAATTTACACATTTGTGAATAGGGAGGCACAACATCATGTCAAATTTATTAGAAGTCAACAGTCTGAATGTACAATTCAATTATGATGAAACTACAGTTCAAGCGGTAAAAAACGTCTCTTTCGAATTACGAAAAAAACATATCCTAGGTATTGTTGGTGAATCAGGATCAGGAAAAAGTATTACCGCTAAATCTATTTTAGGACTACTACCAGATTATCCGAATCACACGTTAACAGGAGAAATTATTTTTAATGGGCAATCGTTAACAAATTTATCAACTTCAGCGTTACAACAAATTCGAGGTAAGGATATTTCAATGATTTTTCAAGATCCACTCTCTTCGTTGAATCCAAGATTAACGATTGGCAAACAAATTACAGAAGTACTATTTCAACATAAACGTGTATCTAAATCTGAAGCAAAGTCTATGACAATAGACATTTTAGAAAAAGTAGGTATAAAACATGCAACTCGACAATTTGATGCTTATCCACATGAACTTTCTGGTGGTATGCGTCAACGTGTCATGATAGCAATGGCATTGATTTTAAAGCCACAAATTTTAATCGCAGATGAACCAACAACGGCATTAGATGCCAGTACACAAAATCAATTACTGCAGTTAATGAAGTCCCTTTATGAGTACACAGAAACGTCTATTATTTTTATCACTCACGATTTAGGTGCTGTGTATCAATTTTGCGACGATGTGATTGTAATGAAAGATGGAAGTGTCGTTGAAAGTGGCACGGTTGAAAGTATTTTTAAATCGCCACAACATACCTATACGAAACGCTTAATAGATGCGATTCCTGATATTCATCAAACGCGCCTGCCAAGACCGTTAAACAATGATATTTTATTAAAATTCGATCGCGTGAGCGTGGATTACAAGTCACCAAGTGGCAGCCTATACCGAGCAGTTAATGATATTAACTTGGCTATTAGAAAAGGCGAAACATTAGGCATTGTCGGTGAGTCAGGACCAGGGAAATCGACATTAGCTAAGACGGTCGTCGGTCTAAAGGAAGTGTCAGAAGGTTTTATTTGGTATAACGAATTACCATTAAGTTTATTTAAAGATGATGAATTGAAATCTTTACGACAAGAGATACAAATGATTTTCCAAGATCCATTCGCATCTATTAATCCAAGATTTAAAGTCATTGATGTGATTAAACGACCACTTATCATTCATGGGAAAGTCAAAGATAATGATGACATTATTAAAACTGTCGTATCGTTGTTAGAAAAAGTTGGCCTAGATCAAAGTTTCTTATATCGCTATCCACACGAATTATCTGGTGGGCAACGCCAGCGTGTAAGTATCGCTAGAGCACTTGCTGTTGAACCTAAAGTGATTGTTTGCGACGAAGCAGTGTCAGCTTTAGACGTTTCAATTCAAAAAGATATCATCGAGTTATTAAAACAATTACAGTTAGACTTCGGCATCACTTATTTATTCATCACACATGACATGGGTGTTATCAATGAAATATGTGATCGAGTTGCAGTTATGAAAAATGGCGAAATCGTTGAACTGAATAACACAGAAGATATTATCAAACATCCGCAATCAGACTATGCAAAGCAACTTATTTCAGAAGTAGCAGTTATTGCTAAATAAAAGTTATGCGTTGTGCAACTTTATCACTGTATGGTCTGGAATAAATCGGGCAACTTCTGATGTGTTATGTTAGATGACTTTGTCATACTAACTATATTGTGCTATGTTAGGGCTCGGCACCATATCAAGTTTTAGGTGCTTTGCCATGATTTAAGGGTCACACCCATACTTTGGGCATTTTAACGCATAATAAATCCCCCGCCACTATATAAAGTGCGGGGGATTATTTGCATTTTATTAGAATATTCAGACTTTTAAGTGTGTCAACTTAGCTTAGTCAATGTATATTTAACGTCACTTACTCTTTTTCTTTCATAATTAACACATTCAAATAAATTTTGATCAAAAAACACAAAGTTAAAAGTACCATCTTGCAATATGCTCTCATACATTATCCCGTCATATTTAAGGCTTCGAATATAATCAGCTAAATATTGAAATGGCAAATAATCTATTCCTTGTTCATCGCTTGGATTTGTTATTCCTTTATGAATCTTTTTTAATGTTTGGTAATTTACAAAATACTTTCTAAATCCATCATCGCCAGCTTTGATTGCATTACTAGTTAAATTAGTTAAATTCGCAATTTTCAATTTCTCTTTTGTAACGTTTTTTTGTAACTTAACCTTACCTATATAAATAATGTCATTATGCTTAGGTTTAACTTCTTCTATACTGACCTGTTCTTTTGTACTAAGGTATAATACGCTTATCCATTTAGAATTCAATCTTCCTGCCGTTGCAAATCCCTTTGGTGGTGACATTAGTTCACTTTTCTCTGTAATGAACTTAACTATTCTAGATCTATATAATGGTTCAAATCTTTCTCTAAATTCCTCAATACTATAGTAATTAGTAGTGATATCGAGAAAGAACGCTAAATTCTCTAAATTGATCATATTATTATGAAATCTATTTTTATACTTCAAGCTCTCACAAAATCCATCCCAGTCATTATTTGCTACAATTAGATTTTCATTTGTATATTTTTTATCTTTAATGATTTTAGCGCCTACTAAACCTTCCAACACCCGTCTATCTATATTTTCATCATCTTTAAAAAGTTCATTTAAAATACAACTTATTTTATCTTCTTCAACATTAAATATACTCCAATCATCTTTTAATGCTGTTTCAATTTTTTTACCTTCTTTTGGGCTAAAAGTATCTGGTAAATTTATACTAATATCATATAATTCTAACGCTGGTCTTAAATAATCTCTAATCTGCTCTAATTTATCTATGTGTCGAGTCGTATCAAATATTTTAACACCAAGATGATCGTTATCAATATCACAATTGTCAAATTTGCTATTATCATTTACAATGATTTCTACGATTTCAGTATTATTAAAACATTTTTCACATATTTTCATTTTGAGACTCCAAGTATCTATTCATAATTTCTAGATGATGCATGATAGATAACCTTTTAATTAAACCTAATCCTGGATACTTATTATTTTCATTTAATTCTTCGAATTGTCCGATCGCATAAGATCTATTTTTATTATCTAAGTTTTTAGACCAAGTTACTAATTTATCTACAGCCTCAAAAAACTTTTTAGCTGGATTTAATCTATCGTTATTAGAATCAGAGACAAAATGTTTAACTCTTAACTCATTAGCCTCATCAAAATAGACAATATGTATCGCAATAGCTAATGGCGAAAAGCCACCGTCTACATATTCTCCACCTATAACAGAATAGTCTGAAAATGCTACGTATCCATCTTCCTTATAATAAAGGTGATCGTCGCTATAAAACTCGTCATCATTATCTAAATAATCAACATTACGACTTAGTTTATTAAAAGGATCCATAATGATGCCTTTGTTTGGAATATTACGCAATTTACGTTTAATGTGTCTATCATCTGGTACAAAAACCATTTCAAGTTTATTTTTATCTCCAAACATTTCCCAGTCATCTACACTTGTTAAAATAGCTAAACTATTACTTGAAAATTGCTGTTTCAACCTATCATTGCCTTCATCAGAAGGACCCAAGTAAGCTTTTTGAATAACACTTTTGTTTTTTGTTATTATTTCAGTTAAATGTTCAACAGTTTCGTTACTAATCTCTTCTTCAGTTAACTTTGAATTTACTACTAAATTTATAGAGAATGCTTTTTCACCACAGTATTGCAAAGTATTTTTAAATGTGGTTGTATATTTAATTGGTTCAATTATAGGTTGAATACAATCACCAATCAAACCTTTCTCTAACAATTCTCTAATTGCAAATAGTTCATTTTGTTTCCCACGCAAATAAGGATAATACATATTAATCCTCCTTAAGAAAATGATATAGTTTATTTTTATCTTTCTTTGTCATTTTTGCGAAATATAACAAGAACTTAATTTCAGTCGGAGCTGCTAAAAATTCATCTTTGTATTCTTTCATGTTGCCTCTTTTTTTCAACTCAGAAATCATATTGTTATGCAGTTTCGTCATTGGTATTTCTTTAAACACGTCAAATAACACATCATACTCTGTGAAATCATTATAAGTTGGCACATCCATATGATTTTGTGCAATAACTCTTTTTCTTTCTTCTTTTCGTAAAAAGTTGTACATCGCTTTTGTGTTTAAGAGACTATTGTTTTCTTTAGGTTTTTGAACTTCACTCAGTGTATTTCTAGTAGTTAACACTAAAATTCCAACTGTTGTATCTTTGTATCTAGCCATAACTTTATTCAGATGTTTGTCATTTGTAATGACTACGACATAATTAAACACTTCATAATAATCATTAATTTGATTATCTAATCTATCCAGCTTATCTAATTCTGTTTTAATCTCATAGACAACACCTTTGCCGTTTAACAATATAAAATCAGCAATACTTTTCCCTATGGGCATCTCAGAAAGTGCAGTAGTTGTATTAACAGAATGTCGTCCTAGAAGGAGTTTATTAAGCATTGTGTTTTTGTAAAAATATTCGTTACGATAAGACTTTTTAAGATAATTATATAAAGATTTCATCTTCTGTATTACATTGATATTTTTAGGTCCCTGTATATAAAAATCATATGCCTCATCAACAACATCACTTTTATTTTTGATTGCAATTTGATGTAATATCTTTTGACTAAAAACACGATTAATCATATTTCTATTATCCATAGCTACGCACCTCCTTCAACATACATTTAATACTTATCCTGTTAATATTATAAACTATTTTAAATGCCTATAGACATTATTTCTATACACATACGATGATAAAATTGTATTGAAACCAAATGATGATTGCCAAACACATGGTAACTAACAAAATATAGAAAATAATAATGCCCCCTACACTAATCTAGCGAGGGGGCTGAATCATTACACACCGTATTTTTCAGTTGTTTCTGCCACGAAAGATTCAATGGCTTTTCTTGCTTTACGTTTTTCTTTCAATGGCAAATCACCAATCATTTTTTTAAGGTGATGTGGGTTTACAACACCACTATACTGGTAGTCATTTGAAATTGTTTTTAGGGCTTGTTCATCGATAGATCTCTCTCCAGCAAATCCTTTGAACTCCGCTTCTTTTTTAATACTTTCGAAATTAACATATTCTTGATCGATATCATCATCCTTATTTAAAGAAGGTACAACATTGTCGATGAATTCTCTAATTAGATCTCGTTTTAACCTCAATGTCGGATCATCTGCATGATCTAAAATACGTCTAATTTGTTCTTGGTTACGACGTTGTTCCGCTTTGTCTTCAAGATCAATTTGTCTCAATATATTCATAATATAATTCACATTAATCGTATCATTACGCATCATTTCTATTTCGAAATCAATATCATTTAAAATGGATACTTTGTTTTTCTCAGCCGTCGCTCTTTTTACTTGATCGTACACAGCTAAATATTTACTTTTATAGTCTTCATTCTCTTGTTCATCCATTCCAATTTCATCAATTGTAAACTCAAACTCGTCAAATGCTTTTAAACGTAATATTATTTTAGCTAATAAACGATAAGCTTCAACAAAGCGCTTTAGCTCTTCTTCATCTTGAATGTCATCAACCATGTGTGGTGTCGGCACAATCATTTTAAGCTCACGATAAGCGTCCATAAATTCTTTTTTATACTCTTCATAACTACGCATTAAAATTGTATCCGTATCATTTGTTTGTGAGAATACTCTCAGTGCATCGTCTGTCTCTTTTTTCAAGTCACGATAGTTTACAATTTCACCAAATGGCTTTGATTCTTTTTCAACCCTATTTGTACGTGAATACGCTTGAATTAAATCATGATACATTAAATTCTTATCAACATATAAAGTGTTCAGTACTTTACTATCAAAACCAGTTAAGAACATATTAACAACGATTAAGATATCAATTTTACTATCTTTAACGCCCTTTTTAACGTTTTTTGAAATATGATTAAAATACTCATTAGTCGTGTCTGTTGAAAAATTCGTCTCGAACTTTTTATTATAATCACTAATCATTTTCTCTAATTTTTCACGTGAATGATATGGCACTTCACCATCACGATCATCTTCATTAGGTTTAAACGTAAATATACCAGCTACCGTTAATGGTTGTTCCAACTTTTTGTTAAGTCGCTTAAATGTCTCATAATATTTAATAAGCGCGTGAATACTTTGAACTGTAAATATACTTGAATATTGACGATTACGTGTATATTTATCATGATTATTGATGATATGTCGTGTTACTAATTCCACACGTTTATCCGCTAACCATACTTCTTCCGTATCAATTGCTTCAACCATGCTGTTATCTTCTGCTTTTAAAGCTTTATTTTTAAAAGTATTAATATAGTCAACTGAGAAACCAAGTACATTACCATCATGAATGGCATCTCTAATTAAATACGTATGTAAACATCTACCAAAAATATCTGCAGTTGTTCTACCATCTTGACTACTATTTTCTGGGAAACGTGGCGTACCAGTGAACCCAAAGTATTGGGCATTTTTGAAATGTTGTTTAACTAGACGATGCATGTCACCAAATTGACTGCGATGACACTCATCAATAATAAATACAACTTTATTCGTTTTATACTGTTCTAATAAATGGGCATTACCTTGAATCGCTTTAGCCATTTTTTGAATCGTCGTTACAATAAGTGGCAAACTTTTATCATTTAGTTGGCGTACCAGTTGCGAGGTATTAAAAGTTTTGTCTACAGCACCCTTAGCAAATTTATTAAATTCCTCTTCTGTTTGGCTATCCAAGTCTTTACGGTCAACCAAAAAGATAACTTTCTTAATGTCATCTTGCTGTGATAAAATCTGACTCGCTTTAAAAGAAGTCAACGTCTTACCACTTCCAGTTGTATGCCATACATATCCATTATTCCCTGTCTCAGTCGCTTGTTGAATAAGTGATTCTACCGCATACACTTGATACGGACGCATTGCCATCAGTATTCTATCTGTTTCATTAATAATCATATAGCGCGATATCATCTTAGCTAATTGACAAGGTCTCATAAATGACTCAGCAAACGATTGCAATGTATTGATTCGGTTATTCTGTTTATCACTCCAATAAAACATGTGACTCTTCAATAGTTCGCTATCATTATTAGAAAAGTATCGCGTTTCAACACCATTACTAATGATAAACATTTGTATGTAGCGGAATAAGCCTGTGTAATTTTGTTTACGGTAACGTTTTACTTGGTTAAACGCCTCATTAATATCAATGCCTCGACGTTTCAATTCAACTTGGACAAGGGGTAGTCCATTGATTAATATCGTTACATCATAACGTGCTTTATATGTATCCTCGACAGATACTTGATTCGTCACTTGAAACTTATTTTTACACCAACTTTTCGTATCTAAAAACGACAAATAAATCTCAGACTCATCATCACGTCTAAGTGGTAATTTATCACGTAAAATACGGGCACTCTCGAAAATACTTTTCCCATCAATCATCGTTAACAGACGTTGAAATTCTTTATCTGTTAAGGGATTGCCTTCTAATTTGTCCGCATGACGCTCATTTAAAATCGTTCTAAAATTATCAAGCAATTGCTTATTATCACGTATCGTTACTCTTTCGTAACCCAATTGTTCAAGTTGATTCATCATTTCATTTTCTAATGCGTATTCACTTTGGTATGCCATTCATATCCCCTTCCGTACACTTTCTATTGCTCTAAATATATCATAAACTTTAATGAAAAATGTTTGTTTTTTATCTTCAAACGTAAATTTATTCTAATTTTATTGTCTTATCTTTTAATATTTGTGTTTGAGGTAAGTCGTATACTAAAATTTGAATACAAATAATCAAATCATTGATAAATTTTTTGCCTACGATTAATGGAGGGACTTGAATGGTGTTAATTACCTATCAAATTATTTTATTTTTAATTATCAGTCTAAGTTATTATTTAACTTTAAATCATTTCATGGCAGTCACTGTAGGTAACTTCACTTCAATATTCGGCATGTTCGCAGCCATACTCTTTATGTACTACTACCTACTCTATAAAAGTCCCGAATACAATCAACGCAAACGATTTAAACATTTCATTCATATCACTAATTTGATAATAATTGCTTTTAGCACCTTCATATTAGTTCATTTAGCATTAAAATTATTCTTCAGCATTTAATTGCTATACTATGAAAAAAGCAAAGCTCAAATCTGAACTTTGCTTTAATTTGTCACGCCTTTATCATTTTCAAAATAGCCTCTATGCCAGTTTTACAAACTTGTATCAACAATTTTTCATCAAGCAACTGAATCACATCAAAAACTTCAATTGTTTACGTTGCAACTTACTTTATATTAGAACGCACACAATATCTAATGTTTAAAATCTATCGTCGCAAGATGCTTCCTGTAATTATCAAGTGCCATTTTCGATTGGGTTATACAATCTAGAATCGCATGATAATTTAATGCTACAAATCGATAGTACAATATATCTACCGTGAATAACTGTGCAAATAATGACGTTGTAGCCGCCATACGCATTTCATTTTCATCAGTTCTGCCATAAATCAATGCATAGTCTGCAATTTGAGCCACTGGATTATTAGCTGTACTAGATATAGTTATGATGGGAATACTGTAATGTGTGGCCACCTGTGCAATTGACTGCAATTCACTATGACTACCTTGATTCGTCACAAAAATCATGCAATCTCTATCATCATGCGTCGCAAATGTTGACACAAGTAAATGCGTTTCATGTAATAACCTGACATTTAAGCCAATACGAGATAACTTTTGAAAAAGATCACCAATAGTCAAACTCGATGCGCCAAATCCAAATAAAAATATTGTCCTGGCATTTTTCAACACATCACAAATTGCATCAATTTGCGCATCCATAATATTAGTAGCTACAAATCGCATCGTATTCGTTGCTCTAGCAATCATTTTATTTTTCAAAGTTTCTACAGATTCATTTTCAATCAATTCCAAATGTGGATTGGTTGCAATATCTTCGGGTAAGTATCGAGATATCGCAATCTTTAGCTCTTGAAAACCTTGATGTGTCATTTTCCGACTAAATCTAACAATTGATGCTGTACTAACATTCGTAACATCTGCCAAATCATTCACAGTCATATCAATGATTTTATGTGGATTCTTTAAAATGTAATCAGCGATTATCTTTTCTGTCTTCGTAAAATCACTCAACTGCTTATCAATGCGATATAAAATATTTGTCATCATTAATCACCCAACAAATCTGTCTGTCGCATCGCCTTTGTCGTTCCAAATAAATATGTACAAACGAATCCACCAGCATACGCAGCAAGTAATCCTGCAATATAACCTAAATACATATTATCTGAGATTAATGGTAATAGTGACACACCACTTGGGCCTATTGCTTTAGCACCAATATGTCCAATTCCACCTATTACAGCGCCACCAATACCACCGCCAATACAAGCAGTTAAGAAAGGTCGACCTAATGGCAAAGTCACACCATAGATTAATGGTTCTCCAATACCTAGGAAACCAACTGGCAATGCACCTTTTAAAGTATTACGTAATGTTGTGTTGCGTTTACATCTTACCCAAAGTGCTAATGCGGCACCTACTTGTCCAGCACCAGCCATCGCTGCTATTGGCAATAAGTAAGTAGCACCAGATTGGTTAATCATTTCTATATGAATTGGCGTAAAAATATGATGAAGTCCTAACATAACTAACGGTAGGAAGCTTGCACCAATGATAAATCCACTAAATACGCCACCAATACTAATAATTCCGTTAACTACTGAAACTAAACTGTCTGAAACAAAACCTGCTAATGGCATAAAGATAAAGATAGTTAATAGTCCTACAATCAACAATGCAATAGTCGGCGTTACAATAATATCAATCGCATTTGGCACAATTTTATGCAATCTCTTTTCGACAATACTTAAAATCCAAACGGCAAAAATAACGCCAATAATCCCACCTTGTCCAGGTTGCAATGGTTCTCCAGTGAAGACATTCATTAAAATATTTTTACCAGCAATACCCGTTAATAACGTTGTACCACCAATCACGCCACCAAGTCCTGGTGTCGCACCAAATTCTTTAGCCGCATTAATACCAGTGAAAATAGCTAAGTATGCTAACATACCGTCTTTAATGACATTAAATACTGTTATAAGTTGCGTAATCCAAGCACCTGAAATATAGCCTGCCACCATTAAGTTACTCAGTACTGCTGCAATACCACCAATTAATCCAGCTCCAATAAATGCAGGAATCAACGGTATAAAGATATTGGCAATTGATTTCAATACTTTATTCAACTTACCATTCTTTTGTTTTGCTTTATGTGCTTCTTTATTCGCCTTTGCTTTATCAGCTGCATATGATTTATAGTCCATTTTTTCACTATCATTGTGATTGTGTGGTATTGGGTCACCTAGTTTAACACCACTTAATTCCGCCATATGATTAGCCACTTTATTGACTGTACCAGGTCCAACCACAACTTGAATGCGTTCATCGTGTATAACACCCATGACACCATCAATGTGCCTTAGTTCTTGGTCATCTACTTTATTTTCATCTAATACTTTAATACGCACACGTGTCATACAGTTCATGACACTATCTATATTATCCATACCACCTACTGCAGCAATAATTCGTTCTGCAAGTTGTTGTTCTTTGGTCATTTAAATCCCTCCTAAGGTTGTCTATCTCTGATTGCTCGTTTAACAATGTCACCATTGTTTAATAACCGTCTTGTTGCTTCTTCCTTAGAAATGCCACACATACCCATAACTGTCGCAACTTTCACATCATGCTCAGATACCTGATATAACGCCATTGCTTCATCATATGTGATAGCACATATTTCTTGAATAATACGCACTGAACGGTCGATCAGTTTTTGATTGGTTGCTTTAACATCAATCATGAGGTTATCGTAAACTTTTCCGACACCAACCATTGTGATGGTTGAAATCATATTTAAAATTAATTTTTGTGCTGTACCAGACTTTAAACGCGTTGAACCAGTTAATACTTCTGGACCAACTTTAACTTCTACTGGATACTGCGCAATTTCACTTATAACTGCATGTTCATTGCATGAAATAGATACTGTTGTAGCACCGATTGTGTTAGCAAATGTTAAACCGCCTATAACATATGGCGTTTTGCCACTCGCGGCAATTCCTATAACGACATCTTTTGATGTTAAATCTATATTTTTCAAATCTTCTTCCGCTAATTTTTTGTGATCTTCCGCACCTTCTACAGCCATTGTCATAGCATGTTGTCCACCAGCAATAATACCTATAATTTCATGAGGGTCAGTATTGAATGTAGGTACACACTCCGCTGCATCTAAGACACCCAATCTTCCACTTGTACCTGCACCGATATAGATCAATCGTCCACCCTTTTTATACTGTGCAATTGTTTTTTTAATTACTTTTGTCAATTGTGGTATTGCCTTTTGAACTGCTAACGGGACTTGCTGATCTTCTTTATTCATCGTAATTAAAGCCTCTTCCACAGTCATTTCATCAAGATGCATCGTCGCTTCATTACGCGCTTCGGTCGTACTATTTTCCATCACTTCTTACACTCCCTAGTTTTTTGAAAATAAAATGTATCATTCGGCTCGATACAACTTAACAGTGGTAAGTCTTCTTTAATAATTTGTGCAACAACATTCACATTGTCATGTGCACTAAGCGTTTGTCTCACAATTTGCATTTCACCTTGATAACGACCGTTATTCAAATTATCAACGGTTACCGAACCAATGCGTCGTTGCGTTGTAAACTGTGGTTGAATCGAATGTGGACATATTTGTCTTGACGTTTCCGAACGAATGACATTTTCCGGATTATCCGGACGTACTTTATGACACATATCGAAAAGGTAAGTCACTGTCGTATCAAACACTTCTTCAATACATAACGTGAAATGCCTATGCTTGCAAAAATCTATAAGTTGTTTTGCCTGCCTCATTTCAATCAATGAGTCTCCAACTAACACTTCAGATACACCAGTTTCTTGTAATAATTTAGCTGCAACGACAGGATGACTATGTCTCGTTGCTTCAATTGTTGGCAAGCCTTTATGCAAAGGACCTCGCAAACCACTCCCTACAATAAAACCATATATTTGTGCCTTTGGATTAAATTGATAAATGAGTTCATTTTTCTTATTGACCAAGTCAACAGATAATCCCGTATCTGGTCTTGGATAATAGTTATGACAAAATGAAAGTAATGTAAAATCATTCAATTGTTGATGTAAGCTTGTTAACAATTCCCGGGAAATAATACTTGCATTCAAACAGCACTTTAAACCCTGTGCCATTATCGCTTCGATTGTCTCAATTGATGTACTATGATCGATACGAATCATAAATTGTGCATCATATTGTCGAAGATGCTCATAAAAAGATGGTGTTAAAATAGATGGATTAGCATCTATGAGGTAAGTCACTTGTTCATGTTTTAATAAATTGAGTAGTTTTGTGAAATAATGATATTTTGTCTCGTCATCTTCTTCTGGTATTTGTAAAGATGTAAAAATCATTTGGTAACCTTGTTTAATCATTCGCTTAATATACGCTTCATCTAAAGGTTGTCCTAAATACACTGAAAAGCCTGTCAAAGTAGCCCTCCTTAACAATATAATTATTAGGAAAATATAGTTGAGTTGTGTAATCGCTTACATTTTACTATAAGAGAAAACACATTACAATATTAATCAGTTGAAGCCTGTTCATTGTAATAATCTTACATATTTCTGTCACAAGTTAATTATTATACCATCAAAGATTATCCTTTTCTTTTAAGTGCTGATAATAGCTGCTACTGCTGGATTATTACAACAACTTTTATACATTTTATTCAGGATTATCTTATATTATGTTTTAATAATAATCTGTGAAAAATTAAGAGATTTGAAAGTGAATTTAATAATTGTATTGAAAACGCATACTTCACCATGCTAAAATAGGAGTCGCAAACAAATAAGATTCAATAAGATGTGATGGTAAGCTAGATAAACTAACGTATCAGTTTTATATGCTACTTAGTCAATTGCTTCTTTTACATTAATTACATACACCAACGTGTTACTAAGTAAGATTAGGCATGAGTTAAATTAAGCTGTGATGGTTACCAACACAGTCTATTTGCTCGTGTCTTTTTTATTGAATCTTAAATAATAAATACAACTTTGGAGGTTGGACAAGTGAGGAAGAAACTTTTCGGTCAATTGCAACGTATTGGTAAGGCACTAATGTTACCTGTTGCGATTTTACCAGCAGCGGGTCTGTTATTAGCTATCGGTACAGCTATACAAGGCGAAGCATTACAACACTACTTGCCTTTTATACAAAATGGTGGCGTTCAAAATGTCGCTAAATTAATGACAGCTGCCGGTAGTATTATTTTTGAAAACTTACCTATGATTTTCGCATTAGGTGTCGCAATCGGATTAGCTGGCGGTGATGGCGTAGCAGCTATCGCAGCATTTGTCGGTTACATAATCATGAACAAAACAATGGGTGACTTTTTACAAGTTACACCTAAAAATGTTACTGATCCAGCGAGTGGTTACGCTAGCATTTTAGGTATCCCAACATTACAAACAGGTGTGTTCGGCGGTATTATTATCGGGGCCCTGGCAGCTTGGTGTTATAACAAGTTCTATAACATTAACTTACCATCTTATTTAGGTTTCTTCGCTGGTAAGCGTTTCGTACCTATTATGATGGCTACAACATCATTTATTTTAGCATTCCCAATGGCATTAATCTGGCCAACAATCCAAACAGGATTAAATGCATTCAGTACAGGATTATTAGACTCAAATACTGGTGTTGCCGTATTCTTATTTGGTTTTATTAAGCGTTTATTAATTCCATTCGGTCTACATCACATTTTCCACGCACCGTTCTGGTTCGAGTTTGGTTCATGGAAAAATGCAGCTGGTGAAATTATTCACGGTGACCAACGTATCTTTATCGAACAAATTCGTGAAGGCGCACATTTGACAGCTGGTAAATTCATGCAAGGTGAATTCCCAGTTATGATGTTCGGTTTACCTGCAGCAGCTTTAGCAATTTATCACTCAGCTAAACCTGAAAACAAGAAAGTAGTAGCAGGTTTAATGGGTTCTGCTGCTTTAACATCATTCTTAACTGGTATTACAGAACCTTTAGAATTCTCATTCTTATTCGTAGCACCATTATTATTCTTTATTCACGCAGTACTTGATGGTTTATCATTCTTAACATTGTACTTATTGGATGTTCATCTAGGTTATACATTCTCAGGTGGTTTCATCGACTACGTTTTACTTGGCGTACTACCTAATAAGACACAATGGTGGTTAGTTATTCCTGTAGGTCTTGTATACGCAGTCATTTACTACTTCGTATTCCGATTCTTAATTGTAAAATTAAAATACAAAACACCAGGTCGTGAAGATAAGCAATCACAAGCTGTTACTGCTTCAGCAACTGAATTACCATATGCAGTATTAGAAGCTATGGGTGGCAAAGCAAACATTAAACATTTAGACGCTTGTATCACACGTCTACGTGTTGAAGTTAACGACAAATCTAAAGTTGATGTTCCTGGTTTGAAAGATTTAGGCGCATCTGGTGTATTAGAAGTCGGCAATAATATGCAAGCAATTTTTGGTCCTAAATCTGACCAAATCAAACATGAAATGCAACAGATTATGAATGGTCAAGTAGTAGAAAACCCTACTACTATGGAAGATGATAAAGACGAAACTGTTGTTGTTGCAGAAGATAAATCTGCAACAAGCGAATTGAGCCATATCGTTCATGCACCATTAACTGGTGAAGTAACACCATTATCAGAAGTGCCTGATCAAGTGTTCAGCGAAAAAATGATGGGTGACGGTATCGCTATCAAACCTTCACAAGGTGAAGTTCGTGCACCATTCAACGGTAAAGTACAAATGATTTTCCCAACAAAACATGCAATTGGTCTTGTATCAGATAGTGGTTTAGAACTATTAATCCACATCGGTTTAGACACTGTTAAATTAAACGGAGAAGGCTTTACTTTACATGTTGAGGAAGGTCAAGAAGTTAAACAAGGTGATTTATTAATCAACTTTGATTTAGACTACATCCGCAATCATGCAAAGAGTGATATTACGCCTATTATCGTTACACAAGGAAACATTACAAACCTTGATTTTAAACAAGGTGAACATGGCAACATTTCATTTGGCGATCAATTATTTGAAGCTAAATAATGCTTACTATAAACAGGTGCGTATACCTTCATAAGGTGACGCGCCTGTTTTTTCATTGCTATTGTGTTTTGCAGCATCATTGATAGTTCGCTCTCCCCTTAAATTTTGAATTTTAAGATCATCAATTAAATCCCCCTTCATACTCATTTCCTAAAAAATATTAATTGTTCACTATTGTTAGCGTTTTCACAACAAAGTCAACTTCCTTGACCTTACACTATATTCGAGGCTATCATTTTAAGTGTAAATATAGAGAAAAGGTGGTTTTTTTATGAAACAACGCATTGGAGCTTACTTAATTGACGCTATTCATCGAGCAGGCGTCGATAAAATTTTTGGTGTTCCTGGTGATTTTAATCTCGCTTTTCTAGACGATATTATCAGTAATCCCAATGTAGATTGGGTAGGAAATACAAATGAATTAAACGCAAGTTACGCAGCGGACGGTTATGCCCGTCTTAATGGACTCGCTGCATTAGTTACTACATTTGGTGTTGGCGAATTAAGTGCCGTCAACGGTATCGCAGGTTCGTATGCTGAGCGCATACCTGTCATTGCGATTACAGGTGCGCCGACACGTGCTGTTGAACAAGCCGGTAAATATGTACATCACTCACTTGGTGAAGGTACATTTGACGACTACCGAAAAATGTTTGCACATATAACCGTTGCACAAGGTTATATCACACCTGAAAATGCAACAACCGAAATACCACGTTTAATTAATACAGCAATCGCCGAAAGACGCCCAGTTCATTTACATTTACCAATCGATGTCGCAATCTCTGAAATTGAAATACCGACACCATTCGAAGTAACGGCAGCCAAAGATACTGATGCGTCAACATATATAGAGTTATTAGCATCTAAATTGCATCAATCGAAGCAGCCTATCATCATTACTGGACATGAAATTAACAGTTTTCACCTCCATCAAGAATTAGAAGATTTTGTAAATCAAACACAGATACCAGTAGCACAACTTTCATTAGGAAAAGGTGCTTTTAATGAGGAAAATCCATATTATATGGGTATTTACGATGGGAAAATTGCCGAAGATAAAATACGAGATTATGTGGACAATAGCGATTTAATTTTAAATATTGGAGCTAAACTAACAGATTCAGCAACAGCAGGATTTTCATACCAATTCAATATCGATGATGTCGTTATGTTAAATCATCACAATATCAAAATTGATGATGTTACAAATGATGAAATATCTCTACCTTCATTACTACAACAATTGACCGATATATCATATACGAATAACGCATCGTTCCCTGCTTATCATCGTCCAACATCACCCGATTATACTGTTGGCACAGAACTATTAACACAACAAACTTATTTTAAAATGATGCAAAATTTCTTAAAACCAAATGATGTCATTATTGCTGATCAAGGTACATCATTCTTTGGTGCTTATGATTTAGCATTATACAAAAACAATACTTTTATAGGGCAACCGTTATGGGGTTCTATCGGCTATACATTACCTGCAACATTAGGTTCACAATTAGCAGACAAAGATCGTCGTAACTTATTGTTACTTGGCGATGGTTCATTGCAACTAACTGTTCAAGCTATTTCAACTATGATTAGACAGCATATTAAACCGGTATTATTTGTGATTAATAATGACGGCTATACGGTAGAACGACTTATTCACGGCATGTATGAACCTTATAATGAAATTCACATGTGGGATTATAAAGCTTTACCAGCTGTATTTGGTGGTAAAAATGTTGAAATTCATGACGTTGAATCATCAAAAGATTTACAAGACACGTTTAATGCAATTAATGGTCATCCCGATGTGATGCATTTTGTCGAAGTCAAAATGTCTGTCGAAGATGCACCAAAGAAACTGATCGATATCGCTAAAGCTTTTTCGCAACAAAATAAATAATTTCATCTTATACAGGGTATAAGCTTTAACAGATATATTATTAAATGAAAAGGACTCTGATATAAGATGATTAATTTTAATAAAACCGCTTTAGTGTTAATCGATCTGCAAGAAGGTATTCTTAAAATGGATTATGCCCCATATACAGCTGAAAATGTCGTTCAAAACGCTAACAAGTTAATTGAAGCTTTTAGAAAAAACAATGGTTTTATCGTATTCGTTCGCGTGAAATTCTATGATGGTAAAGATGCATTGAAACCAAATTCGATGGTATCATTACCACCAAAAGAAGGCGGCGACTACAGTCGTTTCCATCATTTATTAGACAAGAGAGATGGCGATTTTGTCATAGACAAACGACAATTTAGTGCATTTGTAGGAACGGATTTAGACTTACAGTTGAGACGTCGAGGAATTGATACGCTTGTTCTTGGCGGTGTAGCAACACATGTTGGTGTAGATACGACAGCACGAGACGCCTATCAATTAAACTACGATCAGTATTTTGTTACTGACATGATGAGCGCTCAAAACGAAACGCTACATCAATTCCCAATAGATAATTTATTCCCTATAATGGGGCAAACAGTAACCACAAGCGACTTACTAAATATATTGAACTAAGCATACACTTACCCCCTTCGATCATGTTGAAGGGGGTATCTTTATTTTACAAAGTATTAATACGTCGAGTTGTCTAACCTTCTATATTTAACATATTCTATATCTGTTAAACCGTTCTTAACCTACGCCATTACTACACAAAAAACAGTATTTATTCCGGAATTTTCAAAAAATTTAGTATTTATTACAAAATTATGTATCACTTTAGGTTTAATTTTTGATATTATCTTAATTAAGTAGATTTTTATAAGTTCTAAAAAGGAGAACAAATACATATATGAAGAAGAAACTAACACTTAAAGAAAACATGTTTATAGGTTCTATGCTATTTGGTTTATTCTTTGGTGCCGGCAATCTTATCTTCCCAATACACTTGGGTCAAGCTGCTGGTTCTAACGTTTTTATCGCTAACTTAGGATTTTTAATTACAGCAATTGGCTTACCATTTCTAGGTATCATTGCTATTGGCATTTCAAAGACATCTGGTTTATTTGAAATTGCATCGCGTGTTAATAAAACATATGCTTACATTTTCACGATTGCCTTATATCTAGTTATCGGACCATTTTTCGCCTTACCTAGACTGGCAACTACATCATTTGAAATTGCATTTTCGCCATTTTTATCACCAAAGCAAATCACTTTATATTTATTTATTTTTAGCTTCGTCTTCTTTGTGATTGCATGGTTTTTTGCGAGAAAGCCATCAAGAATTTTAGAATATATCGGTAAATTTTTAAATCCGGTATTCTTAGTATTATTAGCAATTATTTTATTATTTGCTTTTATCCATCCATTAGGTGGCATTTCTGATGCACCTATTAGTAAACAATATCAATCAAACGCCTTATTTAACGGCTTTTTAGATGGATACAATACCTTAGATGCGCTAGCGTCTTTAGCATTTGGTATCATCATTGTAGCAACGATTAAAAAGTTAGGTATCGAAAATCCAACTGATATCGCTAAAGAAACAATTAAGTCTGGTACTATCAGTATCATTATGATGGGTATCATTTATACCCTACTAGCAATCATGGGTACATTAAGTATTGGTCATTTCAAACTTAGTGAAAATGGTGGTATTGCCTTAGCGCAAATTACGCAATACTACTTAGGTAACTACGGTATCGTCTTGTTATCACTCATAGTTATGGTTGCTTGTTTAAAAACAGCTATCGGTTTAATTACGGCATTTTCAGAAACATTTGAACACCTTTTCCCTAAAATGAATTACCTAGCGATTGCAACAGTTGTGAGCTTTATCTCATTCTTATTCGCGAATGTTGGCTTAACTAAAATTATTATGTACTCAGTCCCAGTGTTAATGTTCTTATATCCATTAGCAATTGCCTTGATTGTACTAACATTATTTAGTAGCAAATTCCATCATTCAAAAATTATTTATCAATGTACCATTTTCTTTACAATGATTGCTGCATTAGTAGATGGATTAAAAGCTAGTCCAGAGTTCATTTCAAGCACATCATTCTCACAAACTTTGATTAATTTCAGCCAAAAATATTTACCATTATCAGACATTGGTATGGGCTGGGTTGTTCTCAGTTTGATTGGTTTCATTATCGGCTTCATTATTTATAAAATTAAGCATCGTAAAATTCCACAAGCATAATACTATGCCACAGTCATATGTTAAACATATGCTTGTGGCATTTTTTATTCATACTACATTAAACTGCACTCGTATACATACATATTAATGATTATCCACGAAAAATATTAGTACTTTCATTTTACGAATCACATTAATACATACACAACTTTATCTTTATATTATTAAATTTACATTTGACACTTATATTGAACAACTGTAATATATTAATATTAATTCTTTAAATTGTATAAATATAAAGGAGGGAGACCGATGAATTCAATCATTGAATTAACTGATTATTATAGTTCTAATAATTATGCACCACTTAAGCTTGTAATTACTAAAGGTAAAGGTGTCAAAGTTTGGGATACTGATGGCAAACAATATATAGATTGCATTTCGGGTTTTTCAGTTGCAAACCAAGGCCATTGTCATCCAACAATTGTTAAAGCGATGACAGAACAAGCTTCAAAGTTGTCTATCATTTCACGTGTCCTTTATAGTGACAATCTCGGGAAATGGGAAGAAAAAATTTGTCATCTTGCTAAGAAAGACAAAGTACTCCCCCTTAACTCTGGTACTGAAGCTGTTGAAGCAGCCATTAAAATTGCTAGAAAATGGGGCTCTGAAGTTAAAGGCATTACTGACGGACAAGTTGAAATCATCGCTATGAATAACAATTTTCACGGTCGTACACTTGGCTCATTATCACTATCTAACCACGACGCATATAAAGCAGGATTTCACCCCCTACTTCAAGGCACTACAACAGTAGATTTTGGAGACATTGAACAATTAACACAAGCTATTTCACCGAATACAGCAGCAATTATTTTGGAACCAATTCAAGGTGAAGGTGGCGTTAATATACCACCGAAAGGATATATTCAAGCTGTGCGTCAACTATGTGATAAACATCAAATATTATTGATTGCAGATGAAATTCAAGTTGGTCTTGGTAGAACTGGGAAATGGTTTGCTATGGAATGGGAGCAAGTTGTTCCAGACATTTATATTTTAGGTAAGGCATTGGGTGGCGGCTTATACCCTGTATCTGCTGTACTTGCAAATAATGATGTCATGCGTGTTCTAACACCAGGTACACATGGTTCAACATTTGGTGGTAACCCTTTAGCCATTGCAATATCGACGGCAGCGCTTGATGTACTTAAAGATGAACATCTGGTTGAACGATCAGAACGCTTAGGTTCAATTTTATTAAAAGAATTACTACAACTTAAACATCCAAGCATTAAGGAAATTAGAGGTCGTGGTTTATTTATAGGCATCGAACTTAACACAGATGCCGCACCTTTTGTGGATCAACTGATTCAACGTGGAATCTTATGCAAAGACACGCATCGTACTATCATTCGATTGTCACCACCTCTAGTTATTGATAAAGAGGAAATCAATCAAATTGTTGCAGCTTTTCAAGACGTTTTTAAAAATTAACAATTAATCATTTATATATGATATAGGAGGGATTCATGATGATTAAAGTAGGTATCGTTGGCGGTAGCGGTTATGGCGCAATTGAATTAATTCGATTATTACAAACACATCCTCATGTAACGATTGCACACATCTACTCACATTCAAAAGTAGATGAACCGTTGAAATTAACATTTCCACATTTACAACATATTATGCAACATTTCGAAGCACTTACAGTGGACAATAATGACTGTGATGTAATTTTCTTTGCGACACCAGCACCCGTAAGTAAAACATGTATCCCTCCCTTAGTAGAAAAAGGTATTCATGTTATCGATTTATCTGGCGCATTTAGAATTAAGAATCGTGAAATATATGAAACATATTACAAAGAAACTGCTGCAGCACAAGATGATTTGAATCATGCTATTTACAGCATTTCAGAATGGCAATCTTTAGATAGCAATGGAACGAAACTCATTTCTAACCCTGGCTGTTTCCCTACAGCAACGTTATTAGCATTACATCCACTTATTAGCGAAAAAATTGTAGATTTGTCATCTATTATTATTGATGCTAAGACCGGCGTGTCAGGTGCTGGTCGTTCATTATCACAACGTGTTCATTTTTCAGAAATGAATGAAAATCTAAGCGCTTATGCAATCGGAAACCATAAACACAAACCGGAAATCGAGCAATATTTATCTATCATTGCGGGTCAAGATGTATCAGTCATATTTACACCACATCTCGTACCAATGACACGAGGTATTTTATCAACAATATATGTCAAATTATCATCTGAATATACGACTGAATCATTACATAAATTAATGACCTCTTATTATGCTAATCAGCCATTTGTCAGAATTAGAGATATTGGGACTTTTCCAACCACAAAAGAAGTACTCGGTAGTAACTACTGCGATATCGGTATCTATGTAGATGAAACAACGCAAACAGCAATTTTAGTATCAGTGATTGATAACCTTGTCAAAGGGGCAAGTGGTCAAGCCATTCAAAACTTAAATATATTATATGATTTTGAAGTTACGACTGGCCTAAAACAATCACCAGTTTATCCATAAGGGGTGTTAGAATGAAACATCAAGAAACGACATCACAACAACATAACTTTTCAATTATTAAACATGGCGATATCAGTACACCTCAAGGCTTCACGGCCGGTGGTATGCACATCGGTTTACGCGCTAACAAAAAAGACTTTGGCTGGATTTACTCATCGTCTTTAGCAAGTTCAGCTGCCGTATATACTTTAAACCAATTTAAAGCTGCACCACTTATTGTCACTGAAGACACTTTACAAAAGTCTAAAGGGAAATTACAAGCACTTGTTGTTAATTCAGCTAATGCAAATTCTTGCACAGGTCAGCAAGGTATCGATGATGCACAACAAACTCAAACATGGGTTGCTCAACAACTTCAGATACTATCTGAGCATGTTGCTGTTGCTTCAACTGGTGTTATTGGAGAATATTTGCCAATGGATAAAATTAAAACTGGTACAGAACATATTAATGATGCTAATTTTGCAACGCCAGGTGCTTTTAACGAGGCAATTTTAACAACTGATACATGTACAAAGCATATCGCTGTATCACTAAATATTGATGGTAAAACTATTACAATTGGTGGCAGTGCTAAAGGATCAGGTATGATTCACCCAAATATGGCTACCATGCTTGCTTTTATAACAACCGATGCATCAATTGAATCGAATACACTTCATCAATTATTAAAATCTTCGACTGACCATACATTTAATATGATTACTGTTGATGGCGATACAAGTACAAATGACATGGTATTAGTCATGGCAAATCAGCAAGTTGAACACCAAATACTTAATCAAGACCATCCACAATGGGAAATATTTGTTGATGCATTCAATTTTGTCTGTACATTTTTAGCTAAAGCTATAGCCAGAGATGGCGAAGGCGCAACAAAGTTAATCAGTGTCAATGTTTCAGGCGCTAAATCAATATCAGACGCAAGAAAAATCGGTAAAACTATCGTAAGTTCAAATCTAGTAAAATCAGCTATTTTTGGCGAAGATGCCAATTTTGGTCGAATCATTACAGCTATTGGCTATAGCGGATGTGAAATTGATCCTAACTGCACATATGTTCAACTGAACCAAATACCTGTCGTGGATAAAGGTATGGCTGTACTATTTAATGAGCAAGCTATGTCGAATACATTAACTCATGAAAATGTCACAATTGACGTTCAGCTTGGTTTAGGTAACGCTGTAGCGACTGCATACGGTTGTGATTTATCCTATGATTATGTGCGTATTAACGCATCATATCGAACATAAGGTGGTGTTGGTTAGATGAAATTTATTGTCATTAAAATTGGTGGCAGTACACTAAGTGACATGCATCCATCAATTATTAACAACATTAAGCATTTACGATCAAACAACATCTACCCCATTATCGTTCATGGCGGTGGCCCATTTATTAATGAAGCATTATCAAACCAGCAAATCGAGCCACACTTTGTTAATGGCCTAAGAGTGACTGATAAAGCAACCATGACTATTACTAAACACACGCTCATTGCAGACGTTAACACTGCATTAGTAGCTCAATTTAACCAGCGCCAATGTTCTGCAATAGGCTTATGTGGTTTGGATGCTCAATTATTTGAAATTAAACGTTTTGATCAACAATATGGATATGTCGGGGTTCCAACCACTTTAAATATAGACTCATTGTCTTATTTATGTACTAAATTTGTACCTATCATCAATTCGATTGGTTTCAATAACCATGATGGAGAATTTTACAACATAAATGCAGACACACTCGCCTATTTTATTGCATCATCATTAGAAGCACCCATTTATGTACTAAGTAATATTGCTGGCGTGCTAATCAACGATGTTGTTATACCTCAACTACCCTTAGCCGATATTAATCAGTATATTGAGCATGGTGATATTTATGGAGGTATGATTCCCAAAGTGCTTGATGCTAAAAATGCTATTAAAAATGGCTGTCCTAAAGTTATCATTGCATCAGGAAACAAGCCAAATATTATCGAAGCTATTTACAATAATGATTTTGTTGGGACAACGATACTAAAATCATCAGTATGACTTTGAATGTGACCACTCAATCTTGTATTTTTCGGCTTCGAAACATAGTTGTACCTAATTTGTTTAATGATTATGCAGCGTCACCTTTTCACCTGTCTCATTTCACAAAAGAAATCTCAGAATATAGTATGATACAATATGAGATGAAAAACACTATTAGTGATTTTCAAATTTGTAACTTGAAATATTTTATATTTTAAAAGTTTTTCATTGTGATTATTTTCACAAAATACTATAATGAGGATAGAAAAAAGAGAGGGGTCCTTAAGTTGACGAAACGACAAATGATAATATTCATTTATGCCGGAATCATTGGTGGCTTGTTGTCTGGAATTGTAAAATTAGGTTGGGAGGTCATGTTTCCACCTCGTACACCAGAACGAAATGCAACAAACCCACCTCAAGAGTTATTGCAACAATTAGGATTTAGTAGTGAGTTTACGCATCAAACATATACATTTTCAAATATGGAATTGCCTTGGGTAAGCTTTATTGTCCACTTTAGTTTTTCTATCGTCATTGCAATTATTTATTGCATATTAGTTAAAAAATACGCTTACTTAGCAATGGGACAAGGTGCTGTTTTTGGTATTGTAATATGGGTGTTATTCCACCTTATCATTATGCCGATTATGCATACTGTACCTGCTGTGTGGGATCAACCATTCCAAGAGCACATATCAGAATTATTTGGACATGTCGTCTGGATGATGACAATTGAATTAGTGCGACAACATTTTGTCTATCGCTATAAATTAAATTAATACATTGACTAACATTAACGTGAGTTTTAAATCATCGTTTGAGTATGATGATTGATACTCACGTTATTTTATTAACTGACATGATATGATTCCAGCCAACTTACGTGAGCATTAAAGTCTCAAATGCGTCGTAACAAGCCATTATTTTTGGCAATTTCAATATTGCTCAGTATATTTTCACCTTATCACTTACTTTAATCTCGTCATGATTTTGAATGATGCCATCGTGTATTCACCTTTCATTTTTCCAATAAAAAAAACATCTAACAGTAAACATTTAGGCAGTATATTTTAAAATCACTGCGCAATGATACTGTCAGACGTCATATTAACTACTCAATAACTGAAATACAGACACTTTTTTATAACCCCAGGGTGCTTGTCCTAAGAAACATACCTGTACCATAAACTGATCAAAAATAAATTGTTTGAACTTCACTTCACGTGATTGATAAAAGTGTGATTGCGTCATATCATAAATGTCCAATCCTTTGATTAAACCTTCACCAATCAATTTTGTAAAACTTTCTTTTTGTGTCCATATTTGATAAAAATCATTTAAACTACATATTTGATGTGCTTCGTTTGTAGAGAAACACGTCACTAATGTACGCCAGTCTAAACGTTGTGATATCTTTTCGATATCAATACCAACTGGTTCTTTATCGACAACACACACGATATAAGGATAACTATATGATAAGCTCACATAGATGGGCTGTCCATCACGATTGTGTTGAACTATATCTGCCTTACCTCGTGGCGAAATGTGATAATGCCATTCATGTGGTAATAACCCTGTGTCATGTTGAATTCCATATTGCACTAAAATATCTCCCAATCTGTGCATGAGTTTATCTTGATTGTATCTATAGTTGACTGTACGCGGTTTTTTATATGACCAACGACTTTGTGATATTAATTCTTCAATACTTTTCAAGTTACTCTGTAATTGCATTACAAATACTGTCATAACTTTCCCTACTTACTTATTGAATATTGTTTTGATATATTGCGCCCAATGATACAGCCAATTGTTAGTTATCGTTGGCCATTTTTCACTGATGTGATTCATTATTTTTAATGTTAATTTTGTATCTATCATTGCTAGTTGTTGTTCACGGTCAACACTAGTTAATCCAATTGTTTCGTACATGTCTTGTTTCTGTAAAATTTCATTAAATGATTCATCGCTGACGAGTTCAATTTCTTTGCGCTTAACGCATTCTAACAAAGATTTCACCGGCATTTTATTAGGTGATAGCACATGGTAAATGATTTGTGGTGTGTTGACCTGTGCTAATGCGACAATTTGTCTGGCAGTCGTATCCACAAAAGAAAAATCTACAGGCATTTCAGCGAGGCTAACCCCGATACAATTCAGTTGTAACAAATCATTCATTACCATTGAAAAACGGTTAGTCTTTATATTTCTCATATGCCATCTCCCATTGTAAGGACTCGTCAAATTACCAACACGTACAATCCGACCATCTAAGCCATTATTTACAGCTTCTAATACTTTTAATTCACTATAAAATTTACTCCGTGTATATGGTGATGTTAGTAGTTGTCCTTTATAGACATCTGCTTCTGAAAATGTCACATCTTCTGTGTCTATATCAAAATAAGTTCCCACACTTATCGTAGACACATATATTAACCTTGCATGATGTTGTAGTGCCAAACGTATGACATCAACAGTACCTTGAACATTTACTTTTTCAAATTCATCATCATCACCAAAATGATCTGTACGAGCACCTGCATGAATAATCGTATCCATGTTTTCTGGTAAAACAACATCATCCATACACTCAAAATCACCAACAATGACTTCAATGTTTGATAACATCATTTCAACCGTCTCTTCTGAAAAATAATCATTTAAATTCGTCATCAACTTATACCATGCTATTTCCTCATTATCAGCACGTACGAAACAATAAATGCGATGACTGTATCCTTGTAGTGCTTCAATCAGATAAGCACCTAAAAACCCTGTAGCACCAGTCAATAGTGTATTTCCTAGAGGTCGATGACTTAGACTATCCTCTAAAATACCCAAATTATAACGAGTCATAACTATGTTTTGTAATTCCGAAAGATTATCCGGTAATGCAACTAATGATTGTTGATTTTGGTGCATATAATTAACAATCTGTCGCACGGTTTTATATTGATATAATGTCTGCATTGAAATATGATGGCCAAATCGTTTTAAATGCGAGACAACTAACATCGCCTCTAATGAGTTACCACCAAGTTCAAAGAAATCATCGTCAACACCGACATCATTTTGTTTCAATACCTCTCCGAATACATCAACAAATGTCTGCTCAATTTCATTAGATGGTTCGCTATACACTTTATTAGACTGTTGTATAGGTGATGGATTTGGCAAACGCGTAGTATCCACCTTGTCATTCGTGGTTAATGGCATACAATCGATATGCGTTATAGTCTTAGGAATCATATACTTAGGCAGATGATCATTTAAATATTGCTTCAAATCCTGCTCCATTCGTTGCTCTCCAACATAATAAGCATTCAATATATCATGCGTATCAAAGTGACTTACTGTGACAACACAATCAGATATACCACGAATAGCTAATATTGCATTTTCAATTTCATCAAGTTCAATACGGTACCCGTTAACTTTCACTTGTTTATCTATTCTTCCTAAAAATTCAATTTGACCATCAGATGTATAACGTGCTAAATCACCACTATGATACAACTTTCCTTTACCAAATGGATTATTTTGCCATTTATCAGCCATTAATTCTGAACGATTAATATATCCTATCGCTAAACTATCACCTGCAATACACAACTCGCCTGGCATACCAATACCGCATAACAAACCATCTGACATAATATACACTTGGATGTTAGATAAGGGTTTGCCAATTGGAATCGTCTCAGGTATCAAATCACCACATTGATGTGACCAATACGATGTGATGACTGTTGACTCAGATGGTCCATAGGCATTGAAATACGTGCCACAATGCTTCTCAATATATTTAACAAAGTTTGCCGTACTAGTTGCCCCGCCTGTAATCAATTTTTCAATATAAAAGTCTTCCATAACACTACACATCTGTAATGGAATCGATGCCACCGTAACACGATGCTTATTAATGAGTTGTTGTAACTGTGTTGGATTAACACGTTCCTCTCTATCCGGAATCACAAGCGTATGACCATTTAACAAACAACAATAAATCTCCATAACTGATGCATCAAAAACAATATTTGCATGTTGCAAAAATACTTCATTGTCGCCTAATTGCAATTCAGTTGACCATGCATGCACTAAATTCAACAAATTTCGTTGTCGTATGGCAACCCCTTTAGGCATCCCAGTCGTACCAGATGTGTAAATAGCATACATCTCATTATCTAACATCGCTGTGTTTTCAAGTTGATCGCCATGTAAATCATCATATTGATCATTTTCCTTTGATTCAACAAAACCTTTAGCATTTTCCAATTGAATGACTGGTAATGTCGTTTCAATTTCAATGCCGTAAGACATGACTGCAGTTACTTTAGCATCCTCCAAAATTGCACCTTGTCGTTTTTTCGGAAAATCAATATCGATAGGTATATAAGATGCACCTACTTTAACTGTCGCCAACATCGCCGCAATCATTTCAAAACTACGTTCTGTAAACAAGGCAACCCGTTGACCATTGCCCACACCATTTGATAGGAGTATGTGCGCAATGGCATCCACATAGTTGCGTAATGTTTCATATGTCATTGTCAAATCATTCATGACTAGCGCAACATGATTACCTTGTCGTGAGACAACTTCATTAAAGTAACTTATGATAGATTTATTTCCCGGGACATTAAGCATTCGATCGTTAACATGCGTATTGACCCAATTTAGAAGTTCCTCCGTGCCATTTGGTATATCGCAAATTTGTAGTGTATCTTGATGCTTCAAAATATAATCAATCATAATCATACATTGATTACCCATGTGACGAACTGTTTCTGAGTGATATAAATCGGTATTATACTCGATATTGATTGTATAGTCATCGCGATCTTCTTCAATGATGAAAGATAAATCAAATTTCGCCGTCACCGATTTGGGTTGAATGTGTGTTAATTTACTATGCCCAAAATGAGCATGATTCGTTTCATTGTTTTGTAGTACTAACATGACATCAAATAATGGATTCCGTGAGGCATCATGTGATTGATCTAAGTCATTTACTAAGCATTCGAATGGGTATTCTTGATGCTCGTATGCCTCCAAACTCATTTCCTTAACTTCTTGTAAAAACTGTGTCCACATTTTATCAGGTGACGGTTGCCCTCTATATACCAACGTATTAGCAAACATGCCTAGCATTTGCTCCGCGCCTTTATGCATACGCGCACTCATTACACTACCGACAACAACATCATCTTTTCGAGCATATCTGCTTAACAACGTCATGACCACACTCATAAAGAACATAAAATCAGTAATTTGATGCTTTTCTACATATTTTTGAAGTAGCTGTCTCGTTTGTTGATTCATTGTAAATGACATCATTGCTCCATTTGTCGTTTTAATATTTGGTCTAACATAGTCTGTCGGTAAGCTTAAAATAGGTACTTCATCTTTGAATTGAGATAACCAATATTGTCTATGTTTCGTCATATCACGATGCGACATCCACTCACTATAGTCTTTATATTGCAATTTAAGTGGTAACAATAATTTATGTTGATAAAGTGCGTTAAGATCATTCATTAATTGTATATTACTCATACCGTCATTAATGATATGATGTGTATCTATAAACAGGTATGCATGTAATGGACTTCTAATGTATCTCACTCTAATTTGACTTGGCTTTTCCAAATTAAAAGGTGCCACAAATTGGCGCATGATTTCTTGTTCATCCGTAAAATGCGTGTTAACTTCTTCAAAGTCAGCTACAACATCTGCCACAATACGTTGTCGAACCTCATCATCTACAACAATATATTGTGTTCGTAGAATCTCATGTCGCGCTATCAAATGCTGAACTGCTTGTCGCAATTGAGCTACATTAAGTTCTGATGATAACCGCCATAAAAAAGGTACGTTATACACCGTATCTTTATGGTTTGATTTCCATAATAAATACATACGCTTTTGTGCAGAGCTCAACACATAATCATCTTTAACTATAGCTTCAGGAATCACTTCATAGTTTTGTTCTTGAACCTTAGCAATTGCTTGTGCTAGTTCAAATACAGTTGGCTTTTGTAATAAATCACCAATTTGTAATCGTTTCCCAGTAGATGCCTCTATCCGATTCACCACTAACGTTGCTTTTAATGAATGGCCGCCTAATTCAAAGAAATTATCATGAATACCTACTTGATTCACATGTAAAATATCTGCAAAAATTTGGCATAGCAAGTGTTCGGTATCTGTACTCGGTGCTACATAGGCATCCGTATCGACATAGTCCATGATAGGCAATGCCTTCTTATCTAATTTCCCATTAATAGTAATAGGAATTTGCTCAATATGCATAAAATTAACTGGTATCATGTACTCCGGTAAGGTCATACGTAATTGTGATTTAATCTTATTATGTGATAATGTATGCATCGCTTCATAATAAGCAACGATATACTGATCTTGATCATGATTTTGAACAGTAACAACAGCTTTATTAATACCTTGTATACGCTCGAGCGCATGCTCAATCTCTGACAACTCAATCCTAAACCCTCGAATCTTAACTTGTTTGTCCTTTCGATATAAATAATCTATGTTGCCATCGGGTAACAGACGAACGATATCACCACTTCTATACATCAGCTGATTTATATTTGAATCTTTGATAAATTTATCTGCTGTCAATTCTGGCTGATTTAAATAACCTGCAGCTAACCCAAAGCCACTTGTACATAATTCTCCAGGAATACCAACGCCACAGCGACGCTCGCCATGCATGATATAAACATGAGTACCAAGAATCGTTTTACCAATAGGAATACGATTTGGAACTTTGTTAGGTATATTATACGTCGTTGTAAATGTTGTATTTTCAGTTGGTCCATAACCATTAATAATTTGAGGATGCTTAGGTCTTTGATTAAGCAAATCTACCCACTTAGCATTCAATACTTCTCCACCAATTAATAAATACTTTAACGGTACCAATACTTCTATTCGTTCACTAGCAATCTGATTAAATAATGAGGAGGTTAACCACATAGTATTAACGTCATTTTCATTGATTAATTGTTCTAACACTATTGGATTTAATAATTGTTCTTTTTTAGCAACAATCAGCTTTCCACCATTGAGCAATGCACCATATATTTCAAATGTTGCAGCATCAAAGGCTATAGTTCCTGATAACAAAATCGTCGTCTCTTCATTTAATGGTACATAATGATTTTGATGGACCAAGCGAACAATACCTCGGTGCGGAATTAGTGTTCCTTTAGGGTTACCAGTTGTCCCCGACGTGTAAATAACATAAGCATGATCTTCTAACGTGTTACATTTAGAAAGATTATCAATATTTTTCCACGCTATCTTGTTCAAATCAATGTGATTAATATTTTGTTTACCATTTTCATATAAAGCTTGGTACGTTATTACAACTTTAGGCGTTGCATCTTTTAAAATGTACGCCTGACGATCACTTGGATAGTTCGTATCAATTGGCACGTAAGCCCCACCAGCTTTCAACACACCTATCATCGCTATTATCATCTCAATACTTTTTTCAGCTATGACAGCGACACGATCATTAGGTTCAACACCGTACTGGTTTCTCAAACGGTGTGCTAAATCATTCGCGCGTGCATTCAATGTTTGATATGTTATAAACACTCCGTCAAATTGCACAGCGATATGATTCGGCGTTGCTTCAACTTGTTGCTCAAATAAGGTAACAACTGTTTGCGCATCATCTAAATCAGGCAAACTTAAATTGATATCGTCATATAATTGAATATCACGTTCTGTCATCAAATTAAGTTCATCTACAGTTGTTCGTTTATTTCCATTTTCTTCAGTAATTTGCAAATAAATATTACGAACTAAGTCACTCAGCGTCTCGATTGAGAGCAAATCATATGCTGCACTGTTATATATAATTTTGAACCCGTGTTGATATGGAAAAATTTCAATATCCGCTAAAGATGTATGTGCATCATGTATTTGATGTACATCCTCAATAACATCATTACAACAAGACATCATTTGATGATAACAATGAAAAATAGTCTCTAATGAAAGCGAAGACTTCGCGCACTGTAATTGCGACATATTTTGCAACACACATTTATTAAAATCTGTTGTAAAACGTTGACATACATCTTTTGCATCGATTGTTAACGTTAAGGGCACAATATTTCCGTGCAAATCATTTGGTAAATGTGATGGTACATGTATTCCTAATGTGACATCATGTTGTTGACTCATTATATGGTTAGCTAAATACACACTAACAGCCAACGATGCCATATCTATTGATGTCATATCATCAATCAAATACGTTTGATATAAAGCTTGCTCAAATGGATGCTTAATTGGTAAATAACTATCAATATGGATGTCAGAGTTATTCTCTAACCGAAAGTAGTTTGAGTCTAATGCTATATGCGATGCATCTTGATTGTCTTTATCATCATTTCTATTTAAATGTGCATGCTGTCGAGTATTGTTAATAACAGTATTGCCACGATATGCATTGCATAAATCATCAAGAAAAATATCAATTTGACTATCATCGAAAATAGACACATGAAAATCTAATAGTATATATGCAGCATCAGCGAACTGAAACAATTTAAATTTGAATAAAGGTGAATCATTAAAATGGTAAGTACTTAATTCTTGCTTAAAAAAAGCTTCTAAATCATAGTTTGCGGAAGAAGATGGAACTTGTTTTATCTCAATAAAAGGCAGAAATTCATGAAGTATCATTGTTAAATTGTCATCGGTAGTAACATCAAAAAAATGTCTTATAGATGCATGTTGTTGCACAATTGTCGATAATGCATACATCATTTTAGTAGCTTCAACATTTTTAGCGAGTTTAACCCAATACGCATTACGGTGTGTCGTTGATTCTGTATTATTTTTGTATATACGAAAATATTCCTGTTGAAATCTCAAATTACCCATAATCATAAAAAGTCCTTCTTTCATATCATAATACTCATTACTTACTGAAATTGCATGATGATATGATAACCGACGAAATGTTAATTAACTCGTTATGTAATGATTAATATAAAACACCATTCGCAACATATAAGCGATATATTCTACCCTAAAATACATCTTGTATCATCGTTACAATTGGTATATTTTTCAATGTAAATTACATACATCTTCGATAAATAGCACACTACAACTCGTTAATCACTTTCTCTTGTTCACATCTCATTGCAAATTCAATATTGTTGTTACAAAATATCCATGAAGCAAGTTTATATTAAACAAACAACTCGCATAAAACAATTGTTATCCTTAAATTTTAACAAATTCTTAATAAATTTATCTCTATTTTAATCACGACCAAATTAATAGGTTTTCAATATAAAGAGACTTGTTAAATAAATGTTTCAGCAAATTCAATCTATGCTTACTTTCTTTCGTCCTCTAAATACACCTATAACAAGTAACAAAGCACCCATTACTAACAAGATAAACATACACAACCCCATTTGTAAGGAGGTTAAGAACACACCCAAGACAATCCCTAACCTCGCTAATGTTTCCGACATATGAATACCTAATGCATGAAAAGCACTATATGTCCCTCTTTTATCTTCTGGAATAATTTTAAAGCGTTGCTCTTCAAATATAGGCGAATAAACGATTTCACCTATAGTAGCAATCATCATGAATAAGATGAGCAAGCTAAATTGATTGAGATACGTGATTCCACTATAACCGACAATATAAAATAGTAAACTGAACACTAAAGCTATTTTAAAATCTATTTTTAATACAACTTTTGAAATAAAATACGTGAGTACAATGACACCAACAGTATTGGTCATGAGTAAAATTGCTAACATCTTTGCCCCTGTAATATCATAAGGACCTATGCTGATGGTCTCAAATTGATCTTTTAATCTAATTGCAATATACGAAGATGTTGAGAATTCACCCATCATTAAAATACTGAATCCTGAAATCATTAACATATAGTTTCGATCTTTTAAAACTGATTTATAACTACGCAACACTTTCAAAATATGAAATTGTTGATAAAAAGGCGTTTGCGCATTAGCAACAGTTCGTACTGATTGATTTTGGTCTTCTGGCAACCAAATATATAAAATCACCAGTACAATTAAAAAAATACATGCCGCGACTAAGAAAAGTATCAACATACTATGACCATAGATTAATCCACCTAACAAAGCTCCGATAGCAACCGATAAGTTCGTAATCCAATAACTCATTTTGTAAATGTAATGTTCAACATCTTCCGTTATTGCATCCATAATTAATGTATCCATAACTGGAAATTGCAAGCCCCAAACGATAGTGAATATAGCGTATGCAATGCAAAAGCAGATGATTTGCCATAGCTGGTTAGAGCTAAATATGCCCATTAACACTAACATAACAACCATCGTCAACTGATAAATCAGCACGAGAGCCTTTTTTGGAAATATTTCGATAATATAGCCAGAAATAATAGATAACGGAAACTTCAAAATCACTAAGACAACAAGATATATACCAACGATAGATTGATTTAACATATCAGTTAAATATAATGCTATAAATGGGATAAACGCTGTCGTAATAATCAATTGTAAAAAATTACTAATTAATCGTACTTTCAATGTTGTACTTAATCGCTTCATTGATGTCTACACCTCACTCGACATGTATAACAAGCTCAATATTTATGGACTCCTGATTTTTCACGTATTTTCACAAAAATTGTACATTTCACTCAAGACATACTCGTTCAACTTCTTAATACTTATTTAATTTATGACTATATAGCAGTAGTTGATGCGGGGGCCCCAACATAGAAGCTGGCGGAAAGTCAGCTTACAATAATGTGCAAGTTGGCGGGGCCCCAACACAGAAGCTGGCGGAAAGTCAGCTTACAATAATGTGCAAGTTGGGGTGGGACGACGAAATAAATTTTACGAAAATATCATTTCTGTCCCACTCCCAAGAACCACTACATAATAAATCATTTGTGACTCTTTATCATTTCTGTCCCACTCTCTAATTATATATTATTCCAGATGATTGAAATTTATCAATAATTGCGTAAGTGAACACATATGTGCCCGAACGTTGTATTATAATTCAGGCACTAAATTTTATATGCGTAATCGCAGTAAAAAACTACTACCATCTATAAAGCGGTAGTAGTTTTCGACGAATAGAATAATGCACCATCTTAATTCAGTTAGCTATTCAACTCTGCTTCAAGTTTACCTAAATGTCTTAATGTTGGTGTCAATGCTGCGAAGAAGAATCCTTCTTTTAACTTGCGAACTTGTGGTGAATATGGTGTATATGCTCTTGAGCCACCATTGACAACAGAAGCTTGATTCACATCTAGCAATAAATAGCCGATGTCCTTCTTCAATGATATTAATTCATTTAAATGTGAAGTTAAGTTACCGTCATCTAATATTGCATAATATTCCTCTCTAAGTTGACGATAACGTTTTTTAAAAGCTTCAACATCATACTCTAAATATTGATTTATTCCGTTTTGCGCATTTGAAAATGCATCAATTAACTCTAAAGAACTTTTAATTGAGCCTAATCCTATTGGAATTTGATAAGCAATAAATTGCGGGCGAATAGTTGCCGCAAACTGCTTCGCATCATGTGTGATAATTTGTGATTGTGGCACTACGACTTGATTCAATGTAATCTGATAAGTTGCCGAGCCGTTTACCCCTAAAAAATTTGTTTTTTCAACGAGAGTGATACCATCTTGATTGGCACGTAGAATGAACATGACAAATTCATCTGATGATTCATGCTTCGAAATCGCACCAAAATAATGGTCTTCTTGAATATTACTTACTGCTGGCATACGTCCACTGACAACCAATTGTCCATCAACATAAGTGTGTTCAAGATTCAACTTTTCTAAATCATTAAATGACTTCATCGGATTAGACAATCCAGTAGCACCTAATATTTCACCAGATAACAATTGTTGTTGTAAGTCTTTATTTAAATGTGGCTGCGCGGCATTTTCTAAATACGTTGAAAAAGCCAATTGGCACCATAAACAAAATCCTGTTGTCAAACAAGACTGCGATACAGCTTCGATTACTTCAGCATTTTTTCTCAGTGTCGCTTCACCAAAATAGCCATCTACAAATAATTGTTGGATAAATGTTCTCGGATAATACGTCCCTTCATCAACTTCTACTAAATGAGGATCTAATTGTTCTTTGATAAGCGTTTCTAAAGTCATCATCATCTCTCCTTATTCACCAAATCTTCTAAGTATAAACTGCTCAATATAACTAATGAATCGATCAATAATAAAACCAAATAATCCGATAAAGAATATTGCTGCTAAAACATCTTCTAAGTTCAACATATTTCGTGCATCAACGATTAAAAAACCTAATCCCGATTGTGCACCAATCATTTCACCAGAAACTAAAAATATCCAACTTGTTCCTACCGCCATATGTATCCCAGCCATGATTTGTTTAAATGCCCCGGGAAATAATATATTGCGATACAATGGCCACCCAGTTAAATTTAAATTTGCCGCTATTTTTAAATATTGCGGTTCAATGTCTCTAACGCCTTTAATGGTATTGAACACAATTGGGAAAAAAGCAGCGATAAAAATAATCGCAATCGCTGGCAAACTACCAATACCAAACCATAGAACAACAAATGGTGCCCATGCTATCGGAGATATCGGCCTAATCAATTGAAATAGCGGTTCGATAGCGTTGTATAGCCAACGATTCCTTCCAAGCAAGAAGCCCAATGAAATAGCAACCACCAATGCGACAACAAAGCCCGCTACAAATCTCCATAAACTAATTGCTAAATGTTGGAAAATTTCTCCAGTAACAATGAAAGTCCATATGCTTTTTCCTACAAGAGCAGGACCAGGTAACAATACAGGTTGGTAATGTCCAATAATAATGACCATTTCCCAAATGCCTAAGAAAATAATAAATGTGATAATAGGTAATATAATTTTATTAATTGTGAGACGTGTCATGAACGTGATGCCTCCTTATACAATGACGGTTCAACAAAGTCATCATATGCAGGTGGATTAAACAAATGATGTTGTTTTACCAATGTCGTAATTTCTTGATAGCCAGATGGCTTAATTGTTAAATCACCATAGGATGTCCATGCCGCTGACTGTGTTAAAACGTCACGACTTTGTTTAAAATGATGCGTCATAATGTCTACACTTTGCTTGTGATCATTCATTTTAAAGCCACACTTTTTATAATCTTGTACAAATGCTTGCGCTACATCCTTATGTTGATCAAGCAATTCGCCTCTCAGTACTAGCACACAGCAATACGCATCAGGTATAACGTCATCACCATGTTTCAAAGTCTTACCTTTGCCTAACTTTTCACCCAGTGCACCGAATGGTTCGGCTACAGAATACCCTGTAATTCTGTGTTCACTTAATGCGGCTGGCATCTCCGCTGGCGACATTTCATGATAGCTAAAATGACCCGGTTCAATCTTCAATTGTTTACGTAATTCCTCAAGTAAAAGATAATGCGTTGAATAACGATGTGGTATACCAAAATGGTAATCATCGCCATTATTATTAAATTCATTTAAGTGCATACCTTTTTGTCCCATAATGACATTGCCTTCATGATGACCCAATGCCACAGCCTTTATATTCGAGCCCTTCTGCCTTGATTTCATCGCGAGCTCTATCAAGGTAGATGCACCATCAATACGACCACTGTTTAATGCGTCCATTAAATCTGGCCAATTATTGAATTTAACTAATTCTAATTTATATTTCGGATGATTGTGTTGTGATAATAATTTTTTAGTCATCATCAAATTAGCTGAATGTGTAATCGGCAAATATCCAATTTTAATCACTTGCTGCTGTTGGGCATTTTTAGACGGTTCTTTAGACGTCCTTTGCCAATCACATCCTGTAATTATAAAGATTCCAATGATGACGATTATGCTTAACCTTTTCATCGTCACTCACTCCTTATAAATAATATTCAGGTTCAACTTGATGATGATTCAATGCAAATGTTTCCATAATATCATTACGAATTTTAAGTAGGTGGCTATCATTGCGACTGCGTGGATGTGATGCTGTAATATCATATTGCGAAATAATATTGCATCCTTCTCCTAATAGAACAATGCGGTCGGAAAGATAAATAGCTTCATCAATATCGTGAGTGACTAAGATAATAGTTGATTCCGTTTTGTGTTTTAGTTGCACTAGTTGATCTTGAAGTTTATAGCGTGTAAACGCATCTAATGCACCTAATGGCTCATCCATCAATATAACGTTAGGCTTATGCACATGCGCTCGACATAATGCTACACGTTGTTTCATACCTCCGGACAGTTGCTCGGGAAAATGCTTTCCTCTGCCTTCTAAATCAACTAATTTAAGCTGTGCGTTAATCTCTTCATCACTAATTTTCTGTTGGAATCCAATCCTAATGTTGTCATTAATCGTTTTCCATGGCAGCAGATTATGATGTTGAAATAGCATTAAACAATCTGGAGACGGCTGTTGTTTAATTTCGTTATCAATAATGACACGACCAGATGATGGATGAATAAATCCACCGATAATATTGAGTAAAGTAGACTTCCCGCAACCACTTTTTCCTATAAAAGTGACTATTTCTCCCTTACTAATGTCCAAATTAAAGTTATGAATTACTTTATGCAATCCAAAGTGATGTTGTAATTGTTGTATTTTAATCATGACAAGCCCCCTTTTATTCCCTACTATTTTAATAAGAATTAAATGTATATCTAAAGGGCTATGCCAAACACAGCCCTTAAATCGTGAATTGTTATATCTATAGATGATTATGGTTTGGTGCGAGCACTCTTATAACATAAGCGTTATTCAATTAACGACGTTATATTAATTTCAGCTCTACAAAATTTAATAAAATGATTGTTTTAGCCAATAATTGCATATAGTTCATTAGTTTCGCCATATCAACTACTTACATTTATAGCATTGAGCTATTCTAATTAACTGCCATCTCAAACCACGCCAAACCTATATACATATATCTCATCAACTTGTTGTCTTATTAAAGTTTTTCGATGCCATCAATCGGTGTATCAACTGCTTTGCGCGCGCGACGTACCGCTTCTTCATCAGGTGCGTTGTATAAACAAATACATTTAGACATATCTTCACATACATATGTGCGTTTAAATTCAACTTCCGGTACTTCTTCATAATGAATAGAATTTTTCTTTTTACGTGCTAAATACTGATCCATCGTAATACCTTCAGGAATGTTCCAAGTTACAAGGTAATCAACATGTGCATCACCATTTTTAACTTCATCTAAATCTTTACCAACTAAGCGTACTTCTTTGACTAATTGAATACTAATACCTGCTTTTGTTAAAAATTGTTTAGCTTCTGCTTCGTCATTTGCTTCCACAATAAAATAACCATGAGTTAAATTTTCAGTAGCTTGTACTTCAATTAATGTTGGAATTGTCTTCGTAGATAGTGATGCTGCCTTTGCTTCTAGTTCTTCTTTCGTTGATGCAAAATCAAGATTGTTAGCTTCTAATAAAAATAATGTCATTAATAAGACCTCCTATAACAATGGTTGAAAAAATATTACTACAATCCTTATCGGATTACAAGGATATTGAGCGATTTTTTTAAATATCTAGATAAAATTCTGTAAAATATATTTTCAAAGAGTATAAAAATAATGTTAGGGTATAAGTAAATAAACATATATATAGGGGGCTATCATTATGGATAAAGAATCCGTCGTAGCAAGTTTAGCAAGAAATAAAAAGATTGCTGTAGAAACAATGGCCGGTCAAAGATACATCATAGAACGCATTTTACATACAAATGATGAAAAACATATTCATATTTTGAAACCTAAAGATGTCGTGTTAGATGTAGATAGCATCAAAGAAATTGACGAAAATCATTTAAATGATGCAACATAATCCAAAACAAAACGTGCGCCTATGACATAGATTAATGTTTTAGGCGCTACAATGTTTTATTTATGTTAATTTGTCGAAGTATGGCTCATCTAATGGATTCAATTGCAAGTTTTCAATTTGCAACGTTGAATGTGCAATGCCATATTTTTCTTTCAACAATGATGATACTTGATCAATCGCTTGATAATCATCGCCCTCATATTTTTTATCTAACACAACATGGGCACTTAATGAATAATGCTCTGTTGTAATACTCCACAAATGAAATTCATGTACATCTAATATGCCATCTATGTTTTTAATATCTGCCATAATTTGATCAGTATCCAAATGTTGAGGCACACTTTCCATTAAAATCAACCACGCATTACGCGTAATTTTATAACCACCACGTAAAATGATGAGTGAAATTACAATACTAATGATTGGGTCGATGATGCGCCATCCTGTAAAGTAAATCAATACAACTGCAACGATGACACCAATAGAGTTCAATAAGTCTCCCATGAAATGCCATAATGCACTTTGAATATTGATATTGTCTTCTTGTTTTAAAGACCTTACAAGGATAATAGTCAAAATAATATTGACGAGTAAACCAATACTAGCAATCATAAACATAATGCCACTTTCAATTGGTTGCGGATAAATAATACGTACAATAGCTTCATATAAAATCCAGATTGAAATGACAATTAATGCTAAACCATTTAAAAATGCAGCTAATATCTCAAATCTTAAATATCCAAATGTATATCGTGCAGTCGGCTTCTTACTTGCAAAATAAATGGCCAACATGGATAAACCAAGTGCTAATACATCACTAAGCATATGAAATGAATCTGACAGTAATGCCAATGAATTAGATACTAAACCTCCGACAAATTCAATCACTGTAAATAACAATGTGATGATAAGTGATGCCCACAGCGTCTTTTTAGAACTTTGTTGAATTTTTTGATGATTGACATGATGAAAATATTTGTATCTGTTTATCGTATTCGCCTTTTTCCCATTCATACGTTTGCCACTCCTAAATAAATGCGTCGTATTTAATATTGTCGCTTTTAAAAATAATTCTTTATAGCTTCTCAGATTAATATTAATGCTTCCGTAATTAACCATGATTTATACACCATCGTTCTTCACATGACAACTCATTAATCTTTACCCTTTATACCTTTATGTAATATCACCTTGGAAAAACTTTTACAGCACACTCGCTCTTTGCTTTATCCCTATCATATAGAAATTTTTAATAATGTACGAGATTATTGTGTTAGTTACATAAAAATGACAAAAAAGCATCTCAAATTTATTGTTTAGTTTCATTAAGTTCAAAAAATCGCAATAGCTTTAATGATTGTTCCACATATTAAAACAAACGATGACTTTGCATATAGAACTTCACATTTCTAAATCACCACAATTAATAAACAACTCTGTCTTTATAATAGCCGCTCGCAAATTAGCATAATTAAAAACAGCAGTATGATGATTTGCAATTAAAAACCATCCTACTGCTATTATTTTAGTCATTATATCCTAATATCATTATGCATGTTCCTAAATATTTTGTTTCGCTTAAAATCTAAACAACTCCGTAAACATGTTAAGACTTACCGCTAGACTGACCTACGAACACGCCTCAAAAATGATATTGATTCTAGTACAAACCTTTTAAAGCGTTGCTTGTATCAATATAAATATTTTTAACTTGTTGATAGTTACTTAACGCACCTTTATAAGTTTCTCGTCCGATACCTGATTTTTTATAACCACCAAATGGTGCACCTTCTGGTACTTGGTTGTAAGTGTTAATCCAAATACGTCCTGTACGAACAGCTTTAGCAATATTTAATGCACGTGTGATATTTTGAGAAAATACGCCGCCAGCTAAACCATACTCTGAATCATTAGCTATATCAATTGCTTCTTGATCATCCTTCACTTTAATCACTGTTAAAACTGGTCCAAATATTTCTTCTTGCGCTAATTTATGATGATTATCTGGCACAGCAATTAATGTCGGTTCAAAGAAGAATCCTTTATCTAACCCATTTTCAGTTAAGCGATGACCACCTGCTAAAATTTGTGCATCTGATTCTTTTGCTGCATCAATATATGATTGAATTTTATCTAATTGATCCTTACCAGTTTGACTACCCATTTGTGTAGCTTCATCTTGTGGGTCTCCAACTTTAATATTTGAAAATGCCTCTTGTAAACGTGGCACCAATTGATCATAAATTTTTTCATGAACTAATAATCGAGAACCTGCACTACATACTTCACCTTGGTTGAATAAAATACCTAACTGAATACCTTCAACTGCAAGGTCTAAATTAGCATCATCCAATATGATATTGGCGCTTTTACCACCAAGTTCTAATGTAGCAGGTACTAGATGTTTTGCTGCAGCTTCGGCAACTTGATAACCTACATCAGTTGAGCCCGTAAATGATAATTTATCTACACCATCATGATTGAAAATTGCATTACCTGATTCTGAACCTTTACCCGTTAGTATATTGACAACACCTTTAGGTAATACCTCTTGGAAAATTTTAGCAACTTCCAATAAACTTAATGGTGTTGAAGACGAAGGTTGAATCACAATTGTATTACCTGCAGCAATGGCTGGCGCAATCTTCCATGCAGCTAATAGCATTGGGAAGTTCCAAGCAACAACAGCACCTACGACGCCAATCGGCTCATGACGTACGATACTCATTGTGTCTTTATCGATATCATTCACTGTACCTTCTTCTGTTTCAATAACACTTGCGAAATAATGGAAATGTCTTGCAGCAAATGGAATATCAATTGCTGTTGTCTCACGAATCGGTTTACCATTATTTAATGTTTCAATCATTGCAATTTTATCTTTTTGTGCCATTAATTTATCACCAATATCACGCAACATTTGTGCACGTTCTGATTTAGAAGTTAATGACCATGATTCAAATGCCTCTTGCGCCACTTCGACTGCATGATCGACATCTTTATCTTTTGCTCTTGTAATATGTGATAGTGTTTCTCCAGTTGCTGGATTAGTCACTTCGATTGTTTCGTCACTGCTACCTTTAACAAATTCCCCATTGATAAATAAACCATAATTCTCTGCAATATAATCTCGAACGTTTACTGCCATATTATCTCTCCTTTGTTTATTGGCTATAATATAAATCTCTTAGCATCATATTTAATAATGCTTTTAAACGATATGATTCACATTATATAGTAAGCGTTTACATTTTATAAAATAATCAGCTCACAGAAGTCTCATTTTTAAAACTTTTGCGTCGTTTTTGCACATAAAAATAATCTTATTTTCGAAAACATATTGCACTTTTCAAAAATAAAACACATAATATAACTATAATACTTGAGAACAATTCTCATTAAATAGTTTGGTTGTTATGAAAGTCGCGCTTAAAATGCGTTAATGGGACAAGGATAATTCAACAACGTTTCATTTTACTGAGTCATTGCACTTATCATACACATTATATTTAGCATGATTTATATTACTAAAACAATATTACATGCGCATTAGTACTAGAATGGAGTTTTTTCAATGCGACTTATTTTAATCGTCATTGGCTTAATATTTACAGCGCTTGGTATTGCAGGTGCCGTATTACCTTTACTGCCAACGACCCCTTTTTTACTCGTAGCAGTTTTTTGTTTTGCTCGAAGTTCAGATCGCTTTTACAATTGGCTTATTAATCAAAAAATTTATAAAGAATATGTAGAAAACTTTTATTTACATCGAGGCTACACGCTACAACAGAAAATTAAAATTTTAATTAGCTTATACATTGTAATAGGTTTTTCAATTTATATGGTGGATGTTCTTGCAGTCCGTATAGGATTAATCATAATGGTTATCATACAAACCGCTGTACTCTTTACATTTGTAAAAACATTACCCAAATCAAATAATAAAATAGAGGAGTGATTGCCCATGTTTATGGCAGAAAATAGATTACAATTACAAAAAGGCAGTGCGGAAGAAACGATTGAACGTTTTTACAATAGACAAGGTATTGAAACTATTGAAGGCTTCCAACAAATGTTTGTCACTAAAACATTAAATACCAAGGATACAGATGAAGTTAAAATCTTAACTATTTGGGAATCTGAAGATAGCTTTAATAATTGGTTGAATTCCGATGTATTTAAAGAAGCTCATAAAAATGTACGTTTAAAAAGTGATGACGATGAACAGCAAAGTCCAATATTATCAAATAAAGTATTCAAATATGATATTGGCTACCACTATCAAAAATAAACATATTAAAAACCCCTAGTCACCGCTGGTTGTCTAAACCAACTTCATGATTAGGGTTTTTTTATTATTTGTGACGTAAAGGTACGAATTCATCCGGCTTGTCTGAACGCAATCCAAAATAATATTCTATTGCTTCACAAATACGTCGTGATGCTTGTCCATCACCATATGGATTATTCGCTTGACTCATACGTTGATACGCTTCATCATCCTCAATCAATTGTTTCACATTTCGAACAATATTGTCATAATCTGTGCCAATTACTCTCGATGTTCCCGCCTCAACGCCTTCGGGACGCTCTGTATGATTCCTTAATACCAACACAGGTTTTCCAAATGTAGGAGCCTCCTCTTGAATACCACCAGAATCTGTCAGCACGAGGTACGATTGATTTGTAAAATTATGGAACTCAATCGCATCTAATGGCTCAATTAATTCAATCCGATTTCTCCCAGATAAATATTTTTCGGCAATCGCTCTTACCTTTGGATTACGATGCATTGGATAAATGAAGACAACATCTTTATATTCATCTGCCAAATCTCTTACTGCTTTAAAAATCTGATGCATCGGTTCCCCAATATTTTCACGACGATGCGCTGTTAGTAAAATAACTTTCTTACCTTTATGTTTATTAATAATCGTTGAAACAAAATCATTTTGAACTGTTGTTGACAATGCGTCAATAACTGTATTTCCAGTAATAAAGATACTCTCTTTGTCTTTGTTTTCAAAAAGTAAATTTTTAGCTGCAATTACTGTTGGCGCAAAATTCAATTCAGCAATATTACTTACCATGACTCGATTTAACTCTTCAGGAAATGGTGAGTATTTCTGATGTGTTCGAAGTCCAGCTTCTACATGTCCGACCGGAATTTGATGATAAAATGCTGCCAAGCTTCCTACAAAAGTCGTTGTAGTATCACCATGTACTAAAATCATATCCGGCTGTTCCTCATTAATGATGCTATCAAGTTTAGCAAGCGCATTCGCCGTAAGGCCCGCTAACGTTTGTTGATCTTGCATAATATTTAAATCATGATCAGCTTGAATATCAAATATACTTAACACACTATCTAACATATCTCTATGTTGTGCTGTAATCACAATGTTCGCTTCAAAGTTCCCATTATGATCAATTTCTTTTACTAATGGTGCCATTTTTATTGCTTCGGGTCTCGTACCGAAAATAACCATAATTTTTTTCATAACATTATCCTCTCTGAAGTTCAAACACATGACAGCTTATCTTTCCTTAATCATGTATGTCCTAGTTTGACACATTTTATTTGTCGATAAAATTAAATATATTGCCATAATTATAATACGATACATCTTCAAATGATGATTTCACAACGTTTTTTGTATCAAAAATCACTTTATGCTTCATTTTATCAAAATGACTGTCCGATAAATTTTTAAATTCTGAGTGGTCACTTAAAATCAATACTAGCGATGCGTCTTTGACAGCATGTGACATATCATGTTCCACAAAATCTAATTCAACATGTGGATCATAAGCACATACTTCTATGTCTGGTTCTTGATTTAATAGCTCATAAATATCAAATGCTGGTGATTCTCTTATATCATCAACATCACCTTTATAAGTTAAACCAAATACTGTGACTTTATTCCCGCTCAACGCTTTGATGATTTGCTTCGTTGTATCAACAACATAGGCCGGCATTGAATTATTAATTTCACGTCCAGTTTGAATTAACTTTGCATTTTCAGGGTCTTTAGCAATAATAAAGTACGGATCAACAGCTAAACAATGACCGCCTACACCTGGACCAGGTTGATGGATATTAACACGCGGATGTTTGTTTGCCATTTCAATCACATCTAATACATTAATATTTAAGTTATTGCAAATTTTTGTTAATTCATTAGCTAAAGCAATATTCACGTCTCTATATGTGTTTTCCATTAGCTTACTCATTTCAGCAGTACGTGCATCTGTTTCAATCATTTCTCCCTGAACGAATGTGCGATAGACACGTTTACCCGCTTCAATACAAGCTTTAGTCACACCGCCAATGATGCGATTGTTATGAACTAATTCTTCTAAAATTTTTCCTGGCAGTACACGTTCTGGACAATGTACTAAATAAATATCTTCACCTATTGTAAACCCTAAATTTTCAATGACTGGTTTTACAAAATCATCCATCGTTTTGGGCGCAATTGTCGACTCTACAATAATGGTATTTCCTTTTTCTAAAAATGGTAAAATACTATCTAATGCACGCATAACTAGCGAAATGTCACATGACCGGTACTGATCATCATTATTCGGCGTCGGAACGGCAATGATAAAAACATCAGATGCTTCTGGCGTTGTAGATACCTTCAATTTTCCCGATGACAGTACCTCTTCATAAACCTCTTGTAATCCAGGTTCTTCAATACTAATTTGACCACTTTGTAACTTATCAATCCTTTGCTGATTAATATCAACACCAAGCACATCGACGCCATGCTTTGCAAACATAATTGATGTTGGTAAACCAATATAACCTAAGCCAACTACTGTTAACTTCATACTATAACCTCCAAATAAAACGATTTGTATGTTGATTTTATTTAATAGATGACTTATGCCTTATCTTTGGTTGTCGTTTCATCCATGATGTCCGCAATAACAAGTGACATTTTTCCAGGAATAACTTCAAGCGCATTATTATTTTCATATAACGTATTGCTGTATGTTAAATTGCCGAATAATTTTCTAAAGACCGACAATTTATTAAAATACTTATTTAGCATTGAAGGCATGTTGATCAATACCGTTTTACGATGTGATTGGCGACGTATTTCATACATTACTGACGATGTATCAAAGTAAAAACTATCTTGAGGATGATACACTCCTGTCACTTCTAATGATATTAATTGATCAATAAATGCTGTCAGATGTTTAATATATAATGCACTCCGCTGATTGTTAATATTTGGAATGATTGGCAATCGCTTTGACAATTGCATTAACCGTTGGAAATTTCCTGGGCAATGTGCACCATAAATCATTGGTGGTCTCACAATTGCTACTTTAAACGAATCACTGATCAACTCTTGTAATGCTTGTTCAGCTAACTTTTTGGAAATACCATAATTGGTCGTAGGGTTCATTGGTGTTTGTGTATCAATTTGATCTGATTTACCAACCTGACCTTCTTTTCCATAAACTGCCATAGTACTCATAAAAATAAATTGTTTAACGTCTTCAGCTTTAGCCTTTTGTGCCAATTGTTTCGTAAGCAACATATTCACTTGCATATAATCAGATAGCCTTGCTTGAGGTGAATTGTTGTGAACCAAAGCTGCTGTATGAATTAAAACATCATAACCTTTGAACGAGGTCGACTTCCATAATTGATTCCTAACATTAATTTGATCCACTTGATGTCCTTGTTCAATAAGCTTATCTTTTAAAGCATTACCGATATATCCATGTACGCCTGTAATTAAAATATTTTTTCTCATTAGTGATGCACACCTTCTGAAGTAACGATATTTTTAATTGTTTTATATATGATATACATATCAAGCATCATAGATTGATGTGTTAAGTAATAATGATCATACGCTACTTTTTGATCATCAGTAATATCATCTCTCCCCATCACTTGAGCTAGCCCTGTTACACCTGGTCTAATCGTATGCACGTTCGCTTTTGTACGTTTTTCGATTAATTCGTATTGATTATAAAGAGCTGGTCTAGGACCTACAATTGACATTTCTCCTTTTAAAACATTCAATAATTGTGGCAATTCATCAATAGAGGTCTTACGAATGACCTTCCCTGTCTTTGTTATATACGATGTTGAATCCATTAAATCAGTTGCAACATTAGGTGTGTCTATTTTCATTGATCTAAACTTATAAATATTAAACAATTCATTATTAATCGTCGGTCTTTTTTGTTTGAAAATGGCTGGTCCAGGTGATTCCATTTTAATTAGTAATGCTGTAATTAACAGAATCGGACTTAAAACTACTAAACCATAAATTGAACTCACTACATCGAATAATCGCTTCATAATTATCTCCTCACTTCAACAGATTGTAATACTTCATAGTATTAATTTCTCTCGTATATTTATCTTTAAACAGTTGATGTGCGCGCTCACCCATCTCGTGCAATTCCTTACTCGAGTGAGTGTTGATGAAGTTATAAATGGCATGTGCATCGCCATTATCAATTTGGATACCCGCATCATATTGTTCAACATGTTGAACGATATCAGATTGCTTATCCATGATGAGTACCAACGGCTTCTTAGCTGCAAGGTAGCCATAATTCTTGCTCGGCACGCCTAAACCAACGCCTTCTTTAATCAGTGATGCAATACATACATCCGCAATTTTTAATACGTCAGCATAGTCTGTACCTGTTAAAAACTCAAACATTTTAACATTTTCAATACGATGGTCTTCTATTGCCGTTTTGACATCTGCAAATTTCTTACCATGACCACAAAGTATTGTTAACGTTTGAGGCTGATCCTTATTTAATTTTAAAAATGAGATAAGTGTCTCCGTATCCTGTAACTGCCCCATATTACCGCTATACAATATAATCTTGTCGTATTGCTCACGGTAATCTTTAAATGTGTCATTATAGATATGATTGTCTTGTAACTGACGCATGTCATACCAGTTAGGAATCACATGAATATTGTCAGGATTTTTAGAAATTTGATGATTTACTAAGTAGTTTTTCATTTCCGTACCAAGGACAATGACATTTTCAGCATTCTTGTAGACATGTTTATTAATGTAACGCATCAGTTTATCAATCATGCTACCTGGACGTGTTGCACCTGTCTTAATCGCATTATCAGGTGCTATATCATACACCACAAAAGAATATTCTTTCTTAAACAGTCTGTGTAGAACGTCTGGTATTAATGGCAAGATTGGTGGATTAGAGTAAACAAGAATCTGATCATATTTCAACATTTTAGGTATATTAATTACGAATTTTGAAAATAAACTAAAGAAATTGATGATCCTTCCAACCTTACTTTTGTTATTAAACCTCGAATACTTGAGACGTCGAATGCGAATACCACGATGCATCTCGGTTTTAGAAACCTGTTTATGATTACTATATTCATATGGCCATCCACACATGACATCGACATTAATGTGATTCGCAATTAAATCTTCTGCCAATTGTGTTGGTAACGTCGCAGAAGATACATATTCCGGATAAAAATACTGACATAAAATCAAAATCTTTTTTTCACTCATCTAATCGACGTCCTTTTTATTAATGAATTTAGACTAAGAATTTTTGAACTGCTTATTTTTAGCAAAATAATAGAGTGCTATGAAAAATATCATGTACGATAGGATTAAAACAACTGTATTAATAGATACAAAGTTTAAAAAAGTTAAATTAAGCATTTTTGATATAACAAATGTTACAGTAGTACCTATTAAAAATAACGCTTGTAGTATTAATTCTAACTGTTGTTTTTGTAATACAATCACAGAAAGTGATACCGTTGATACAATCAGCCTGATAACAAATAATGGGATAACAATTTTTATAACTGTAATTGCGTCAACCCAGCTGTGTCCTAATAATATATTGACTAATTCTTCACTGAACAAATAAAGTGGCACATAAAGAATTATAGAAACTATAACCAGTATGGAACTAAATTTAAGTAATAAATTTCGGAAGTTACCATGCTCAATATAATAGTCATTAGCTTGTTGCATAAATATTTTTGATAACCCTAAAGAAATAATTGTCACTGGTATTCCTAGTACTCTTATGGCCATACCATAAATACCTACTTCTGTATTGGTATACAAAATACCTATAAAGAACACAACAACCGAGAAAGACAAACTATTTAATAATATTGATGGTGTTGAATAAACTAACTGATTTTTATTTTCTAAAAATAATGCTTTAGTTTCTTCTTTATCTCTCACAATATTAAAGTGCTTTTTAAACGTTTTATATCCTAGTGTAATGCCTGCGATATAGGATAATGAAAAACCAATAATTAATCCTAGACTTCCTAATGCTAAAAGTCCGAAAATGATTTGAAGTAAAGCCATTGATCCAGCTCTAAACACATTAATCAAACTTAACACTTTATATTTTCTTTCCTTATTTAGATAATTTGTAAAAATGTTTGTTAAACTTACCAAAAACAACATAATAATAATGAAAATAAAATCTAATATAAAGTTTGGGTATAACCATGCACTAATCGCAAATATTGGTATCAGTATTAATAAAATAAGCAATGATATCAAAAAACTGATTTGTGAAAGTATATTAGCACTACGGTCATTTTTGGTATTCACAATCAACAAATCGTATCTTGCATTTATTATTGGTATTAAAATCATTGCGATATTTGAAAAAATTGTAAACTCACCAAATTCTGTAGGTGAATATAGTCTTGTAATAATTGGGGTAGTGATGATTAATATGACTTGAGCGATGCCACTGCTTAAAATCATTAAGAACGAATCGCCAATAAATTTATTTAATCTCATAATTAACCTCAGATTTTCTTGATGACTTTCGCTGGATTTCCACCTATAACAACGTTACCTTCTGGAAAACTTTTTGTTACAACCGACCCAGCCCCTACAATTGTATGTTCCCCCAATTCTACTCCTGGTAATATAACTGAGTTCATTCCAATCCAACTATAATTCCCTATTTTGACATCTTCACCTGGTGCATGTGACTTCAAATTTTTAATATTATGATTAGCTGTAATAATACCTACGTTAGGCGCTATATAAACACCTCTACCTATATATATAACTGCTGAAAAATTATTAAAATACGTCCCGGGCGATTGGAAAATATGAATATCATTTTTATCAAAAACAATGTTATTAGGGTTATGCATTCTAACAGTTATATCTGCAGGAAATGGCAAGCTCGTATTTATTCCTAACAACTTGAACGGAACAGCTTTCCACGCCCATAACCATCCAGCCACTTTATTTTCAAAATAATATCCAGTTAAATATTCTTTCTTATAAAATAATAATAGTGGTGTATTCATTAATCTAAATATTTTCGATTTCATAAATGTTTTTATAATCATTCTATCCCTACTTTTTTAGTAAATTTTTTTATTATAATGCCTGGGATAATAGCTATAACATATACAACTAAAATCATAGAAATCAATGTGATTAATGGTGTCGGGTGACTAAAAATACTCGTAATAAGTCTCATATAAATATATGTACCAATAAATATCACTTCTAACGAATGACTCTTCCGAATAATATACTCACTCAGAAATGCAAAAAAGATATTTGCAATTAAATTCAAATAGAAGAATAAGGGTCCAAAATAAATAATTCCATATCCAGCACTCGAAATTAGATGCCCAGTCAATTGTTTACTACCATATATCAATTGGTTAAAAAGTTGGCTAGTAATCAACTGCTTTTTATCTACAAAGAAATTAAAACCAAAAACAGCTCTAGTATTATCAAATAAATATTGTTTGAACGAACCATTATAGTAATTCAAATAGTCTATAGAAGCTGCAATATTGCTAGGTCCATAAAAATATGACTGCAACGTGTCAACTATCTTAAGATTACTTACACTTGTACTATTTAACGCCTCGCTATATGAACTATAATTAAACACATACAATTCTTTATATAGTGTCATCAATGCTAATACGAAAATACCAACAGATATAATAATGATATTGATACGTCTTTTGTGCTTAGAAAACAAGAGTGACACCACTGTTAAAACAGCAACCATCGTATAAAGTTGATAACTTCTTCTTTCACCAACAATTAAACTAATATTTAAAATTCCTATAGCTAGCGGCAATACAACATAAATAATTTTAGGATTCTCTTTATACTTTTTATATGAAGCATATGCGATTATTAAGAATAATAACGCTAAGGCAAGTTGAAATAGCATTACAAAAAGGACATTTAAACCACTTGTTGCTTCGGTTCCTCTTCCCATTGCATCTGTTTTAATAATTAAAAATGATATGTTTTTGCGCACTTCGGGAAAAGCTACAAAAATCCCACAAATAACAAGACCAAACACAATGTAATAAATTGATGATCCAGAAAGTGTAAAGCTATTTCTTGATACCACTTCATGTTTGAATAATTTAGATAGTATCAATATAAATAGAGAGCCTATGATAAACTCCACACTCATATAAATAACCGCTTGATTAAAATAAGCTTGTCCTAATGGTAAATTATCTATAGTTGAATCCTGGAAAAACACTATCATAGCAGGTATAAATACTAATCTAAGAAAACCTAAAACATCGTATACAATTTTCGAAAATTTAAAATTCGGATTATTCGAGAAGCTTATAAAGAGCTTTCCTACTCCATAACTTATAGGTGCTAAAAATAATAAAGGTTTATCACCTAACATAAGGCAAGGAAACATTAAAATGGCAATAACATATGAAGTGACATTATATATCTTATTCATTAAATATCCTGCCTATCTCTTGATAGAACTGTTTATTATTTTCAATTACATCGTTTCTATAAGCTTCTCTCTTATGATTAATGTCCATTACATCCAAATTGTTATACCAATCCATCAATTCATCACCAATACCTTTTAAATTTTCTGGATTAATACTAAAACCCAGTCCGAATTTATTAGCTTCTGTAGCGGTGAATGTATCATCTGTTGTAATAATAGGTTTGTTTAAAAACAACGCATAATACATTCTTATGGATAAAGCAGTATCTAAAGCAATATTTTGATTACCAAACAAATTATTAAGTATATCAATTTCATTTAAATATTTCGGTGTTTCTTTCAAGTCAAAGCCGCCAGAAAATGTAATATTATTAATAAAATTTTCTCGAGCAAAGACTTCTAATTTTTCCGACCCTGTTCCAAAATATTGCATATGGAACCTTGAATCATTTGCCAGTTCCTTTATCAATTTTTGATTTATCTCATTAAATCTAACATTACCAATAAAACCTATATTAATTGGCCATCTTTTTTTGAATCCATCGGTCACATTACTTTCTCTAATAATACTCATGTTATAACTATAAATAATTCTATATTTTTCAGATTTAGGTAAAAATTTAAGAAAACCTTCTGAAGATAATGTTGTCAGCCTGCTAGCATCAACGATTTTTTTCATTCTATACTTAATAAGTTTATTATTTTCAAAAAAGTAGTCCCTTATATTTAAAATAAATTTATTTTTATAGTGTTTTTCTAAAAAACTTTTAAATAAGTGTCCTGTATAACTTCCCCATACTATGACAAAATCATAATGATTTTCTTTAAGAATTTTCATAGCGTATGGCCTAAATCGATAGTAAGCAATAGCTTTTTTGATAAATGTCCAATCTTCTTTAATATCTACTTTATATTTATAGTAATTATTGATGCCTTGGATATGTTCTTCGATATCATATTTGTCAGTGTATATAATGTCCACCTCATTGATATTCAAATCAATGTGGTTTAAATAGTGTGATAATAATGACATATGCTTAATGTTAGTAGCGCCAAGAATCGCTATCCTCATCGTCATTTCCTCCAAGTATTTCGATTGATAATATCTTTATAACTTTGAATAATTTTAACTACTTTTGTCGAAACGTTAGTGTCTTTATAATCAATAGCATCAATCATCGGTTCGTTATTGTTTTGCATCTCTCTTGCTAGTTCAACAGATTGGATTAGATTGTTATAGGTAATACCACCTACAATAACCGTACCTTTATCTAGTACTTCCGGTCTTTCTGTGGAAGTTCGAATAAGGACACCAGGGAACTTCAAAATAGACGACTCTTCTGACAATGTTCCACTATCTGATAGCACAACAAATGCATCTTTTTGCAATGCATTATAATCAAAGAAACCAAATGGCTTTAACTGTTTAACTAATGGATCAAATTCAAATTTACTTTCTTCAATTTTCTTCCAACTTCTTGGATGCGTTGAATAAATCACAGGCATTTTATACTTTTTGGCAATATCATTTATCGCATTCATTAATGATTTAAAATTCTTTTCATTATCGATATTCTCTTCTCTATGCGCAGATACTAAAATGTATTGTTGCGGTTCTAATCCTAGTTTATTTAAAACGTCACTGTGATTAATTTTATCTCGATGCGCTTCTATCACTTCTGTCATCGGTGATCCTGTCACAAAGATATTCGCTTTATTGAAGCCTTCATCTAATAAATACCGTCTGCTATGTTCCGTATAAGGTAGATTCACATCACTGACATGGTCAACAATTTTACGATTGATTTCTTCAGGTACATTCTGATCAAAGCATCTATTACCCGCTTCCATATGAAACACAGGAATCTTTAATCGTTTAGCAGATACTGCTGCTAAACAACTATTTGTATCACCAAGAATTAAAAGTGCATCCGGTTGTTCGCGTAATAAAACGTCATATGTCTTCGCAATAATATTCCCCATCGTTTCTCCGAGGTTACTTCCAACAGCCTCTAAGTAGTGGTCCGGTTGTCTTAATTCCAAATCATCAAAGAAAATTTGATTCAATGTATAATCATAATTTTGACCAGTGTGTACTAATATCTGATTAAAATATTGATCACATGCTTTAATCGTTGATGATAAACGAATGATTTCAGGCCTTGTACCAACTATTGTCATTAATTTTAGTTTTTCCATGCGCTATACCTCCAAGAAATACGTATCTGGCTGATTTGGATCAAACATTTCATTCACCCACATAATAGTTACCATATCTGTGTCGCCTAAATTTTCAATATTATGTGTGTATCCTACTGGTATGTCTACAACTTCTAATTTGTCGCCAGAAACGTAATATTCAATGATTTCATCATCATTAACATGTCTAAAACGAATTACCCCTTTACCTGATACGACTAGAAATTTTTCGTTTTTAGTATGATGCCAGTGATTACCTTTAGTAATACCTGGCTTAGAAATATTTACAGAAACTTGACCACGATCCGGTGTTTTTATAAATTCTGTAAAAGAACCCCTATCATCCACATTCATAAGTAAGGGATAACTAAAGTCTGTACTAGGTAGATAGCTTAAATACGTACTATACAAATCTTTTTCAAACAAGTTATCTAATTTCGGCAATGTTCGATCGAGACGTGACTGTTTGAACTTGTATAATAAATCTACAATTTCTCCCAATGTCACTTTAAATACATTTGGTACTGTAGGTACACCATTTTCAATCGTTGGATTTCCTTCTATAGCACGTTTTATTTCAGCGACGATATCATCCACGTAGTTTAGCGTTAGTTCAACGTCCCGATTATTAACTTGAATCTCTTCGTTACGTGCAATTTTGTAACAAAATGTTGCTATCACTGAGTTATAATTCGGCTTACACCACTTGCCGAATAAATTTGGCCAGCGATAAATATAAACCGTATTGCCATACTCTTCGGCATATTGTCTTAATAGCTGTTCACCTTGCAACTTACTCTCACCATAAGGATTATCTTGTGTTGCTTGTATTGAAGACGATAATAATATCGCCGGCTTTTTCTTATTTCTAGTTAATATATCAAGCACATGATCTAAATAACTCACGTTTCCTAAGCTGAATTCTTTGTCATGTTCAGGTCGATTAACTCCCGCTAAATGCACGACAAAGTCTGCTTTCAACAACGCTGACTCTAATTCTTCCTCTTTAGTTTGTCGATGTACTTCGAAAATATGATGATCTGTCGTTGATGTTAAATCTGCTTTCAAGTTTTTTCCTACAAAACCTTTTGCTCCTGTAATTACAATATTCAACGTCAATCTCTCCTATCTCATTGAAGCTTTATAATCATTCAATTCGTTTCTAACATATTCTAGTGTTAAAAGTTTTTCTTTTATCTCTTCCACCGTTAAAATATGTGTATTATCGGAGTTATATTCATAAGATTGCGTAATCTTTTCGTTACCGGTTTCAACATAATTACTATAATTTAAATCTCTGGAGTCTGCCGGCACTCTAAAATAATCACCCATATCTTCACATTGTGCGTATTCTTCTCTCGTCAACAATGTTTCTGCTTTTTTCTCTCCATGTCGCGTACCAATGATTTCAATTGCATTATCAGCTTCAAACAATTCTAATAATGCGGTCGCAAGATCCCCTACCGTTGAACTTGGTGCTTTTTGAACCATGATATCGCCTGTCTCTGCATGCTTAAATGCATGAACAACTAGTTCTACCGCATCTTCTAAGCTCATTAAAAATCTTGTCATATCAGGATCTGTAATCGTTAAAGGTTCTCCAGCTTTGATTTTGTCGATAAACAAAGGAATTACTGATCCTCTTGAAGCCATCACATTACCGTATCTTGTACCGCAAATAAGCGTTTGTTCACTACGAATATTTCTTGATTTGGCTACGAATACTTTTTCCATCATTGCTTTCGAAATACCCATAGCATTAATAGGATACGCTGCCTTATCTGTAGATAAACATATGACTTTTTTAACATTTTGATGAATAGCACTTTGTAAGACATTTTCTGTACCAATAATATTTGTCTTCACTGCCTCAACTGGAAAGAATTCACATGACGGCACTTGTTTTAAAGCTGCTGCATGGAATACGTAATCAACACCTCGCATTGCTGTTTCTACACTTTGACTATCACGCACATCACCAATGTAGAACTTTAATTTTGAATTATTATATTTTTTTCGAATGTCATCTTGTTTTTTCTCATCGCGTGAAAAAATACGAATTTCTTTAACATTAGAATCTAAAAACCGTTTCATAACAGCATTACCGAATGATCCTGTGCCCCCAGTAATTAATAAAATTTTGTCATCGAACATAATTATCTCCCTTTTTGCCATTGGCATAGTTAATAATTTTTTCTTTACTAAAGTCATTGACGATGTCTTGAATAATCGCTTCAACTTCATTACATTTCATATGTTGTACTTTGCCACGATAAATTTTTTCAAATACTTGTTCAGGATGAACCTCATCTTTATTCATAAGCTCTTCAAACATTTTTTCACCGGGTCTAATCCCTGTATAAGTAATGCGTATGTCGTCTTCTTTTTTACCACTTAGCTTAATTAAATTACGTGCCAAATCTACAATTTTCACTGGTTCTCCCATGTCTAGCACAAATACTTCGCCACCTTCTGCTAATGCCCCTGCCTGCAAAACTAGTCTAGAAGCTTCAGGAATTGTCATAAAGTAACGTGTCATTTCAGGATGTGTCACAGTAACTGGCCCACCTTCTTCAATTTGACTTTTGAAAAGTGGAATCACAGATCCTCTCGATCCAAGTACATTACCAAATCTCACTGCAACAAAATTTGTTCGATGCGTTTCATCATTTAAACTTTGAATAATCATTTCTGCAATTCGCTTTGAAGCTCCCATGACATTAGGTGGATTAACAGCTTTATCCGTAGAAATCATAACGAATTTCTTTACCTCTGCATTTTTAGCAGCTTCAGCAGTATTTTTCGTACCTAAAATATTATTACGTACTGCTTCTTCAGGGTTGTCTTCCATTAACGGTACGTGCTTGTGTGCTGCTGCATGATAAACTGCGTATGGTTTATACCTTTCCATAATTTCAAACATACGCGCTCTATTTTGCACATCCGCTATAATAGGAACGATATCAACATTTTTTCCGAAGCGATTTCGCAATTCACGATTGATTAAATAAATACTGTTTTCACCATGGCCAAGTAGAATAATACGTTCTGGATAGAAATTACAAACTTGTCTACAAATTTCTGATCCTATTGAACCACCTGCACCCGTAACTAAAATAGTTTTATTCGTCAATTCATTTGATATCATATCCATATCTAATTCAACAGGATCTCTGCCTAGTAAATCTTCTACTTCAACTTTTTTCAGTTGGTTCACTTCTAACTCACCAGACATGACGTCTTCTATATTTGGCATTTTCAATAACTCAACGCCATCCATATGGCAAATATTATTAATTTCTTTCAAACGCTCTTGACCAATAGTTGGAATTGCAATGATGATTTTTTTAATCTTATATTTCCTCACTAGTTCTGGAATATCCGCAATTTTACCTTGGACTTTTACACCCTCAGTAATTGTGATATTGCGTTTATGTTCGTCATCATCGACTGCTAATACCGGTTCAAGTTTCATTTCGTCACTTTTCAACATTTGTCTAATCAGCATTGAACCTGCTTGACCAGCACCAACAACTAAAGTTGGCTTCTTATTAAATGACTTACCTCCAAGGTATTTCCGATAAATACGCCAAAATAACCTTGAGCCGCCTATTAAAATCAAGTGCATCATCCAAGTAATTAAATACAATCTAAAAAACGGTCTATTGCCTGTAACAATTGTCACGACCACCATCGTAATAACGATAGATGTCGTCACAGCTTTAACAATTAATATTAATTCACTCACACTGGCATATTCCCACGCTCGATGATACATATTAAAAATAAATGCTGAAATATGATGCGATATGAATAGTGATATAGCTGCCAATATTAATAATTTGACAGAATATGTTTTGAAATACGGTTCTAAAATGTAATAACTTACGAATACTGAAAATGTCACTATCAGTGAATCGATTAAAGCTAGTATTAAAAGCCGCAATTTCACAGATAAATGTGCCATAAAACCCCTCATTTGCTGTTTATAACCCAAACCATCTTTTCTGTTTATAATCTTGTTGTGGCATTCGTTTAGGAATTTTTTTATCATCAACAACTAACTTCGCATTACTAATAAATCCGTTCATATCTTCATGATAGTCACGTAATTTCTTATCATTAAATAGGTCTTTCATTAAGAACGGTCTAATTTCTGTGTTATGCGCATCTGAACCGATGAAATGTGTCAGATTGTTTTCAATCATTTGAATTGCTAATTTTCTAATTTTTTTACCGGAAATACCCGCTAATGATGCCGTTGTCACTTGACTTAAAGCACCTTTATTAATTAAATCGTATAGTATGTCAAGGTTTTGACTTATTGCTTTATTCCGCTCTGGATGTGCAATAATCGGTACAAAGCCTTTACTCTGTAATTCGAAAAATAATTGATCAGTATAGTGTGGAACTTCATTTGATGGAAATTCTATTAGTAAATAGCGTGAATCATTAATACCGGTAATAACTTTTCGATCAATATCATTAAGGATTTGATCGGTAATTCTTATTTCCTGACCATAATAAAACTTTAGATTCAGTGCTTGTACTTCCTCTAAACTTTCAATATGGTTTAAACATGATTTCACTTTTTCTATAGGTGTGGTATATCGAGGATGTAAGTGATGTGATGTTACAATGATTTCTGTAACACCTTGTGTTGTCGCTTGTCTTAAAAGATCCAGCATCTCTGTTTCATTTGTCGGACCGTCATCGATATTAGGCAATATATGGTTATGAATATCAATCATACTTATTCATCTCCATAATAGTGATAATAACTAGAAGATTTATCTACTTTTGCCTTATTTAAAATGACGCCTAGAATGTTACTGCCTGCTTTTTCCATAAGTGTTTTAGCTTTTTTAACTTCATTTTTATCATTTTTTTCACTATCAATTACTAACAGACTATCTTTAATAGCACGCGCATATAGTTGTGCATCAGTCACGGTATTAACTGGCGGTGTATCGACAATAATAATGTCGTAACGTTTATTAAACATATCAACTAATTCTTTGAACCTTTCAGACCCAATTAACTCAGATGGATTTGGAGGTACAGGACCAGCTGTTAGTAAATCTAAATTATCAATTTCTGTCGACGTAATTGCTTCTGACATAGTCGTTCTACCAATGATTAAGCTTGATAGTCCATTATTATTTTGCTCATTAAAAATATAATTTTGTGTTGGTTTACGCATATCGCCGTCAATAACTAACGTCTTATAGCCTGCTTGTGCATAAGTAATCGCTACATTCGATACAACTGTACTTTTACCTGCACCAGGCTTTTCAGAAGTAACCAACAAGCGCTTTACTTCACCATTTGCTTTTGAAAACATGATGTTTGAACGTATACCTCGAAACTTTTCACTAATTGTTGATTTTGGTTTTTCATACACAAATAGTGTTGTTGTCGTATTTTCCTTTTTTGACATAAGTAGCAACCATCCTTAATTAAATTTTTGAATTGAACCCAATACAGGCAATCCTAATTCTTTCTCTACATCTTCTTCATCTTTAATTCGCTTATCGAAAATTACTTTGAAGAAGATATATATAAGCGCGACAACTAATCCTAAAAAGAATGCACCGATTAGATTCACTACAGTTTTTGGTGCGACTTTAACTGCTGTACCGTCTGCTTTAGATAAAATTGATACGTTATCCACACTCATAATCTTCGGAATTTGTTTACTTGTAACTTTAGCGAAGCTATTCGCAATTTTTTCCGAATCTTGTTTATGACCACTTTTAACTTGGATGTTGATAAGTTGCGTATTTTCTTGGTTTGTAATTGTCAACATACTCGACAATTTAGATGGTGAATACTTATCATCTAAGTCCTTTGACACCTCATCTAAAATTCTAGGACTTTTAACAATTTCTTTATACGTATTTACAAGTTGAATATTACTTTGAACCTCTTGCGCCATAAACTGAGGATTGTCTCCCTTAGTTTGATTCACTAAAATTTGAGTATTAGCTTGATATTTAGGTGATAAGACGAAAAATGTAACAATAGCGCTAATAATTAAAAATAATAGCGGTAAAATAATTAAAATCTTCAAGTTTTTTTGTAATACTTCTTTAATTTTTGTTAATTCTAATGTACTTTCCATTATTTACCTCCCTTAAAAATTTTCATTAAAATTGGTATTATATATATAGTATTTACATATTACATATCGTTTAAACAATTAATTACTTTTAAACCGCATTATTTTCGCCTTTTTATTTATATGAAATTAAAAACAATTATACTCTAAAGTAGTAATAGTTTGTGAAATGAGTATCAATCTTAATATTTTCTTTATTTAAAAAAATGATTGTCTAGTTTGTATCTCTCTGAAGATTTGGCAATAAATAAAAGCCGATAACCGTATAATGATTATCGACTTAAAGTTTATGTGGTATTTTTTACTTTTGTAATTTCAGGTGAGTTAGATGATTATTATCAGATAGATTATTGCTTATAATCATATGATGTTTGAATGATATCTTTGATTTCACTGATTAGCGCTTCTTTAGGATTAGCAGTTGTACACTGATCTTCAAATGCGAGCTCTGCCATTCTATCAATTGACTCATTTAATTCTTCTTCAGACACACCTTGCGATTTCAAATTCATTTCAATTCCGACTGATTGACCTAATTCGTAGACAGCTTTAGCTAATGATTCTACGAGTGCTTCTGTCGTATTACCTTTTAATCCTAAGAATTTGGCAATATCTGCATAATCTGTATCTGCTCTGAAGAACTCATATTTAGGGAATAATGCATGTTTTTGCGGGTCTTTGGCATTATAACGGATAATATGCGGTAGTAATATCGCATTCGCTCTACCATGCGGAATACCATATTCCCCACCAATTTTATGCGCAATTGAGTGTGCAATGCCTAAGAATGCATTTGCAAATGCCATACCAGCCAAAGTTGATGCGTTATGCATTTTCTCTCTTGAAACTTTATCACCTTTTTCAACAGATGATTTTAAATATTCGAACGTCAATTTAATCGCTTGTAGACTCAAACCTCTTGTGTAATCTGAAGCCATTACAGATACATATGATTCCATGGCATGCGTTAGTACATCCATTCCTGTATCTGCTGTAACGCTTTTTGGCACACTCATCACAAATTGAGGGTCAATAATTGCAACATCAGGTGTTAAAGCAAAATCAGCCAACGGATATTTTACATTTGTTTCACTATCTGTGATAACTGCAAATGGTGTTACTTCTGAACCTGTACCTGATGTCGTAGGGATACAAATGAACGTCGCATTTTCAGGCATGCCTATTTTATAAGTACGTTTACCGATGTCTAGGAACTTTTGTTTAGCACCGAAGAATGATGTCTCAGGGTGTTCAAAGAACATCCACATTGCTTTTGCAGCATCCATCGCTGAACCACCACCAAGTGCAATGATTGTATCCGGTTGGAAATCAACCATCATTTCCAGACCTTTATATACTGTATTCGTTGATGGGTTCGGTTCGACTTCGCTAAATATTTTAATTTGAGGCTGTTCCGTTCTTTGTCTTAATACATTCTCAACTGTTTTTGTATAACCGAATTCAACCATGCCAGGGTCACAGACAATCATCACTTTTTCAATCTTGTCCATTGTTGTTAGACTCATGATTGCATTTTCTTCAAAATAAATTTGAGCAGGCACCTTGAAAATTTGAGTATTATTACGTCGTTTAGCAATTGTTTTAATGTTTAATAAATCTGTCGCACTAACATTATGTGAAATTGAGTTTCTACCGTACGAACCACAACCTAATGTTAAAGACGGAATCAATTCGTTATACATATCACCAATACCTCCAACCGCTGATGGTGTATTTACAAGTACACGACAAGCTTTCATTCTTAGTCCAAAATCTTTTTGTAATGTTTCATCTTCTGTATGGATAACGGCTGTGTGTCCTAATCCACCAAAATGTAGTGTGTCTTCACAAATTTGAAATGCTTGTTTTATAGATTGGGCTTTTACTAAGGCTAATACTGGAGATAATTTTTCACGAGATAACGGATAGTCTGAACCTACACCGCTAATTTCGGCTATGATAAGTTTTGTATTTTCGGGGACAGGTATACCTGCTAATTCAGCTATTTCAACTGCAGATTTACCGACAATATCAGGCTTAATACCTGTTTTTTGTTCATTCATAATTGCATTTTCTAAGCGTTGTAATTCATCTTTTTTAACAAAATATGCTTGATGTGCTTTAAATTCATTAGTAACGTCTTTATAAATTTCTTTATCAATGACTACAACTTGTTCAGAAGCACAAATCATACCATTATCAAATGTTTTTGAACCAATGATATCATTTACTGCACGCTTAATGTGTGCTGTTTTTTCAATGTAAGACGGCACGTTACCTGGTCCCACACCTAATGCCGGTTTGCCAGTTGAATATGCAGACTTGACCATGCCCGAACCACCTGTTGCTAGAACTAATGCAATACCTTTGTGATTCATTAATTGTTTTGTTGCTTCGATAGAAGGCACTTCAATCCATTGAATAATATCTTTAGGTGCACCTGCCTTCATTGCCGCTTCTAATACAACTTCTGCTGCACGCTTCGACGATTCTTGCGCACTTGGATGGAATGCAAAAATGATTGGATTTCCTGTCTTAATTGCAATCATCGCTTTAAAAATAGTTGTCGACGTAGGATTTGTTGTTGGCGTAACACCACAAATAACACCAATTGGTTCCGCTACATACGTTAATCCTTTTTCTTTATCTTCACCAATAATCCCTACTGTCTTGTTGTCTTTTATTGAATTCCATATATATTCAGAAGCGTATAAATTTTTAATCGCTTTATCTTCGTATATACCTCTTCCAGTTTCTTCATGTGCTAATTTTGCTAGCACCATATGTTGATCAACAGCTGCTAAACTCATTTGATGAACAATATGATCAATTTCTTCTTGTGACTTTTTAGATAATGCTTCTAATGCTTTTTTCCCTTTGTCAGCTAGAGCATCAATCATAATTGCCACTTCTTGTTCTTTCGATCCACGATTTTCTTTTTCAGGTATAGTTAACATATACAACCACTCCTTTATACTTTGTGAATTATTTCACAAAAATTATAGTACATGTCTCTCAGGATATAAAGAAAATTCTATACAAAAAAGTTTAATTTCGAATATTATTTGAACAAATATCAAATTTTAAAATAAATGTTTTCATGAAATCATTGTTATTTCGGTGTTTTTAGAATGATTTTATAATCATAATTTTTTCAATGACATAATTTATTCATAATTATATATTTAATTCTGAATATTCTTTAATAGCCTAAAAAAGCTTGTTATATCGCACAAAACACAACATTAAAAGGTCCTTGTCGATACCTATCAATAGATGTTACAAATAAAAACCTCGAACTGAAATGATGATCTTTTCAGCTCGAGGTTTAAATATTGGTGCCTTATTTATATAGATTCGTTATATTATATTCTCTATTTTCATTAACATAATCCTTAAAGAGTTTTAAATTAATACCTGCTAGATGATTCAAAAATGTTTCATCAACTTTTAAATAATTCAATAATTTTTGTGGTGTCAGTATATTTCTATCAAAATACAACTTTAATAAACTATTCATTTTGACAGGACGTGACATTTCAATCACGTCGTCTAAAGGCTCTTTACTTTTATAGCCTTTTTTATTTAATGATGCCCAAAAATATCTGTACTGAGTACTAGACATTAGACCTAGATAATAGGCTCTCATTGCAATTGCTTGTATAGAAACATACCATTTTTCTTTCAATACAGCTAAATAATCAGGATTTGATTTTTTTGTCATTTGATCAAAGTCCTTTTTAAACGCTTCTTCAGGTAGTAAAAATTCAGAGGCGAAAATATCTGCCTCATGTTCAATTGTCTTATATTCTTCAGGAGATAATAAGTCGAATTGAATATGACGATGTAGAACGAGATGTCCCAGCTCATGTGCAAGATCAAAATTCCTTCTAACTGCTACCCCCTTATTTGTACCCAGTATAATAAAAGGTGTCAGATCTTTACTCCAAAAACTATATGCGTCTATGCTATCATTAATTCGCTTTTCGTATATAACTATACCCGCTTTTTCAAGCATAAATAATAGTGCTTCATTGCTTTCGTCTTGAAGAATTTTAGCCCTCACAACTTTAGCAATTTCTTTTATGCTTTCTTTTTTATTTAGTGATTCTAAATTACCATTCAACAAGTCATCTAAATTATTTATTAAAGATAAAATAATATTATCCGGTATCTTTACAAAAGAAAATAAGTAGCTAGTTAAATTAGATAAATACATTGCTTGATAATATTGCTTATTTAATAGTTTCGTAGATACTTTATAATTTTTTGCTCTAAAAGCTATACTATGTTTATCGACAGAATTTATTAGGAGCTCTTCGGGCTGCTCGCTAATAAAGTAGCTAGATTTAACATTAAAAATAGATGTCATATCATAAATTTTACTAATTTCTGGCATCATATTTTTTGTTTCATATTGCCAAATTGCTTGTTCACTCACATTTATTTTTTCTGATAATTCTTTTCTACTTAGAGCATTAAGCTTTCTCACGTATTCTAAATTCTTGCCAATAAACATTAACTTCACCTTTCACTTTCAATCATATCGTTACCTTCATCGATACTGATACCAAATGCATGTTCCACATCTATGAGTTCTAACTCTCCATCGTTTTTAAGTACTTCTAACTCTTCTTCGTCAATATGATAATCTTCTCTTTCTACTATTACTTTTTCTATTAACTCTGTCAAATCATCAACCATAATTGCAGAATTTGTTTCTGGATTTGGTAACCATTGTTTGATTGCAGCTAATTGCTTTGATTCTTTATCAATACGATATGTAATAATTAAAAAATAAGAATTAATATCTCTATTACTGCCTTCTTTTATATTAAATAATATACTATCTGCAGTCATTTGATGCCTAATTTTAAAATCTTCTCCAACAGTATCAAAATTAATGCCACTATTCTTAGCTATAAGTCCCTCTAGGTAGTTTTTACTTTTTTGATTCTTATCAGCAACTAAACTCTTCCCTACGCTTACATTTTTTTCATCAAAGTAATCTTCATTTTTCAATATAAACATGATATTATTTTTCTCTTCATCTTTATTAAATATAAACTTTAAATACTTCCATGATGGTCCAGCATTTTCTTTAATATACTTAACAAAATTTTCCAAATGCTTAGCAACTTGATTTTCAATATGATTAGATTTGGTGTACACATAGGCATCACTAATCACCATACGTTTCTTGACTTCATTTCTCTCATTAACATAGTCCTTATATCCCGCGATAATTCCTTTAACAATAGATTCTCTTACTTCTTGTTTAATTGTTTCCAAATTAATCACTTCCTAATATTAAGTTATATAAAATATAAGCCTTTTTTTGTAAAATCAACATTTTTCTTAAAGTATATTGGTTTTTAAGAGTGATTAGTTTAAACAAAAACAAAAACTTACCCGATTAAAATCAAGTAAGTTTTACATATATCCGTCACTTTTCAACTTTAAAATCAACAACTTGCGGGATGCGCATCAAATTATTATTTGATAAAAAATCAATAAGTAATTGTGCGCCTTCAACTTGAATATCTTTTACAACTGGCGCGTCGATATACATATCATACTGACCACCGCCAACTGCACGATAATTATTTACACAAATTGTATATGTCTGCTTTAAATCAACTGCGTGACCTTGAATCATCATATTGCTCACACGTTGTCCCTTTGGCCTTCCAACATGAATGTTATAACTTACGCCACCATATATATCATAATTAAAGTGTTGGGGTTTGGGTTCAAGGAAGTCTGCGCTCACACTTACTTCATCATTTTTCACGTCAAAATATTCTGCTGATCGTTCAATGGCTTCTTTAAGTTTGGCACCACTTACAGCTAAAACTTTAAATGTATTTGGAAATGGGTAATTGTTAATAACATCTCGCATCGTCACGACTTGCTTGAAACCACTAGCAGAATCAAACAAAGCTGTACAGGCAACATCTGCACCACTTTTTTCTAATAAAGCGTAATTCATAAAATTAGTAAAAGGATGCGGTGCCACACGTGCCTCAAATGCATGATTAATCGTCATATCATATGGCAATGTAGTAATTTCGTAATCTAACCAGTCCTCTAACTGCTTTCGTAAATGTTGGTCATCTTCATCAATAGTAAATGTGGAATCATCTATAACAGGAAGTAATTCACATGATTCAACGGATACATTTTCATATTCATCAGTACTCAAGACAACTTTGCCTACAGTTGTACCTCTCGTACCAGGTTGAATCACAGCCGTTTGCTTAAATCTTTCAGCAATTTGTCGATGTTGGTGACCCGTAATAAAGATATCTATATCTTTAGAAAATGCTTCTAACATGGCATATCCTTCATTTTCACCCGTTAACACTTCGGTCGGCATACCACTTTCTAAATCCTTTTCAAATCCACCATGGTAACAAACCACAATGATATCTGCATGTCGCTTCATTTCAGGCAAGTGTTGTTGAAGTGTTTCAAAAGCACTATGAAACGTAAGTGACTGAATATGCTCTGGTTGTTCCCAATGGGGAATAAATTGTGTCGTTAAACCTATCACACCAACCGTTTGATCTCCAACCTGAAAATACTGCACACCGTTATCAGTCAATGTACTATCATTTTCATAAATATTAGCGCACAAAACTGGATAATTGAGTCTGCGTAAAGTGTCTTTTAAGTATGGTAATCCATAATTAAATTCATGATTACCAAGCGTACCAAAGTCGAATGCCATTCGATTATAAAAATCAACTAAAGGCTGGCTACTGCCGCTATGCGCGATTAAGTAATTACAAAATGGTGACCCTTGCAAAAAATCACCATTATCTATTTTAAAACTTTGGTCATACTGCCTTCTGTCTTGTTCTATAACATGATTCGCTAGTAACAATCCCATAGGTTGATATTGGTTTCTACTCGTAAAATCTGTTGGGAAAATATAACCATGTACGTCACTCATGACATAAAATGCTATATTTGACATCCTCACTCACTCCTTCAATCACAAACATCTTTCTTATTTCTATTATATATTTATTTGAAGTCTGTTGTAATCAAGGTTTTGTCACCGAGTTTTAAACGGATCTTTGAACCTTCCATACTTTCAAGTACTTTAGCATTGACCTTAATTGTGGCATTTCCGTTTTCATCTGCTTTAACTGTTGGCAAAGTACTGTAACCTGGCGGGTTATAATCGTTATCTTTACTTGAAAATTGTCCGATTTGACGTCCGCCTTCTTTGTAAATACCAACTCTAAGATTTTCAAGTGTTTGATTTGCTTCAAATCCTTTTAAATGTATTGTCACTTCAAATGGCTCATTTACAGAAACATTTTGCGGGATATCAAATGATACTTTTTCGGTCTGATTTGGTGGCGTATGATCATCTGGTGTGTTTGGCTGAGGATCCGTGCCTTTTTCACTGCCATAACTACCTGCTTTAAATGTTGTTGGGTCATACCATTTATAACCACTCGGCGGTTGTGACCATGGCTCTTTTTCAGGCTCAGTTGAAAGCTCTGGTCGTTCAAAATCAAGCAACTTAGTCTTTGTATCTAATGTTAGGCCACTCGCCTTAAGTGATTTCCCATCATTATCTTTAGACATCCAAGCCGTTATATTATTTAATAGCTTACCGTTGTCTTGTTCTTTAAAACCATCATATGTTTTCTTCTTTTCTCCATTATCTTCTCTTACATATTTGGGCGAACTATCTTCCACAAGTGATGAATCACCGATAAATGCTGCTTTACCTTTTCCAACTTTAGAAATTGCTACATAGGGACCTTCTGCTTTACCGCCCCCATTATAAATACCTTGATCTACAGCATGTGACCATTTACTTTTCGCTGGCAATTGTTCTGGTGTATACACAATACCTTTTGCTTTCTCTGGATTAGTAATTGCTAATGTCGATCCGGCATGCATAGATACAGATTTCACACCTTCAGTAATACCGAAACTTTCTTTTGAAGAAACAATATTGCTCGTATTTAAATCACCTAGTGCATTATATCGAAAACGTACGCCAAAGTTTGTAGATAACCAATCTGAACTTTTCACACCTTGCATTGCAGTAGAACTTTTTTCTTCTGCATTCATACCTTTCGACATATCTTCATACGCTCCACGTCGATAACCATTCATTGCCTCTGATGAATCAATACGATTTAAATTTCGGTCAGCATTGTAATGATCTGAAATAAAGACAACATTTCCCCCTTGTTTCACATAGTTAACAATTGCTGCCTGTTCTGATTCTTTGAAAGGAATGTTAGCCTCAGGAATTACAAATATTTTGGAACTTTTCAAACTTGCTTCTGTTATGTTCGAATGACCATCAATAGCTTTAACGTCATAACCTTGTTTTTGTATTGAATCCGCATAATCTGAAAATGCACCATCACTAACCCAATCTGCAGCACCAGCTGTTTGACCATGAGAACGATCGAATAATACCGTTCGCTGTTGCTTTGTAGGTTGCGATTCATGCGTTATAGCTAAAGATTGCGGTAAAGCACTTAATGATACCGTTGCAACAATTGCAGAGACAGTTAATGACTTATATATTTTTTTCATTTTGTGAGGCTCCTTTTAAAATAAATTTATTCTTGAATTATAGGATAAATATATGTTTGGAATGGACAATTTAACGAAAAATTTACAAAATCTTATCAAACTCTTAAAGAAAGTTATTAAAATTCATTTTTATAAAATACTTTTTCGTATTTAAATGTGGTACGCTATAAGTGTAATTTCATTGCATACATATTACACGATTAAGAATGTGAAGGGGACAGTTATCAAATGAAAAAATTTAAGTGTTTATTTGTATTAATGTTAGCAGTCATTGTTTTTGCGGCAGCATGTGGAAATTCAAGTTCTTTAGATAATCAAAAGAACGCTAGTAATGATTCGGATTCTAAATCAGGAGGATACAAACCTAAAGAATTAACAGTACAATTTGTACCTTCGCAAAATGCTGGAACATTAGAGGCTAAAGCAAAACCATTAGAAAAATTACTATCTAAAGAATTAGGGATTCCAGTTAAAGTGTCTGTATCAACTAACTACAATACAATTGTTGAAGCTATGAAGTCTAAAAAAGTTGATGTTGGTTTCTTACCACCAACGGCATACACATTAGCACATGATCAAAAAGCAGCTGATTTATTATTACAAGCACAACGTTTTGGTGTAAAAGAAGATGGTTCAGCAAGTAAAGAACTTGTAGATAGTTATAAATCAGAAATTCTTGTTAAAAAAGACTCAAAAATTAAAAGCTTGAAAGATTTAAAAGGTAAGAAAATTGCCTTACAAGATGTAACATCAACTGCTGGATATACATTCCCACTTGCGATGTTAAAAAACGAAGCAGGTATTAATGCAACTAAAGATATGAAAATTGTGAATGTTAAAGGTCATGACCAAGCAGTTATCTCATTATTAAATGGAGATGTAGATGCTGCAGCTGTATTTAACGATGCACGTAATACTGTGAAAAAAGACCAACCAAATGTATATAAAGACACACGAATTTTAAAATTAACACAAGCTATTCCGAATGACACAATTTCTGTAAGACCAGATATGGATAAAGATTTCCAAGAGAAATTGAAAAAAGCTTTTATAGACATTGCTAAATCAAAAGAAGGTCACAAAATTATTAGCGAAGTTTATTCACATGAAGGATACACAGAAACGAAAGATTCAAATTTCGACATTGTAAGAGAGTACGAAAAATTAGTTAAAGATATGAAATAATCATTATTTAACCAATGAATCATTATCGAATTTGGTATTAAAAGCTTTCGATCAATAGATATATTCTAGATTAATATTGAAAAGCTAGGCGCTAAACTGAAACAGATATAGAAAGGTGTCGCTGTACATTTGAAATCATTTGTACACAGAAACCCAATGTCTATGATATTTCAGTTTACCTTGGCTTTTCTTTATTAAAGAAAGGTGTCAAACATGAGTCAAATCGAATTTAAAAACGTCAGTAAAGTCTATCCTAACGGTCATGTAGGCTTGAAAAATATTAACTTAAATATTGAAAAAGGTGAATTTGCAGTCATTGTCGGACTATCTGGTGCTGGGAAATCCACGTTATTAAGATCTGTAAATCGTTTGCATGATATCACGTCAGGTGAAATTTTCATCCAAGGTAAATCAATCACTAAAGCCCATGGTAAAGCATTATTAGAAATGCGCCGAAATATAGGTATGATTTTCCAACATTTTAATTTAGTTAAACGGTCAAGTGTATTACGAAATGTACTAAGTGGACGTGTAGGTTATCACCCTACTTGGAAAATGGTATTAGGTTTATTTCCAAAAGAAGACAAAATTAAAGCAATGGATGCACTAGAACGGGTCAACATCTTAGATAAATATAATCAACGCTCTGATGAATTATCAGGTGGCCAACAACAACGTATATCTATTGCACGTGCGCTATGCCAAGAATCCGAAATTATTCTTGCAGATGAACCAGTTGCTTCATTAGACCCATTAACAACGAAACAGGTTATGGATGATTTAAGAAAAATCAACCAAGAATTAGGCATTACAATTTTAATTAATTTACATTTTGTTGACTTAGCAAAAGAATATGGCACACGCATCATTGGTTTACGTGATGGTGAGGTTGTCTATGATGGTCCTGCATCTGAAGCAACAGATGACGTATTTAGTGAAATATATGGACGTACAATTAAAGAAGATGAAAAGCTAGGAGTGAACTAACATGCCTTTAGAAATACCTACAAAGTATGACTCCCTTTTAAAGAAAAAGGTTTCTTTAAAAACGAGTTTTACCTTCATGTTAATCATTGTGCTTATCATTTGGAGCTTCATTTATACGGGGTTTAATTTTGGAGATTTAATGATAGGAATACCTCAAATAGGTGATCTATTCAAACAAATGATTCCACCTGATTTCGAGTATTTACAACAAATTACAACGCCAATGTTAGATACCATTCGAATGGCTATCGTAAGTACAGTATTAGGTAGCATCGTTTCAATACCAATTGCGTTATTATGTGCTAGCAATATCGTTCATCAAAAGTGGATTTCAATACCCTCGCGTTTTATTTTAAATATAGTTCGTACTATACCGGATTTGCTATTAGCAGCAATCTTTGTGGCTGTATTTGGAATCGGTCAAATTCCAGGGATATTAGCATTGTTTATTTTAACTATCTGTATTATTGGAAAATTATTATATGAATCATTGGAAACGATAGATCCAGGTCCAATGGAAGCAATGACGGCTGTTGGCGCTAATAAAATAAAATGGATTGTTTTCGGTGTTGTACCACAAGCCATATCGTCATTTATGTCATACGTATTATATGCATTTGAAGTAAATATACGTGCTTCAGCTGTTCTTGGATTAGTCGGCGCTGGCGGTATTGGATTGTTTTATGATCAAACACTTGGTTTATTTCAATATCCAAAAACAGCAACGATTATTTTATTTACTTTAGTTATCGTCGTCGTCATTGATTACATCAGTACGAAAGTGAGGGCACATCTCGCATGACACAGGAAATAGCAAAATATAATGTTCACACAAAAGCACACAAACGAAAATTGATTAAAAGATGGCTTATTGCAATTGTCGTCTTAGCTATTATCATCTGGGCATTTGCAGGTGTACCAAGTTTAGAACTTAAAAGTAAATCATTAGAAATCTTAAAATCCATATTCAGCGGATTATTCCATCCTGATATCAGCTATATCTATATACCAGATGGCGAAGACTTATTACGTGGTTTACTTGAAACCTTTGCGATAGCCGTTGTAGGTACTTTCATCGCCGCAATTATCTGTATTCCATTAGCATTTCTAGGTGCAAATAATATGGTAAAGCTACGCCCAGTTTCAGGTGTTAGCAAATTTATTTTAAGTGTTATACGTGTCTTCCCAGAAATTGTAATGGCACTTATATTTATCAAAGCTGTTGGCCCAGGTTCATTTTCAGGTGTATTAGCTTTAGGTATCCATTCCGTAGGTATGCTTGGGAAACTTTTAGCTGAAGATATTGAAGGTCTAGATTTCAGTGCTGTAGAATCATTAAAGGCCAGTGGTGCGAATAAGATTAAAACACTCGTATTTGCAGTCATACCACAAATTATGCCTGCCTTTCTATCACTCATACTTTATCGCTTTGAACTAAACTTACGTTCAGCTTCTATACTAGGGCTAATTGGAGCTGGTGGTATCGGGACACCACTCATATTTGCCATTCAAACACGTTCTTGGGACCGTGTAGGTATTATATTAATCGGTTTAGTACTAATGGTCGCAATTGTCGATTTAATTTCCGGTTCAATCCGAAAACGTATTGTTTAACATTGAATCAAGATACTCCTAAATAAGAGGTATTACCGTCTTACGTTTCTCTATTATATTAAAACAGCAGTGAAGAAAACTATTATTATAGTTAACTTCACTGCTATTTTTATAATATCTACTAATCATAAAATTTTAGTTTTCTTGTTGATTTTATAGACTTGTTTTAATTAGGTATCTATCTGATAAAACAAAGATTTACAGATAGATAATTTTCTTCTTGCGAGTAATTATTGTTTATCTTATAAGACTTATTTAAGAAATTAACTATACTTGAATATTGTAATAAAGCAAATAAAAATTAAATATAATACAGATTTATATCAACAAAACAATAAATAAAGAAATAAATATGTTCAACAAAACATTACATTTACATTTTATTAAATTAATGTATAATACAAGTGTAAAATCCAAAAAATCATGACAAAGGGAGGGAAGGTTAATGAATAAAATCAACAAAATTTTATTGCCTTTTTTCATTTTAGTATTAACCATTAGTGTTACAACTTTACCAATTAGTCAAACAAGAATAGCAAATGCTCAAAATTCAAACCTTCCGAGTAAAGAAGAAATTAACAAAACAGCGTCTATAATAAAGTTCATATATGAAGAAGCATCTACAAAAGATGGGAATGGCAATATAATAGATATTGATGTTCAAAAAATAGAAAAAAAATATCATAATTCAAAAGAACTTGAATCCTTGAAAGAAGAAATCAACACAATTAAATCCACTTTAACACCTAGATCTTTTAGCGATAAAAAATTCATGAGTTGCATTAAAAGTGCGGTGGCCGACCAATTTGGCGTCGGTGTTGTAAAATCTATTATGGAAGGCGGGTTTTATACATATATGAAAAAGAAAGCATATAAAGAAGCTGCGAAGTTAATATTAAAGTTTGCTATAGGTTCTAATATCGTAGGACTTTCAGCTTTTGTAGCATATTATGGTGGTAAATGTGCCGCTCATGCAAATAGTTAAAATAACTTGAGAGGATGTTCCTATGAATTTAACAAAATCCATTTTTATTCTAGTTTATTTAATAAGCCCTATTTCGTATCTAATAATATACAGTATTTTTACTTTAATAAGAAAAAACGATATTCTTATATCTATATACCAAATATTACCAATGTTGGCTATATATTATTTAGTCGCTAGTGTAATAGCTTCAATTTTTTTTGAAAAAATCATTAAAAAGATTCAAGATGTCAATGAAAAAGAGTAAATCTAAATTGTTTTTAGGCTTAGAAACTAAAACATAGTTGGCATCATGGCGCAATTATTTTAAAAAAATTATGCTCTCGAGATTCTTACTAAAGCAAGGTCTAAAGCATTATGTTCAAAATATCCAGCCATAGCAAAGTTATAAAGGACAAAGTAAAACAGCAGAATCTGGGACATAAATCAATGTCCTAGTCACTGCTGTTTTTATTATATCTAAATTTATTCTATTTCAATTCCTTTAAATAACTTTTACCGAACTCTGGTAATGTTACGTTGAAATTATCTGCTATAGTTGCACCGATAGAACTGAATGTAGTATCACTTTCTAGTGCATGACCACCTTTAAATTTCGGACTGTACATAATTACTGGGATATATTCTCTCGTATGGTCCGTACCTGGCGCTGTCGGGTCATTACCATGGTCTGCTGTAATAATTACTAAATCGTCTTCTTTTAAGTTGCTAAACAGTTCTGGCAAGCGATCATCGAAATCTTTAATTGCTTGTGCATAACCCGGTTTATCACGACGATGACCGTATAATGCATCAAAGTCTACTAAGTTTAAGAAGCTAATACCTGTGAAATCTTTCTTAACAATTTTCATCAATTGATCCATACCGTCCATGTTACTCTTCGTACGAACCGCTTCTGTTACACCTTCACCATCATAAATGTCATTAATTTTACCGATGGCAATGACATCATAACCACCGTCTTTCAAATGATCTAAGACAGTTTTACCAAATGGTTTTAACGCATAGTCATGTCGATTAGATGTACGTGTAAAGTTTCCTGGTTCACCAACATATGGACGTGCGATAATACGACCAATTAAATATTTAGGGTCTTTTGTCAGCTCACGAACCTTTTCACAAATATCATATAACTCTTCTAATGGGATAATGTCTTCATGTGCAGCAATTTGCAATACTGGGTCTGCACTTGTATAAACAATTAAGTCACCAGTTTTCATTTGGTGCTCGCCCCACTCATCGATAATTTGCGTACCCGATGCCGGTTTGTTAGCAACAACTTTACGACCTGTCATTTCTTCAATTTGTTGAATTAACTCTTCAGGGAATCCATTAGGGTATACTTTAAAAGGTTGCATAATATTTAATCCCATAATTTCCCAGTGACCAGTCATTGTATCTTTACCAACTGAAGCTTCACTCAATTTAGTATAGTATGCTTCTGGTTGTTCAACTGCATTTACTACTGGTAATTTATCGATGTTCCCTAGACCTAACTTTTCAAGGTTTGGTAAAGTTTGATCGAAGCCTTCTAAGGTATGTCTTAAAGTATGTGAACCTTCATCTTTAAAATCAGCTGCGTCTGGCGCTTCACCAATACCTACTGAATCCATTACGATTAAATGTACACGATTAAATGGTCTTGTCATAGCTATCACTCCCAAATTTTATATATATTAGTAATCTGAATCTGCTTCTAAACCTTGCATAATTTGAACGCCTGCACTCGCACCAATACGTGTCGCACCTGCTTCAACCATTTTATTGAAATCTTCTAAATTACGTACGCCACCTGATGCTTTTACTTCTACATCAGCACCTACTGTATCTTTCATTAATTTAACGTCTTCTGCAGTCGCACCGCCACCTGCAAAACCTGTTGAAGTTTTAACGAAGTCCGCACCAGCCGCTTTTGTTAATTCACTCGCTTTTACGATTTCGTCATGGTTCAACAATACCGTCTCAATAATCACTTTTACTGTGTGACCTTTCGCAGCTTTAACCACTGCTTCAATGTCTTGTTGTACATCATCAAAACGTCCATCTTTTAATGCGCCGATGTTGATGACCATGTCAATTTCATCTGCACCATTTTGAATTGCATCTTCTGTTTCAAATGCTTTCGTTGCAGTTGTCGACGCACCTAATGGGAATCCTATTACCGTACAAACTAGCACCTCTGAATCAGCTAGTCGCTCTGCTGCATATTTTACATGCGTTGGATTCACACATACAGATTTAAAATTGTATGCTTTCGCTTCATCGATGATTTGATCGATTTGCGTACGTGTTGACTCAGGCTTCAATAAAGTGTGATCTATATATTTCTCAAATTTCATACTTACTACTCCTCGTGTTATATAATCTCTTTATTTAATTTTACTATAAATACGAATATATCTCGCGAATTTATATCTATTTATTTTTCAGATTGTGTCCAACGATTTAAGATGACGAATAAAACTAATCCGACAATACTCATTAAACCTAAAATAATTAAAATAATACCGAAATGTGAACTTAATGCATCATTGCCTGGGAAATTTAATGCTTTAAAATCGATTAGAGCCGCAGCAATCGCAATACCTACAGATACTGCCACATTAATAATTAAATTATAAAAACCAATAGCCACACCTGTCATATTAAGATCTATTGTTTTAATGGCTTCGTTAAGTAAAGGTGCATACATTAAAGCAAAGCTACCTGCAAAGAATATCATAGAAATGACGAAGATTGAAATGTGATTACCTACTGCAAATGCAGGTAAAATCAAGCTCAGTGCGATTAAAATAATTGCTGTGATAATCGCTTGTTTTGAATTAAGATATTCGCCGATTTTACCACTAAGTGCACCAACGATGACTGCTACAATATAACCCGGTACTAATAACAGTGATGTTGTGTCTAGTTGAAGATGATAAATTTGTTCCATTATGAATGGGAACGTAAAAATATAACCCAATTGGATGGCATACATTACAAATACTATAAATAAAAATGAAGCATAACGTTTATTTTGGAAAAATGATTTGTTTACTAATGGACGTTGAGCATTTTTAATATATAGCGCAAAAACGATAATCGCAATTAAGGCACCAATCATATATAACCAATTAAAGTTCGTAATAAACAGCATGACTGTTGTAGCAATAGTTGCCACTAGAATTAAGCCAACAAAATCTAAATGGGCTTTATTTGTATTATTTTCTTTTGGTAATAATTTAAATAGGAATGGCAACGTAAATACTACGATTAATGCAATTAAAAACATATTTGTCCAGTGTAAATACGTAGAAATAAATCCACCTGATAATGTACCGATAACTAATGACAAGGAATAACTGCTCGTACTTAAGCCAAGGTAAGTCTTCTGGTCCTCTTTAGAAAGATACTTTGCAACATATATCACATATAATGTCTCTGCAGCAGCTAAACCTGCAGTTTGAATAATACGTCCAACTAAAAGTAATGCGAATTGATGTTGGAAAATGTAACCAATAATTGATCCGATAATGATTAATATCACGCCATAAATAAATAGTGTGCGTATACTAATGGCATCTGATAAAGAAGCGTATACTACAGCACCAATACCAATAACTAATCCAGCTAATGTCGCTTGCCAACTTACTGTTGTTACAGAGATATTTAAGTCATCAGCAATGGCTACAGAAATCAATTTGAATGAGTTGTCTATAACCAAACTGAATACAAATAAGAATAATAAAATAGGTACTGCTTTCTTTATTTTAGAATATTCAACATTCATAATCATCTACACCAATGACAGTGCAATTTCAATCATATCTGTAAATGCACGTTCCCTTTCCTCAGGTGTTGTTGACGTTTCATGAATTAAATGATCGCTCACTGTGAACACACCTAATGCTTCGACACCAGCGTAAATTGCATTCATGTATAATGCAGCTGATTCCATTTCTACACCTAAAATACCCATACGCATCCAACGTTCACTCGCTGTTGTATCCGCGTTATAGAAAATATCACTTGATAACACATTACCTACATGATGACGTACACCTTTGTCACGTGCTGTTTCAACTGCTTTTTCTAATAACTGATAAGAAGCAATTGGCGCAAAATGACCTGGTAATTGATATTGTTGAACGTAATTTGAATCAGTAGAGGCACCTTGTGCAATAATCACATCATATAAATCAATGTTTTCTTGCATCGCGCCACAAGAACCAACGCGAATTAATTTTTTACAACCAAAAGTATGAATTAATTCATAAGAGTAAATGCCAATAGATGGCATACCCATTCCTGAACCCATGACAGAAACTTTTTTACCTTTATATGTTCCGGTAAAACCAAACATGTTTCGCACTGTATTGAACTGTTCCACATCATCCAAATATGTTTCTGCAATGAACTTAGCTCTTAACGGATCTCCTGGCAATAGAACCGTTTCTGCAATTTCGACGTCATTCATTGGTTTAATGTGTGGTGTTGATTTCATAAAATATTCCTCCCAATATTTGTATAGTGATTTGTCTATTTGTCTAACCATTTATATAATAATATTTTTTAAAAGCGCTTTCAAGCATTACATTTTGACAATATTAAGAACATTTTACAGTTATAGCTTCTAACCTTGTATAAAACTAATTTTCAAAGCCTATCTATGTTTAATTTTTATAATTTTTCCAAATCGAGTAAAAATTATTGTATGATGAGAGTGATTAAGTAACTTTATGGAGGTTGTCTACGTGACGCAAACACAACCAAAATTTTTAACGATTTATAATACGTTATATAAAGAAATTCAAATAGGAAAATATCCGAGTGGCCATGCATTACCTACTGAAAAGGAACTTTGTGCGCGCTTTGATGTCAGTCGTATGACTTTGCGCCAAGCTATAAAATTGTTGGCCGAAGATGGCATCGTTGAGAGTACAAGAGGGAAGGGACACTTCGTTGTTCCACAAACAAATGCCCAACACGCTTCAAGTATGGATCAATTTAAGCATCCACTTGATCAAATATTATTAGATCGTGTATCTATGTCATCAATTAATTATCGTGTTGATTTAGAAAGTGAATATACAAATCATTTGTTTGCAAACCATCCTTCTGCCGTCATTGCAATGGAACGCTATTATCAAAAAAAGGACAACCATTCTAAGCAAGCTGATGCATTTTGTTTTACCTTTATACCGTTAAATGTCATTGACACATTTAAAGTGAATACACAAAACGAAGACGACATGAAAGCGTTCGTTGAGCAAACAATTTATAGCAATGCATATCAATCAGATTTAAAAATGTCTATTACCAAAGCACCTCACTTCAAAAATCATAGTCACGTGTTTGATGGTGATACACATTGTTGGTTGATTATTGAAACATTGTACGCACAAACACCTTATCCAATTATGATTAATAAGTGGTATATTCCACAGGAAATCTCTGAATTAACACTGACACGTATAAGACAATCAGATTATTAAAATTATTGAAATATAAGAAATTTTGTGATGACTATTTAGGAAGTGGGCAAGAAATGGAAAAGCTTGTTACAAGCGCAATTTCATCAGTCAACTACTGCCAATATAACATTAGCGAGCCTAGGATATTGATTTATGTCCTAGGCTCGCTCATATAATCACACGATTTTTTTATTATTAATCGTATTATGTTTATTTATTTGTTGAACGTCGTCTAAATAATTTTGTTATTCGATGTGCGCTCTTCTCGAAACATTGAGTTCACAAGCACAGAGAACACAAGTAAAGTATTCATCATTGTATATGATTGTACTGTTTTATTTTGCCACTTTTACGTGCTATCCCATTACACAAAAACGAATAAGTAAAGATATTAAGTACAAAAAAGGTGAAACACCTTGTAGATGCTCCACCTCAATTATATTAAGTTATATTATTTTGCTGCTTGGTATAATTCATCAACTTTTTTCCAGTTAACAATATTCCAAAATGCAGTCATATAGTCTGGACGTTTATTTTGATATTTCAGATAGTAGGCATGCTCCCAAACATCAAATAGTAAGATTGGTGTCTTGCCTTCTGTTAATGGATTATCTTGGTTTGGCGTTGTCACAATTTCTAATTTTCCATCATTAACAACTAACCAAGTCCAACCTGATCCAAATAATGTTGTTGCTTTATTTGCAAATTCATTTTTAAATTCATCTAAAGTGCCCCACTGCGCTTTAATGTCGTCTATTACGCCACCTTTTTCTTCAGAATTAGGTGATAGTATTTCCCAGAATAATGAATGGTTAAAATGACCACCGCCATTATTACGGACTGACATCCTCATCGCTTCCGGTACCTTGTCTAGGTTAGCAATCATATCCGCTAGTGATTGATGCTCTAACTCTGTTCCTTCAACTGTTGCGTTTAATTTCGTCACGTACGTATTGTGATGTTTGTCGTGATGAAACTCCATTGTTCTTTGATCTATATATGGTTCCAATGCATCATATGCATATGGTAAATTTGGTAATTTAAATGCCATAAGTATATTCCTCCTTTTATGAATATACTTTTATAATAATTAATTTCGGGTGTGTTTTGCAATAATTATTATTTATTTGTTATATCCAATTATATAAAATTTAAATATTCGAAATTGATATAATATTTAATATTGAATGCAAAAAGGCATTTAACTGCTTTTGTTAACCGCTTTTAAAAAGAATTAAAAAAGACAACTTCCATTTTTCAATAAGAAATTGCCTTTTCTTCTTCATCTTAAATTTCTAAAGTATAGCGTTACCGATACTTAAATTGTTTTATGTCGAAGATGCCTCAATATTTGCCATACGTATTGATTTTTCATAGTCATCATTAATAAAAGATAAACTACTATACCAATCGCAATTAATAGCAGCGTAGCGTACATTGTAGGGGGCAAATAATGATTGACCACACCAAGTACAATAAACATCATAACGGCAGCAATGACACATTGAATCGTACTTACAATATTCAACTTCACATTGATTTTAGTAATATCAATAAATCGCCAAATGAGCAAGAAAAACTCTGTAATTAAACGCGCAATAGCAGCACCGTAAATTCCATAAAAATATATCAAAACAAGACATAATACTAAATTCATTACCGCACCAATAGTAATTGACGCATTATATAATCTTATTTTATTCACTATTAATAAATATTGCCTGCTTATCAACATATTTAAAGGAATGATTAATACAAGTATCGCCAAAATGGTCATCAATGGGACAGTTGATGCGAATTCCTCACCAAAGAACCATAAATAAAATGATGGCATAATTGCAATTAAACCAAAGACCATAGGTACTGTTAATATCAATTGAATATTCATATTATTAGCTAACGTTTTAGTTAAACTATGTGATTGCTGGATAGACATTTTGGTAATACGCGGAATCATTACAAGATCAAATGTATTAATCATTATGATTGCGACCGTTAAAATATTAAATGCGTTAGAAAAGATACCAACTTGTTGGTATGTGCCTACTAAACCAAGAACAACGCAAGAAATACTAGTATATAAGTTGAGCTGTCCATTTGGTAATAAGTATGCTAATGACGAACGAAACAATTGCCAGACGTGTATCCAATTAACTGAAACAAAGCTAATGTATCGTTTTAAATAGATAAACAAAGGTAATTGGTTTAATACCGTCACAATAGCAATAGTAAATACATACAATGATAAATCTGATTGATCTTTGACAAAGATAACAACTACACTTAATACAATACCAGACGCAACAATATTACTAAGGCTAGGGATTTTAAACTTTTCAGTTCCAGCATAAAACCATGAAATATCGAGTGCTGCACCTATAATATAGATTCCTTGTAGTAGGAAAATAAGATAGTAATCATCTATAAAGATTGTAATCACAGCGATATACATCGCAAAAACTGTTAGCGACAATAATAATTTACTAACAAAGATATCCCAAAACTGCTGAGACAATTGCCGTTTGTCGTTAACGGACTTCGCGATAACTCTATTAAAATATAACTGAACGCCAACACTTGCAATCATCAAAAAGTATTGTACGATATTGAAAGAAAATGAAACAATACCCACACCACTGGGACCAAATGCACGTGAAATAATGGGTATTGTAATCAGTGGTGTCATCGTCCTAATCAATTGGTATAGCCCTTGATAAATAATATTTTCTTTTAGTGAATCACTCTTCATTACGATCCCTTTCCATCTTTTCATATTGAACAATAAAGACGATAATTCCTAAAATAAATGCGACATATCTTGAGTTATTAAACGATACTGTTAAAAAGTAAATCAGCATCGTCAACATTACAACAATTGCTGTTACATTTTTCCCAGAAATGTTAAATCTAAATAATTCAAACAGTAAATAAAGCATAAATATGATAAATAATGCACCGAATAAAATGCCCCATTCCGCAAAAATCTGCAAATATGTATTATGGGCAACAAGTAAAATACCATTAATTTGCGAGCCAATATGTACATAATCCACTAAGCCAACACCAAAACCTAGTGTATATTTAATTACTGAAATGGCATTTATCCATACAACACTTCGCTCAGATCCACTATCATTTAATGATGCAAACCCCTCTTCAAAAATAGAAGCCATTCGATCTAATGACGGTAAGGCATCAAGGTCGCTTAATTGGAATAAATAGTAGTTGATATTATAAAAGGTAAAACAAAGTAATATCAGCATAATCACTAACATACTCACAACACCTACCGCATTTCTGCTAAATAACTTTTTAATAAAGAAATAAATGGCTAAGACGATTAATATGATAAACGCAGTCTTAGATCCGGTTGTAGTTAATGACCATAGCAGAATGCCACATCAAGAACCTTGAATACATAATTATGAACATACTTGTATGCAAGTACTAATGTGATAATCTGTGTCATCGCGAAATAGTTAGGGTCATTCATTAATCCTTTTGAACGTATTTCATCAAAGTATAACAATTTCATTAGTAAAGGGGACTTGTTCAAACCGGCTATAATACAAAATAGACCTATAGTCACACTGCTTATAATATAAGAAGTAACGATCACTTTTTTGCTATTACCTAACTTAAAGATGATCATCCCTAAATAGAAATAAATGACTACAAATGCATATTTAACTGTAGATGCAAGAACTTCCTTAACCGTAATAAATATCAAATCATCAAAAAATAGTAAACAAAGCGTAATAATCATACGATATGTATACAAAATAATGAAAAACTGTAAAAAATGATTTGCCTTTAATAAATGGTTAGCGAAAAACAGTAAATAAACTAATATTAGTAATGTGATAAAGTCAGCTATAGAAACATTCACACCGGCAATAACCGAAGATTGCTGAATAAAAACCGCTAAACCGATAAGTAACAATGTTAGTAATTTACTATTGTGTTGATTTTCCATTATAAACGTCTTCCACTTCTTTAATCATTTTCTCCTCAGTAAAACATTCTAAATAACGTTTTCTAGATTGATTACTCATTTTGATGTAATCACTGTCTATTAAATATTTTTCCAGGACTTTGGCAATAGTTTCGGGTTGGTTGTTCATCATACATATACCATTATCAGTTACTAATTCTGAAATACCGCCAACATGACTGGCTATAACAGGCAAACCTGTAGCCATAGCTTCGATAATGCTAATTGGCAAACCTTCATGCTTACTTATTAAAATAAACGTATCGTATTGTGATAATAAATGACTCGCATTAATGACATTGCCCAAAAATGTGACATCATTTTCTAACCCAGCTTGTACAACTTGTTGCTGACAATCATTTAATGTAGGTCCATCGCCTATAAATGTAAAATGCGCATGATTACTGTTATGTAATTTCAATATCTCTATTGCCGCGATTAGATTTTGTGGCAATTTTGGATAAGCAAATCTTGCAATCATAACAAATTGATGCTTTGTCGGGGCATTAATCTGTAAATCTTGTTTATTAGGCAACATTCCAACTACTTCGCCAATATTGTTATGTGATTGGCTTTTTAGCGTTTGCTTAACAGCGGGAACATCTGCAATACCATTATGTATTGTGGTTAATTTCAATCGATTAAATCGATATTTTAGCGCTAACTGTTTATCGAAATCTGAAACACAAATAATGCTATCTGTAATACGTGACATTAATTTTTCGATAACTAGATATAGAAATTTTTTAGCTGGTTTAACACCCTCTGTAAAAGCCCATCCATGCGCTGTAAAAACTACACGTGTGTCTTTCGATTTCGAAATGAACTTCGCAATTCGTCCGACCGTTCCAGCTTTGGAAGAATGTAAATGGATAACATCAGGTTTAATTTTCGAGAATAACTGTGCTAACACTTTGACAGCTAAAATATCTTGTTTAAAGTCAATTGGACCTACTAAATGTTCGATAATAATTACATTAACTCTTGCATCTAGTTGTTCAATCATTGGTCCATGATTGCCTACAATGACATAAACATCATGGTGTACGCAAAAATGGTTGGCGAGTTGAATGAGATGTGTTTGTGCACCACCATTGTCTGCTTTAGTAATACAATATATAATTTTCAACTGTTACAAACCCCTTTAACGCTATACTTTCAATTTCTTAACATAGCTATCTCATCAGATGAATAGTATTTATAGCCATGCAAATCAATGATGGCACATATTTCTTAATGCCATTTGATACTGTCTCAAGGGATTCCTCGTTATACTGTAACAATTGGTCACAATCTTTAAAATGTAACTTTTATTTGAACTTATTAAGTAAATTAAGACTACCTTGAGCCTTCCCCTGTAATAACAACCATCAATGTTCTAATTGATATATATAGTTCCATCATTAAACTACCTTTATGTATATATTTCATGTCATATTTCAGTTTTTGTTGCGGTGTTAAGTCATATCCACCTTGAATTTGCGCAAGTCCTGTTAACCCTGGTGTAACAAGACATCTTTGCTCGAAACCTATCACTTCTGAACTAAATAATTCTACAAATTCCGGACGTTCCGGGCGTGGTCCAATAAAACTCATTTCCCCTTTAACAACATTAATTAGTTGTGGTAATTCATCAATGCGTGTTTTACGAATAAACTTACCGACATTTGTTATACGATCATCATCTTTATCAGCCCATTGCGCACCATTTTTCTCTGCGTTTTTACACATCGAACGTAATTTGTATATTTTAATTAATTTACCCATCTTCCCAACTCTAACCTGACTATAAATAGGATTTCCTGGCGAATCTATGACAATAGCAATGGCGAATATGAACATAATCGGAAATGTTAAACATAATAAAACGATACTTAATACTAAGTCAATCGCACGTTTAATTGGGTAATAGCCTTTTCTCACTTCTTCGAGTGCATCTAATTTTCTTTGATAATTATAATTTTTATTTATATGAACATCTTCAATGTTATTTTTATGACATTTCCACTTCTTTAGCTGTAACTTCTTCAATATTATCTACCTCAAAATTAAAGTAATCCTTTAAACCTGTTTCTACTGTATATTTAGGAACAAATCCTAATGCCTTTAAGTTAGAAATATCTGCATAAGAATGCTTAATATCTCCTTTTCGTGCTTCTTTAAATTCATGCTCGACTGATTTTCCATATAATTCACCAATAATACGATAAACCTCTAATAAATTAGTAAAAGTGCCTGTACCAATGTTATAACCGTGTCCAATTGCATCTTTGTGTTCCATAATTAAGCGTACAGATTGAACAACATCATATACATATACAAAATCTCTAGTTTGCAGTCCGTCACCAAAAAATGTAAATGGCTTGTTATGCTCAAATGAATCGAACATCTTTGAAATCACACCTGAATATTGTGACTTAGGGTCCTGTCTTGGCCCAAATACATTAAAAAATTTAACAACCGCTGTTGGTATGTTATATAACGAGCAATAATTTAATGTCGTCCGTTCGCCGTAATATTTATCTATTGCATATGGTGATAATGGTAAGATTAATGATTGATCATTTTTAGGTAAATCGGGAAGATCACCATAAACAGCTGCTGACGAAGCAAAGATAAAACGTTTTATACGACTATTATATTTTTTAATGATTTCTAACAATCTTAATGTTGCTACGACGTTTATTTCCTGAGATAAGATAGGTTTCTCAACCGACTCAGCAACACTAACTAATGCTGCTAAATGAATAACATAATCAAATTGATATGTCTTCATGATTTGTTCAACTGCATCATATTCACGAATATCTAATTCAAACACATGATCGTCAGCCAAACTTTTAATATTTTCTCGTTTACCTGTTCTATAGTTATCTAGAACATAAACATCATAATCTTGTTGTAAATCATCTACTAAATGCGACCCAATAAAACCAGCCCCACCAGTTATCAAAACTCTTTCCAAATCTTCCACCTCTTTTATACATTAAAAATATATCATAAAAACATAAAGTGTTGTAAGCTTTTTATCGATATTTTTTATTTATAAAAATAAAATGAGATAACTTTGTGAATTTTTATTGAGATAAATTAGATAGTGGGGTTTTTGTGATATTTTATAATATCTTGAGTGTGTTAATACTAGTAATGCTTTCAACTGATGCATTAGACAGTGACATCATAACTCACTTAAGAACTTCGCTTATTAATTTTCTACCAATACAATCCCTTCTAAGTGCACTAAAAAATCCTTACTGCTAAGTGATTAAACTTAACAATAAGGATTTATTTATCATTAGTGGATGATTATTAACGGAATCTCATACCACCATCTACAATAATTGTTTGTCCAGTAATGTAATCAGAGTCTTTACCAGCTAAGAAGCTCACTACATTTGAAACATCTTCTGGTTGAGAAACTCTGCCCAAAGCAATCTGACTTGTAAATTGTTCCCAGCCCCATGCTTCAGGTTTACCTGCTTCTTCGGCTGTTGCCACTGCGATACTTTCCATCATTGGTGTTTGAACGATACCAGGTGCGAAGGCATTCACAGTAATACCTTCAGACGCTAAATCTTGTGCGGCTACTTGTGTTAAACCTCGCACTGCGAATTTTGTACTGCAATATAAAGACAAGCCTGGGTTACCCTCAACGCCTGCTTGAGATGTTGCATTGATAATTTTACCGCCATGATTGAATTTTTTAAATTGTTCATGTGCGGCTTGAATACCCCATAGCACACCTGCAACGTTCACGCCATATACTGTTTTAAACTGTTCTTCAGTAATTGTATCGATTGGTGTTGTTGGTCCAAGGCCGGCATTGTTAACCATAACATGGAAATCGCCAAATTGCGCTGCAGTTTGTCTTACTGCATTAAATACATCATCACGGTTTGATACGTCTGCTTTGATAGCAATAGCTTTTGTACCATCACTTGATAATTTAAGTGCAGCTGCTTTTGCCCCTTCTTCATTGAAATCAACAACTGCTACTTTGAAACCATCTTCCACTAAACGTTCTGCAATTTTAAAACCAATCCCTTGTGCTCCGCCAGTTACTAATGCTACTTTGTTGTTTGTCATAAAGATCACTCCTCAAATTACTTTCCTTTAATTACATTTTACTCCTCTTCATTTGAATAGTACAACAAAGGTAACTCCATTTAACAAAATATTCAGATATTTAAGGTATAGTTAAACGCACTACCTTTAGTGATTGGCAATGCGTTTAAATGTCGTTTTAAAAGTGCTTATGTTGAATATTATTTTTTAAGTCTCTCGATTAGTTTGTTATCAATCTTTTTTCGAGACATGGTCTTTTGATTCAATCGGCGGTTCCGTATTATCACTGTCAACTTTAGTTGTAGCTTCATCTTTATGTACTTCTTCGTTTAATCCTTCTAGGTTTTTAGTCGTGGGATTTTTAAACTCAGGATGTTCTATCATGTCTTGACTATCAAGTTTCTTTTTACACGTGTCTTTATGTGATGCTTGATTTGCGTCAGTACTAATCTTTTTTAATATTTCACTTGAATCAAGGTGAATATCAATTGTTTTGTCATCAATTAGTTTTTTATTTCCCACTGTATGTGCTACTTTAATTGAATCATCACTATGTTTTATCGAGACAGACTTGTACACAAGTTTATAACGTATTTCTTGTTTAGAAGCTCCTTTGTGACTTTGAACAGCAACAGTATTTTCTGCAGATAAAGATTTTTTTCTAATAAAAAGAGAAATGGCTACAATAAACCAAAGTATTGCAGATACAAAGTTGTATAATAACGCAGCAATAATCGCATATACAACTAATATGATACCTTTTAAAATTCTTCTTTTAGATAAGTCAAATGCTAGTACAGTAACAGGTAAGACTGAAAATATAATTAGACATGTAGCAAATATCATAAATGAAGTGGGTGTTTTTAATAAATCTCCAATTTCATTACCTGTTAACAAAAATAAAAATCCAAAAAATGATCCAAAAAATAATGTAAATATATATATGAGCAAAGCTATAATAGCCATGTATGCTATTTGAATATATATACCCATCCATATTAATATCAATTCTATATTTTTCCTCATGCTCATTCCCCATTTATTTAAACTTTATACACTACCACAAATATTCGCTTTATTCTTTAGTAATTTTATCTTTAGATTCAAATTGATTCTCTGTACTTTCAATATCAACTTTTTTATTTTCATCATCGTCTGTCGATTCACCTTTTGAGTATTTATTCCAAATCAGAAAAATGCCACAAACCACCCATAACATTGATGAAAGGTAATTAAACATACAAAATGCCACAATTGCATAAACAATAAAAAGCGTACCTTTTACTACCATTTTATTCTCTAAGTTAATCGCGGTTAGGATAGGTGGTAAAGTTAAGATAAGAATGATTACTAATGCTATTAAAACAGCTATTTCAGGGCTTGCTCCTTCAACATTTATAAAAATGATGAAGGTTGTCATACTAACAATAACGACGTTATAACATATTTGAACTACGATGCCTATCCAAATAGCGATTTTTCCTATAATTAAATTCATGTTCATGATTATTCCCCATTTATTTAAAATTTATACTTTACCTTAATATACCTTATTTTATTTAATTTTTATATGCAAAATACAAAAATGGAGAACTTTAATATTTATAAAATATCAAAAGTTCTCCACACTATATTGTTTATTATATTTTCGCTATCAATACGCTAAATCATCATATTTCTCTCAACATCACAGTAAAACTATTGCTCCACCAAGTATACTTTTTCAGTATAGCATCTCATATTGGCAAACTTATCTGCTAAAAACTGCTTCCAATTGCGCAGTTGTTCAACATCATCATCTTGTTTAAGTAATGCCAGTGGTACTTGAAGATTAAGACATCGTCCTGAAATATTAAAGCGTGTCACACCTGCTGGCACAGTTTCCCCTTTATGAACAACCGCTTCAATTTCCTTATAACTCAATGGCTGATACTTCATGAGTACATCTTGTTGAGAAAGACAAGGATATGTACCTTGTGCAATTCTCTCTACAGAACAACAACCACTATAACTTGCGACAACCTTTTCCCATACTTGAAAATGTGCTTCGCCTAAATCTTTTCTATACAAATATTGTTCTGTATCACCATGACACATCGTAATAAATGGCGCTTCTTGTCTTGTCTCAGTAGTCCATGGCAAGCGATGTTCTTGTTGTAACGTTTCCCACCACACACCAAATGGAACTTTATGTTGCCATGTACTAATTGAATATTGTGTTTCATGGATTTCTTGCACTGGAACTTTCTTACATCCTAACGCTTTCAAACTTGTATACCGATGCACACCATCTATAACCATATATCTACCATGTTGCATCGCTGTCACTAAAATAGGATGACGTATAAAATCATCTGCTTCAATACTACTTTTCGTCTTTTCCAATCTTAAAGGTTCGAATGTTTCGTGAAGATCAATCTTATCTACTGGTACCAATTTTAAATGTTCATGAATATGATTCAATAGTTATTCATCCTCCTTTGTTTGCGTTAAATAAATAAATTCAGGATGTGGATGGCTTAAGAAATCGTGATGTGAAATAGACCATCCGTATGCACCTGCATATTTGAAAACAATAACGTCGCCTGTACTGATTGCATCTATCTGTACTTCTCTAGCAAAGACATCTTTCGGTGTACATAATTGACCGACTAACGTTGTGTCCTGTCTCGAAATTGAAACTTTTTCAAATGAATATGGATTGTCTTTATAGCGATAAATGTCAAAAGGATGGTTATGCTGCCAAGATACCGGCAGTCTAAATTGTTGCGTACCTCCTCTTAAAATGGCATACCAAGCACCATGTACTTTCTTAATGTCTAGCACTTCTGTCACATAGTAACCAATGTGTGCCACAATAAAGCGCCCACATTCAAAGTTCAATGTCACATCTTCCATTTCTTGCTCAACGATAAGTGTTTTAAAATTTTCTACAAAATTATCCCACTCAAATTGGCTAGTTAAATCTGCATAGTTAACACCTATGCCACCACCAAGATTGATATGTTTGAGAGGAAATTGATGTTTTTCAGACCATGCCTTTGCTTTTTTAAAATAAAGTTTCACTACATCGACATGTAAATTCGAGTCTAAATTGTCAGAAATAGAATGAAAATGAAATCCATCTAAATGAATATTTGGCATTGCTAGCGTAGCTTCAATGACATCATCAACTTCGTCTTCAGAAATACCAAATTGTGTTGGGCGTCCTGCCATATGCAACGTTGCATTGGGAAATGGTCCTGCTAAATTAACACGCAATAAAATGTGTTGTGTCTTATCTTCATCTTCTAAGATGGCATTTAGCCGTTGTAATTCATGCATACTTTCAACATGAATACGCTGAACACCTTCACTTACTGCATATCTTAGTTCCTCGTCTGTCTTACCAGGGCCACCAAAAATAATATGATTTGCTGGTTTAAAAGCAAGACCTTTTGCTATTTCACCTTGAGATGCAACTTCGAATCCTTCAACATACTGACTAATTGTATCTAGGATTGTTCGTTCACTATTTGCTTTCATTGCATAGTACATCTGACAATTATTAGGCAATGATGATGTAATATGTTGCAAATGATGTTCCAGTCCGACTAAGTCATAGATATAATGACAAACTGGATAAGATTGTGCTTTTAATTGTTCAATAACGGGTTGAACTATACGCATTAGTCTTCATCCCCCTTCTGTTTAGACGTCGCTAGAGATGCACTTAAATGGCGATATATTTCTCCACGATCATCACCTAAAATAAATGTTTGTACACCTTGTGCCTGCCATTTTGCAATATCTTCATCTTCACGTGGTAATGCACAAAAATGTTTACCATGTGCATTCACAACTTCAAAAATATGTTGAACATGTGATGTTACTTGATCATCACGCGTTTGCCATGGTATGCCAAGTGACTGGGATAAATCTGCGGCACCTTCGACTATCATGTCTAAACCTTCGACTTGTGCTATATCGTCAATGGCCATAACCCCTTCAACATCTTCTATCATGGCAATCACCATAATATGCTCATTAGCCATCTCCATTGCATCAAGTAATGGTGTACGTCCAAATCTTGCCATGCGACCACCATTCAAACTTCTTAATCCTTGCGGGTAATAACGACTTAATTTCACAATATGCTCAACTGTCTCACGATCTTTAACGTGTGGCACAATAATACCTCTCGCACCCATATCCAACACTTTAATGATATCTCTATCTATCACTGCAGTGACACGTACAATTGGTATAATATGCGCTGCTTCAGCTGCACGAATTAAATGCGCTAGTGTCTCATCATTAATCGCCACGTGTTCTGTATCAATCACAACAAAGTCATACCCGCTTGCTGCGATAACCTCTATCATTAATGGGTCCGGTATAGAATTAAAAATGCCATAAACTGAATCACCATTGTTTAATCTATGTTTCAGAGATAGTTGTTGCATCAGTAATACCTCCTACACCTAATGGATTTGTAACATGATGAATTCTTAACTCGGAGTCACTTAATAATCGACGTGTCGTTAACTTTTCAACTTGAATCGTAGGTTCAAACAAATCGAAATGTTGATAGTTATTCAACTCTGGAAATGCTTCTTGATACGCCTCGATGATGCCTTTAACCCATTTCCATTGCAGCTTCTCATCGATATCATATTGCTTTTCAATAAATAAGATGATTTCGGCGATATTAATAAAGAAAAATGCATCATGTAAAAAGTCGCGTACTAAACGTTCGTCATCTGTTTCAATAAATGAATTACTATTCACTTTTTTATGTGCTTCTGGCATTGGCTTTAATGTCAGATGTGAAGCAGCTTCACTTAAATGCTCACGCTTAAAACGAACACCATCATGGAAATCTTTTAAGGCAATACGTGTAGGCCAACCATTTTCATGAATGAGCATCATATTTTGTGCATGCGATTCAAAGGCAATACCGTGATAATAAAGCATATGAATCATTGGACGAATCGCTACAGCTAAAAATTGCTTTGTCCAAGCTTCAGAACCATATTGTTTAATCCAATTTTCAATGAATGGTACACCATCCTTATCACTCGCATAAAGTGCATTAAATGGTATCGCATCCTCTTCATCGATTAACATATGATATATATTTTCACGCCATATAACACCTAACGCACCATAAACTTGAGTTTGTTTATAAGGCGAAAGTTGTGTATTTAAATAAGACTGTCCTAAGACTTCCCCTAGAAAAGCTGTCTTTAATTCATCTTTTAAATACGTATCTTGTTGCTGTATCTGCTTTAACCAATCCGTAATTTGCGCTGCATTTTCAATTGTATGAGGCGCCAACACTCGTTTCGTTGAAGTATTCGTTATACTTATTGGTACCTTTAAATAATATTTTGTCGTGTCTATTGGCGACATCGTACGAATCGATTGTTGAGGGTGATATAGCTCATCACTTTCCCCTAACCATAGTACTGTGCCATTAAGCCTTTCTTCAGCCAAATCAACTTGGATGACATGTTCAAACTGCCATGGGTGTACAGGTATCATCTCAACATCATTTACATGTTTGCCAGACGCTTCAATTTGCTGTACAAAATGTTCATAAGTCTTATCGCCAACTTGTTGACGTAACATTTCGTTAACTACAACATTTCTTGATACCGTCGTTTCTACTTTATCTTTGTCGATAGCTAACCACTGCAGTTTAACGTTTGGTACAAAGTCAGGACCAAATTTCAAATTATCACTCAACGTAAATCCTAAACGTGATTTGTAACTTGGATGATACTGATGCCCTTCCATCGCATAAAATTCATAGTCGTTAAATGTCTCAGGTGTTGCTGGTGGGGTTGATTCTCGATACTGCATACTTTGTGTATCTTTTAGTTCTGTCTGTAATAACTCGACAATAAATTGTTCTAGCTTTTCATCATTTTTAGGAAATGTAAATACAACCTCTCTCAATAATTGTGTATAGTCTGTTGTTGTATCTGCCTCATCTCCTACGACACGCTCAATTGGTGATGTGATACGTATACGATCAAAGCTATGTGTCTTTTCAGCAGTAAAACGATACTCTGAATCATGTCCTTCTATTGTAAAATGAACGACACCGTCTTGATATGACGTCTTATAAACAACGATATTCTCATAAATAAGTGATGATACCAGTTGGTGCATCACTCTAGTCTTTACACGATTAAGAATTGTTTGATTCACAATACGATACCTCCTTGTTATGACAGATTGGATTTGGTATATGTGTATAAATAGGGTTTGCACCACAATCATTCAATTTACTCATCAAATTCGCTTTAGCCGCAATGGTCGGCGTTTGATATAAATCTTCTACACAGTCAACAAATACTGCGTTATTCGCGTATTCTTTTTTCCAAGTCATAAGACGATGCGCTACAAGTTGCCATAACACAACTTCATTTCTAGTCGCTTTACCAATGGTTGATACTAAATGTCCTAAGTGATTTACTACAACGTAATATTTAAGACGATGCCATGCTTCATCATGTGCATATACAACAGGGCTTGATGCTGTCACAACATTTGGCACAAGTTGTTTTTCAGTAGCAATCGTTCTAGATAGACAAATGCCTTCAAGATCTCTGACAAAGCATACGTCGGGTATGCCACCTTTTAATTCAATTAATGTATTTTGTACATGTGCTTCTAGACTAATGCCTGTGTTACTAAACAGCTTTAATATCGGCAATAATGTACGATCCAAATAACATTCAAGCCATGCTTCTGGTGCTAAACCACTTTGCTCAATCACTTGTGATAACTTAGAGGTCGGTGAATCTGGCATCGTTTCAAATAATGACGCCAATACATGAATATCTTTATCAGCATGGTAATTTGGTATCCCTTCACGAACAATCATGGCGCTATTAGTTAATAAATCCATTTCAGGTTCAACTGTTTGCCCTAATGGATTCGGTAACAATGCACGATATCCTTCTTCAAACATCAATTTAAAATGGGGTGTTTCAACCTCATCTTTGACTGATGCGATAACTTGCGCGGCATCAATTGTCCGTTCAATCTGTTCAAGGTCATTCGTACGTATAAAATTAGTGATTTTAACGTGTATCGGTAATTTTAAATAAATGTTTAATGCTTTTGAAAATACAGTTCTAACCGAAGACGTCGGGTAAACTGAATCACCGGAAACGCCAAGGTCTTTTATTAAACCTTGTTCACTATATTGCATATACTGTGGATGCTGTCGCAACACATTGATTTGATAAGGATGTATTGGTAATAAAATAAAATCTTTAGGTATCTCTGATATGTCTATATCTGCTAATTGATACAACACTTTCTCAACCTGATTTTCTTTACCTTCTACATAGCGCGTGAGCAGAACATCTTGATGCACAGCTAAATAATGCAATTGGAATGATGTATGACATTCGGGTGCATATTTCTCTAAATCTGCTTCTGAAAACCCACTTGCACTCTTAGGAGTCGGATGAAATGGATGACCTAAATATAAAGATTGTTCTGAAACGATATAGCGATCCTCTGCGTAGTCTATTGTGTTACTTTGCAAATAACGCGCCGTGCGATGAATGCTATTATCGATGTCAGACATAATTTGCGCCATATGTTGTTGCACTGCCGTTTGATTATCTGCACTTTGAGCCATATGTTGCAAAATACGCGCAATTGCTTCTTTATAAGTTGTTAATTTTTTACTTTTTCCATCAATTAGCCATACCTCTGGATGATACATATGATGCCCCATCGCAGACCAATAAGCGAATTGACCTGTTAACGTTTCGAGCTCAGATAATTGTATAGACCATTGATGATTTTGAGGTGGTACTTGATATAAATTTTCTTCTCTAAAATATTCATTTAAAATGCGTTCGATAGCCGCATACGCTGCATGTTGTATTAATTCTTTATTTTGCACTTTTTTGTTTCAACTCCCATAATTTCATTAATGTGTGATCGTTGATTTGATTAGTGATGGTTGAACAAATTAAAAATAAACTACTTACTGCAAATACTATGCCCATAACGATAAACGTAGTAGCTGGTGTAGTATAACTTGTAATGGCAGCGCCACTAAGACTACCAATAATTTGACCAATAACTAACATACTGTTCGTCGTTCCAACAAACGTGCCTTTAAGTTGCTGATGACACGCATTCACGACGACAAACATAACACTTTGAATCAATGCACTGTATGTTAATCCTTGAAGTATTCTTGCAGCCATTAAAAACTCTATATTCGTCGCTAAACCTTGCAGTATCGCACTACAACCACATGCAATCGTGGCAAATATATATACTGATTTAACATATGATTTATCATTAAAGCGACCCCATAAAGGCGCGCTTAATATCGAAGCCGTCCAAAATGCGGACTGTAAAAATCCAATCACACTACGGTCATCTATCGCTGTATGATTCACTGATGAAGCAAGTGGTGATAATGCAGTTAGCATGCCATACATAGCAAAGTTTGCTAAAACGCCAACGATAATAAATCGACATGTTTGTTGTGTGCATAATAGACATTGAAATGAACGGCGAATACCTTTATTAATATTTGGTGTTTGTGATTTTGGCATATGTGTCGTTTCAATCAATTTTAATGCACCGAAAATACAGACAATAAAAGTAATAACGGCAATACTCATCAGTAACGCACTAAAACCTAATATCGAAGCTGTAACACCGCCAATTAATGGCCCCACAAGAGACCCTGCGCTGACTGAACTTTGCAGTTTTCCTAATACCTTTCCACGATCTTCAGCTGGCGCCTCTGCACTCGCAAACGCACTTGATGCATCAACAACACCACCAAATAGTCCCTGCAATAACCTCACAAGTACAAACTGTAATGGTGTAGTACACAATGCCATTAAAAATAAGCATACCGCCAAACCAAGTAACGCTCTTAACACCATCCATTTTCGGCTGATCTTATCACCTAGCTTCCCCCATATCGGCGAAGCTATCATCGTCGTTACAGCTGGAGCAGCAATCGCTATACCACTCCACAACTGTATTTCTACGACTGATAGATTTTGTAGTGATGCCATATAAATTGGCAATAATGGCACAAGTACTGTCAGTCCAGCAATCGCTATAAACTGACTGAGCCATAAAATGCGAAAGTTACTGCGCCATATAGTCTGATTAATCATATGTCACCATTGGATTTGGTACGGTAGTTAAACCTGAAGGCATACTACCTCCACCACTATCACGTTGATATAGCAATGGTAATAAAATTTGTTTAAATGGCCACGTCTGTTTATCAAATAAAATGTGTCTGACAGCTAGCTGATCAGTTGTAACCCAGGAAATAGTTGCCACTTCATTTTTTAAAATTTGTTTTAACAACGACATAAGTTCATGCTCACTTACACCAAATAAATCTTGAATTGCATCAATAATGGCATATAGATTTACCGATACAGCTAATGTTTGAAAATAAGCAAAGAATGTTTCCAAATCTTCATTAATTAGCGTATTAGGTGTATCTTCTCTGACGACATACTTCGGCAATGAAAGCTGATGTGCTGTTAGCCATGGTTTATAAATTCTGACAGTATCATGATCACGTAACACGCATTTTTGTACACGTCCATCTTCAAATGACAACAATATATTTTGACCATGCAACTCTGGTAATGCGCCGTATTGCATAAATGATAGTGTTACCTTTAAAAAGACTCGTGCGATATCTTCAAGTAACGTCATGACATCATTTTTAGAAATATTATCTTTTCCACAAATCATTTGATATAAGGTGCGATTATTTGCCGCGAGTGCTGCCATTGACACTAGCTGTTGCGTATCATTTTTGGCTAGCACTTCGGGATATTTTCTTAACTGAACAGTTAAATGACCTAATTGATCTTTGAAAATATCATTATCTTGACCCATATATGACCACCAAGCTGTTTCATCACAAACCATGACATACTTAGCTAGTGCTTCATCTTTTTCTATAAGCTGACGTAATAATTGTTCTGCTTGTTCTCCGTTTTTCATGTAACGCGTAGGCGTTAGCCTTAATGCGCCTAATGACTGCATTGCAAATGGTACTTTGACATGGTTATACGGTGCGCCAATATCAATTAATGAACGCATACTTGAAGATGACAGATAATCTCCAAATTTTAACGGTAATAGTACAACCAATTTTTCACTAATTTCTTTCGCAAAGACGTTCGGCAGAATATGCTGATATTGCCAAGGATGTACCGGAAATAGTACATAGTCATCTATTGATAACCCTTGATCATTTAACATGTCTGTCGCTTGTTCTTTTATAGGTGCTGTCAAATTTTCTAATTCATCAATATTTGCAGTATCGCCATGAATCATATGTGTCTTTTTAACTGCTGCAACCATTAAAGGAAATGATTGATTTAATTCAGCTTGATACACTTGATAATCCGCTTCTCTTAATCCTCTTTTTTCTTTAGCTAATGGATGAAATGGACGATCTTTTAAACTTGCAAACTGCTCTGACATCACAAAAGGATGTGACGCTAAATCTAATTCTGATAATTGTTTAGCAAGCTGTGTGGCAGCAGTAGTCAGTCCTTCTTCAACGCGAGCCACTTCCCATTCATGACTTAAATCACAATTCATATTAGCGATTGTTTGCCAAAATTCAGCTGCAGTTAGTGGTTGTTTAGACGTCCTTCTTTCTATCGTAATTGGTTGTGAACTTTCATAACGAAACATATTTAAAGCACTAAAATAAACAGGTATCTTTATTTGTTGTGTTTCACGTTTGTATATCAAAATGGTTTGTCCATTTTCTTTAGTAATCTCACTATTCGATACAATACCGGCTATATCTTCAAATAATAATGCATCAACTAAATCCCTTAATATTATCGTTTGTGCTGTATTGACTGCTGTATGATTCTGCAATGTTCAGACACCTCGCATTCTTAATATAGGTTCAATGTTGTCCCAATATTTTGTTGTTGTGCCTGTTGATAAATAAAGTAAGCACTTGAAATATCTTCGATAGCCATACCCATCGGATTAAGTAATATGATTTCATCATCGTCTTCACGTCCTGGTATGTCACCTGTCACAAGTTGTCCTAGTTCAGCATGAAGTGCTTCTTTGCTGAATTTACCTTCTAACACTAATTGGTTAATAGTTTTCTTTTCTCGATTACATTGTGACCAGTCATCTACTACGACTTTGTCAGCTTTAATAAAGACTTCTTTATGCACATCCATGATAGAAATGTTGCTAATAAATGCACCCTTTTGTAACCAATCATATTCAATGTATGGTTGATCCGTTACGGTACATGTAATGACTACTTCACCATTTGATACTGCTTCTTTAGCATTTTCTGTCGCAATAAAATTAATTTCCGGACGCTGTTGTTGCCATCTATCAACAAAGCGTGCACATGCTTCAGAGAATTGATCGTAAACAAACACGCGTTCAATATGATCGAATTGCTCTAACATACTTTGTAATTGCTTGTCTCCGATTAGCCCGCAACCAATGATTGTTAAATCTTTAAATCCTTTTTTAGCCAAATGCTTAGCTGCAATCACTGAAACTGCTGCAGTACGCATACTACTAATCAAACTTGCTTCCATAACTGCAATTGGATAATTCGTTTCTGGATCATTCAAAATAATAACACCACTTGCACGCTCCATATTACGTTTCGATGGATTGTCGTGCTTACTACCTATCCACTTAATACCTGAAATTGCGTGTTCACCACCGATATGACTTGGCATTGCAATAATTCGATCTGCGATGTGTCCATTTTCAGGATCCTGTCTTAAATACGGCTTAAGCGGTTGTACAAAATCATTGTGCGCATGCGCTGTTAATGCCTCTGTTAATGCGTCCACATAAACTTGTGAATGATTTCCTCCCGCTTGTTCAATATCTGATCTATTTAAATACAACATCTCTCTATTCATTCTGATTTAACTCCTTGTCTTGATTTCATTTTTTCTAACCATGTATCTGAATAAACTAAATCTAAGTAACGATCGCCTCGATCTGGTAAAATCGTGACAATTGTTGCACCTTCTTCAATTGACGTTATCAACTGCTCAATCGCTGCAATAATCGAACCTGTTGAACCTCCAGCAAATATGCCTTCATAATCAATCAGTTTTCGACAGCCCAAAGCAGATTGATAATCATCTACATGGATCACTTGATTAATTTCTGATCTATTCAATATTTCGGGTACACGACTAGCACCGATACCAGGTAATTCTCTATTAATAGGTTTGTCACCAAAAATGACTGACCCTTTCGCATCAACAGCAACAATTTGTGCGTTTGGATGCACTTCTTTTATTTTTCTACTCATACCCATAATGCTACCTGTCGTGCTGACTGGCGCGACAAAATAATCTATAGGTTGCTTAATTGTTTCAACAATCTCTGTGCCTGCACCATGATAATGGGATTGCCAATTTAACTCATTCGCATATTGATTAATCCAATATGCATCGTCAATAGTGGCTAACAGTTCTTGCACCTTTGCAATACGAGTCATTAAATAACCCCCATGTGCATCAGGTTCTTCAACCATTTCTACATTGGCACCATAACTTTTAATAATTTTCAAATTTGTTGGTGATATTTTAGGATCAACAACACACGTGAGTTTTAATCCCTTGATTTTAGCTATCATTGCCAACGCAATGCCTAAATTACCAGAAGTACTTTCAATTAAATGTGTATTCTCAGTGATTAAACCATGTTTAATACCATGTTCAATGATGTACTTGGCAGGTCGATCTTTCATGCTGCCTCCAGGATTCATATACTCTAACTTTGCAAACACTTCATGTTTCGGAAATAGTTGATGAAGTTGAACCATAGGTGTTTGCCCTACAGAATCTAACAATGAATCGTGACATGCTTGACTTTTTTCAATCAAAAGCGCTTCCTCCTCAAATTTAAAATTCTATAATATTGTGTGTTACCTAATTGATAATGATTCTCACTATCAAGTAATTAGGATTATATTTTTTATGCATTTATATGTCAAATAATTATAAGTTGCATGTAAATCATAAATATTTTATTGACTTAGGAAAAAATTTAATTCATACTAAATCGTGATAATGATTCTCATTGTCATACATCACGAAGGAGGCTAATTAGTCAATGAATAAAGTAATTAAAATGCTTGTTGTTACGCTTGCTTTCCTACTTGTTTTAGCAGGATGTAGTGGGAATTCAAATAAACAATCATCTGATAACAAAGATAAGGAAACAACTTCAATTAAACATGCAATGGGTACAACTGAAATTAAAGGGAAACCAAAGCGTGTTGTTACGCTATATCAAGGTGCCACTGACGTCGCTGTATCTTTAGGTGTTAAACCTGTAGGTGCTGTAGAATCATGGACACAAAAACCGAAATTCGAATACATAAAAAATGATTTAAAAGATACTAAGATTGTAGGTCAAGAACCTGCGCCTAACTTAGAGGAAATCTCTAAATTAAAACCGGACTTAATTGTCGCGTCAAAAGTTAGAAATGAAAAAGTTTACGATCAATTATCTAAAATCGCACCAACAGTTTCTACTGATACAGTTTTCAAATTCAAAGATACAACTAAGTTAATGGGGAAAGCTTTAGGGAAAGAAAAAGAAGCTGAAGATTTACTTAAAAAGTACGATGATAAAGTAGCTGCATTCCAAAAAGATGCAAAAGCAAAGTATAAAGATGCATGGCCATTGAAAGCTTCAGTTGTTAACTTCCGTGCTGATCATACAAGAATTTATGCTGGTGGATATGCTGGTGAAATCTTAAATGATTTAGGATTCAAACGTAATAAAGACTTACAAAAACAAGTTGATAATGGTAAAGATATTATCCAACTTACATCTAAAGAAAGCATTCCATTAATGAACGCTGATCATATTTTTGTAGTAAAATCAGATCCAAATGCGAAAGATGCTGCATTAGTTAAAAAGACTGAAAGCGAATGGACTTCAAGTAAAGAGTGGAAAAATTTAGACGCAGTTAAAAACAACCAAGTATCTGATGATTTAGATGAAATCACTTGGAACTTAGCTGGCGGATATAAATCATCATTAAAACTTATTGACGATTTATATGAAAAGTTAAATATTGAAAAACAATCAAAATAATTAAGGAGTTTTACGATGCTACTTAAACCAAAATACCAAATCGTTATTGCTGGTTTATGTCTTGCAATAGTAGCTATCTTAAGTTTAATGATTGGAAATACGCTTGTGTCACCAGGTACGGTGATACAGGCGTTATTCAACTTTGATAGTGAAAACGATTTACATGATGTTGTCACTGGTGCACGGGCGTCGAGAACAATCATTGCGTTATTGACTGGTGCTGCCCTTGCTGTCTCAGGTTTGTTGATGCAAGCACTTACACGAAACCCAATAGCATCACCAGGGCTTTTCGGTGTCAATGCAGGCGCAGTATTTTTTGTCATCTTTAGTATTACATTTATCCAAATTCAATCTTTTAAAATGATTGTTGTCATCGCATTTTTGGGGGCTATTGTTGTTACAGTCTTAGTCGTTGCACTAGGTATGTTTAGACAAACCCTATTTTCACCTCATCGTGTCATTTTGGCAGGTGCTGCGATTGCGATGCTATTTACAGCCTTTACTCAAGGCATACTTATTATGAACGAAACAGACTTACAAGGCCTATTATTTTGGTTGAGTGGCTCCGTTTCATTACGTAACATTTGGGATATCCCATGGGTTATTCCGCTTGTATTGATACTTATTTTAATTGCATTTAGCATGGCTGCACACATCAACATCTTGATGACAAGTGACGACATTGCAACCGGCCTCGGTCAAAACATAAAATTAATCAAATGGATGATTATTATGCTTATCAGTATGTTAGCCGGTATTTCGGTAGCCGTAGCTGGATCAATCGTCTTTGTGGGTCTTATCGTACCGAATATTAGCAAACGATTATTACCACCAAACTATAAGTATTTAATTCCTTTTACTGCATTAGCTGGAGCAATCCTAATGATCATTTCAGACATTGTTGCTCGTATAATAATTAAGCCACTAGAGTTGCCTATCGGTGTCGTTACCGCTGTCATTGGCGCTATTGTCTTAATCTATATTATGAAGAAAGGACGTCAACGCTTATGACCGAAAAGATTAATAAAAAAGACAATTACCATCTCATCTTCGCGTTAATCTTTTTAGCCATCGTTTCAGTGGTAAGTATGATGATTGGTTCAAGCTTTATACCATTACAACGCGTACTGATGTACTTTATAAATCCAAATGACAGTATAGATCAATTCACTTTAGAAGTATTACGCTTACCTCGCATTACACTTGCGATATTAGCTGGTGCCGCACTAGGGATGAGTGGTTTAATGTTACAAAATGTATTGAAAAATCCAATTGCCTCACCAGATATTATCGGAATCACAGGTGGTGCTAGCTTAAGTGCTGTTGTCTTTATTGCATTTTTCAGCCATTTAACGATACATTTACTTCCACTATTTGCAGTATTAGGTGGCGCAGTTGCAATGATGATACTATTAGTGTTTCAAACGAAAGGACAAATACGCCCGACAACACTCATAATCATCGGTATTTCGATGCAAACGTTGTTTATTGCGCTTGTCCAAGGATTACTCATTACAACGAAGCAATTATCTGCTGCCAAAGCTTATACATGGCTAGTCGGAAGTCTTTACGGTGCTACGTTTAAAGATACAATCATTTTGGGTATGGTTATTTTAGCTGTTGTGCCGTTGTTATTTCTTGTTATACCAAAAATGAAAATATCTATACTTGATGACCCTGTAGCGATTGGCTTAGGCTTACATGTACAACGTATGAAACTAATCCAATTAATCACTTCTACTATACTCGTATCTATGGCAATCAGTTTAGTAGGTAACATTGGGTTTGTCGGTTTAATCGCACCACATATCGCGAAAACAATCGTTCGCGGAAGTTATGCTAAAAAGTTACTAATGTCAGCAATGATTGGTGCCATATCAATTGTTATTGCAGACTTAATTGGGCGTACCTTATTCTTACCTAAAGAAGTGCCAGCAGGTGTATTTATTGCTGCTTTTGGTGCCCCATTCTTCATATACTTATTATTAACCGTGAAAAAGTTATAACGATATTATTAAAACAAAATGACCTCACAACAACGTTAGCAAAATGTTTAAGCTAACTAACCGTTGCGAGGTTTTTTATACATATAGTTGTCGTTATTGTTAACAAGCGTCGACTTTCTTAATTACATATTAATACTTTATATACAAATAACACCGACTCATATTCTATAATATCAATCAATATTCTTCGATTTTTCAAATATCGATAACTATTTCTTATTTAAATATAGTGTTTGATAATGTCATTTATTCAAAAACACAAATTTTAATAAAAATATCATATTATTTTTAATTGTAAATTATGGATTATTTTTCTTATTATATTGTGTTATATTAAAATAAAGTGCATATACAAGGAGATAAAACAATGAAATATAATAACCATGACAAAATTAGAGATTTTATAATCATTGAAGCATATATGTTTCGTTTTAAGAAAAAAGTCAAGCCTGAAGTCGATATGACTATAAAAGAATTTATATTACTGACTTATTTATTTCATCAGCAAGAAAACACACTTCCATTTAAGAAGATTGTTTCAGATTTATGTTATAAACAATCGGATTTAGTACAGCATATAAAAGTACTTGTGAAACATTCATATATTAGTAAAGTTCGAAGTAAAATTGATGAGCGTAATACTTACATTTCAATATCTGAAGAACAACGAGAGAAAATTGCAGAACGTGTTACATTGTTTGATCACATCATTAAACAATTTAACCTTGCAGATCAAAGTGAATCACAAATGATACCAAAAGATAGTAAAGAATTTCTAAACTTGATGATGTATACAATGTATTTCAAGAATATTATCAAAAAGCATCTAACATTAAGTTTTGTAGAATTCACAATTCTAGCTATTATCACTTCTCAAAATAAAAACATCGTTCTTCTTAAAGATTTAATTGAAACAATCCACCATAAATACCCTCAAACTGTTAGAGCTCTCAATAATTTAAAAAAGCAAGGCTATCTAATAAAAGAACGCTCAACTGAAGATGAAAGAAAAATTTTAATTCATATGAATGACGCGCAGCAAGACCATGCTGAACAATTATTAGCTCAAGTGAATCAATTATTAGCAGATAAAGATCATTTACATCTTGTTTTTGAATAATATCTCTATTACGCAAGTGTGCTGTATTCTAAAGTGCACTTGTGTTTTCTATTTTTTAATAAAACCTCAGCACATTATGAACAACTTTCTATTTTCTATATCTCTTAAAACCATTTCCGAAATTAAACCTCAGCACATTTAAAGCCCCACTTTATTCTTAAAAATATTTTTTAACTTATATACATTAAAACGCTTTCATTATAAAAAATATCTCTATATTTTATCTGTTTTTATTAATCGAAATAGCGTGATTTTGCGGTTTTAAGCCTTTTACTTCCTGAATAAATCTTTGAGCAAAATATTTATTTTATAAGTTGTAAAACTTACATTTAAATTTAATTATAAATATAGATTTTAGTATTGCAATACATAATTCGTTATATTATGATGACTTTACAAATACATACAGGGGGTATTAATTTGAAAAAGAAAAACATTTATTCAATTCGTAAACTAGGTGTAGGTATTGCATCTGTAACTTTAGGTACATTACTTATATCTGGTGGCGTAACACCTGCTGCAAATGCTGCGCAACACGATGAAGCTCAACAAAATGCTTTTTATCAAGTGTTAAATATGCCTAACTTAAACGCTGATCAACGTAATGGTTTTATCCAAAGCCTTAAAGATGATCCAAGCCAAAGTGCTAACGTTTTAGGTGAAGCTAAAAAATTAAACGAATCTCAAGCACCGAAAGCTGACAACAATTTCAACAAAGAACAACAAAATGCTTTCTATGAAATCTTGAACATGCCTAACTTGAACGAAGAACAACGCAATGGTTTCATCCAAAGCTTAAAAGATGATCCAAGTCAAAGTGCTAACCTATTGTCAGAAGCTAAAAAGTTAAATGAATCTCAAGCACCGAAAGCGGATAACAAATTCAACAAAGAACAACAAAATGCTTTCTATGAAATCTTACATTTACCTAACTTAAATGAAGAACAACGCAATGGTTTCATCCAAAGCTTAAAAGATGACCCAAGCCAAAGCGCTAACCTTTTAGCAGAAGCTAAAAAGCTAAATGATGCACAAGCACCAAAAGCTGACAACAAATTCAACAAAGAACAACAAAATGCTTTCTATGAAATTTTACATTTACCTAACTTAACTGAAGAACAACGTAACGGCTTCATCCAAAGCCTTAAAGACGATCCTTCAGTGAGCAAAGAAATTTTAGCAGAAGCTAAAAAGCTAAACGATGCTCAAGCACCAAAAGAGGAAGACAACAACAAGCCTGGTAAAGAAGACGGCAACAAGCCTGGTAAAGAAGACGGCAACAAACCTGGCAAAGAAGATGGCAACAAGCCTAGTAAAGAAGACGGCAACAAGCCTGGTAAAGAAGACGGCAACGGAGTACATGTCGTTAAACCTGGTGATACAGTAAATGACATTGCAAAAGCAAACGGCACTACTGCTGACAAAATTGCTGCAGATAACAAATTAGCTGATAAAAACATGATCAAACCTGGTCAAGAACTTGTTGTTGATAAGAAGCAACCAGCAAATCATGCAGATGCTAACAAAGCTCAAGCATTACCAGAAACTGGTGAAGAAAATCCATTCATCGGTACAACTGTATTTGGTGGATTATCATTAGCGTTAGGTGCAGCGTTATTAGCTGGACGTCGTCGCGAACTATAAAAACAAACAATACACAACGATAGATATCATTTTATCCAAACCAATTTTAACTTATATACGTTGATTAACACATTCTTATTTGAAATGATAAGAATCATCTAAATGCACGAGTAACATCTTTTGTTGCTCAGTGCATTTTTTATTTTACTTACTTTTCTAAACAACTTCTGAAGCGCCTCAACACTTTCTACTCTAATTACATATACGACATTTTTAGACATTAAAAAATCGAACTAGACAAGATGCTCAATGCATTTCGTACTAGTTCGATTCATGAATAATTAGATTTAAAATGTCATTTGAATCCAAGTGACAACATTATTTATATTTAGAATATTAACGTTAGTATAAACGTCCAAACACAAATAAAGGCAACAAATATAATACTGTATTTTAACGTCATTTTTAATAATGCAGACTCTTCACCAACTTTTTTAACAGCTGCAGTCGCAATGGCAATTGATTGTGGTGAAATAAGTTTCGCTGCTACACCACCTGCAGTGTTAGCTGCCACAAGTAATGAACCGCTTGTTGAAATTTGTTGTGCCACTGTCGCTTGAATAGGTGCGAATAAAGTATTGTTATTTACAACTGAACCAGTCATAAACACACCAATCCAACCTAATACTGGAGAGAATAATGGGAAAATTGCTCCCGCTTTAGCAATACCTTGTCCAATTGCTACAGTCAAACCACCGTATGTCATAACTTTAGCAATAGCTAGGATAGCTGAAATTGTAAGGATCGGTAACCATAATTCTTTAATTGCTTCGACCAATAAAGCACCTGCACTTTTCCATTTTAACTTCGTAATTAAAATTGTAATAATTACTGTTAATAAAATCGCTGTCCCAGTTGCACCAATTAAATCGAGACGCAACGCAATTCCTTTAGGCGATAAATCACTCACAGTATTTGGAATTGGCAATTTTATTACTAGACTTTCAAGTGCACCTCCAGGTTGGAATAATTTTTTGAAGAATGGTGCACTCCATACTAATACAAAGGCAGTTAAAATGACGAATGGACTCCAAGCAAAGACAATTTCTTTAGGCGTTCGTTTTTGAATTTTATGTTCAGACGCTTCCAATCTGAAAATGTTTTTCGGTTTAAATTTACGACAAACAAATGCTAACACCACCATTGTTGCTAGTGATGGAATAATGTCTGCTAGTTCTGGACCATGGAATATTGTTAATAATAATTGTAATCCAGTATATGTACCACTCACTGTTAAAATGACAGGTAAAATTTCTTTAATACCTTTCATACCATCTACAATGAATACTAAAACAAATGGAATAATAAAGTTTAAAATTGGAAGTGTTAATGCTGAGTATCTCGCAACATCTAATGTTGTAACGCCTCCACTTAAGTTAAACGTATCAATAATACTAACTGGTAAACCAATTGCACCAAAGGCACCCGCCGCACCATTAGCAATTAAACATAACATCGCTGCTTTTAATGGTTCAAATCCAAGTTGAATTAATAATACTGCACAAATCGCAATTGGCACACCAAATCCTGCTGCACCTTCTAAAAATGCGTTGAAACAAAATCCAATTAATAATAGTTGGATTCTTTGGTCCTCTGAAATACTTGCAATACTATCTTGAATAATAGAAAATTGTCCTGTTTTAATAGAAACTTTATATAACCAAACTGCCATTAAAACGATATATCCTATTGGGAAAATACCGGCAACAACGCCTTCTGTAATCGCACCTGCTGATACACGCGCTGGTAATTCAAATACAAATAAAGCCACAATCAATGTAACAACCAAAGTTGTCAATGCTGCATAAATGCCTTTCATTTTAAAAACGGTTAAGCATAATAAAAATAAAATAATAGGTACTGCTGCAACTAAGGCTGATAATCCAACATTATCGAATGGATTTACAGTAAGTAGTGTCATAATGACTCCCTCTCTTTATATAAAATATTTATCATCCTGATTAATCTACACCCTATTTCAACTTATATTTTGCGATGATCACATATTTAAAATGTAACACTCCTATATGTGACAGGCAATCGAATTTTTACAAAAAGTTCACAAAATATACACAATATTTAACTATAATAAATAATATATCATTTTAATTATAAATACTAGATATTATTTATAATAATCTCAGGAATCCGCTTCAAAACTGCATCATGACAGTTTATATTTTTATTGAGAATCTCTCATTTTATGAATTGTAGGAAGCAAACAAAATATGACAAGCGTCAAACCAATGATAATGATAAATATCATATTAAACCATAGTAAATTGAATTGATGATGGTATTGTATTTGCCAAATTTCTAATATTGTGAAGATAGACATATAGCTCATAATCTCTAAATTTAACGTACTTAAAAATAATTTAATCGCTCGAATTTCACGTGGTGTATGATTGTAATGTGACCATTTGGCAAATCGTTCATAGTATCTACCTGCAATGAAAAATATAAGCCAAATCACTATAAATGCGCTATTAATCAAAAGCAGCACCCATTTATCAGCAAAGTTATCAGCATCCCCTGCTAAATTATAGTGAATAGGTACTTTGGTTGGTAATTTTGAATAGGTCACTACTGTATAGCACATCATAGCTAAGTAAATAAGTAGACTTAATATTGTAAAAGACCTGATTTTAGACATTCTATCGCCTCTTTCTTTACATTTTATGTATAACACTCTGCCTATTTTACCTTTTAATTACATTACCCCAAACGATTAAACAATATGTAATGATACTATAATTGCGTCATAAGTATCCGCTTGTTAAATGTGCATAGCTTATATTTAGCTGTTTAACATGCCACAATAATGATTCGAATTATTGTTTTAATTATACCTTTTTCACATATGTATAAATTTTATAGAGCGCATGCTTAATATTTTCATTTGATTCAAAGGCAAAAGATAGCCTTATACTCTTTTCTTTACTGCCATAAATGTAACCCGGATTGATTAGTATTTTTTCTTTACTTAACAATTCGTAGAATAAATATTTAATATCTATATCTATTTTAAAGACTAACCATACAAAATAACCTCCACTTGGAACTTCCCAATGTGCTATATCCTTAAATAAATTATTGAGGATGTTTAACATAAAGTCTCGTTTATCTTTTAAAACATACCTTAACTTTACTAAGTGTTTATCATAAGACTTATTTTTCAACATCTCATATACAACCATTTGTGACAAAATACTGAATCCATAGTCAATTTGCATTCTTACATCTGCCAATTGCTCTATTATTTTTTCAGAAGCAACAATCCAACCTATTCTTATTGCTGGTGCAATCGTTTTTGAAAAACTGCTTATATGTATAACTTTTCCCAATTTATCATAAGTTTTGATAGCAGGAGTTGGATCGCTAAAGAAAATATCTCTAAAGATATCATCTTCAATGATAGGAATATTATGTCTTTCGCTATAAGTAATTATATTTTGCTTTTGCTCATTCGTTAAAGAACGACCTGTCGGGTTATTAAACCTAGGTTCTATATAAATCGCTTTATTTTTAAAATTAATAAATCTATCAATGATGGTATTAATTTCATTAATTTGATTATAAGGAACATCAATATGTCTAAAATTCAATTGCTCAAAAACATTTGTAGAGTGAATATATGATGGTGTATTTGAAATTATTATGGCATCTTGACCTAAAAACCCAATAGATAAAAGTTGAATGGCATGTAAAGCGCCTGAAGTGATCATTACATTTTCTCTACCTACATTTATACCTTGCTTTGACATTCGTTCAACGATGATATCTCTTAACTTGATATAACCATAGCCATTATTATAACCAAAAGATAAGTCTTCAATATGACTGGCTGTATTAGACATGGCTTTTTTCAATTGAATATGTGGCATTAATGGTTGACCCAATTCACCTTTACTTATATGTATATACGAGTCATCTGTCTCAATTTTATTAATTAATTGCACCGTATACTGACTTCTTTGTCGAGAGGACCATAACATCATTTCAGACCATTTATTTGTAATATGTGCTTCGTTCAAATAGTCATTAACATATGTTCCACTCCCCACTTTAGTATAGATAAATCCTTCAGCCTCTAATAACTCAATACTTTTAATAATCGTCACTCTATTTACGTTGTATTGTATCGCCAACTGCCTCTGTGAAGGTATCTTCATTCCATAAAACCAATCCCCTGCGATTATTTTATCTCTGATGTCACTAGCAATATCTTTATATTTCGTCATCTTCTCCCCCCTTTTTATAAATTGGATAGGTAAATCTAATCAAAATTGGTTGTACTCATTTTAAATCATATTTTTTAATATAGAAACACATAATTAAAGGAGTGATGATATTAATGAATAAGCTTCGAGACACTACTTTTCTATCATATTTATTTACTATCATATTGTGGGGATCTGCATTTCCAATGATAAAGATTGCGTTAAATGATTTTAGTGCAGAATCATTGTCGGCATTTCGTTTAATTTTAGCAACAATAATTCTCTTGCCGTTCGTAATTATAAAGAAATTGCCTACCCCTGAACTAAGAGATATCCCTGTTATTTTTATTTTAGGATTTTGTGGATTTGTGATATATCACACAGCTTTAAATTTTGGTGAAACTTTGATTAGTGCAGGTATATCTGGAATTCTAGTCTCTACAACACCTATTTTTTCTAGTGCTTTAGCTTATATATTTTTAAAAGAGCGTTTTTCAAAATGGAATTGGTTAAGTTCACTCGTCGCATTTATAGGAATATCCATTATTTCAATAAGTAAAGATGATTACACAACTATTAATGTATTAGGTGTTTTTATTATTTTACTTGCATCTTTTAGTGAAAGTTTGTATTTTACTTTCCAGAAAAAATACATAGAAAAATACGGCTTCATCGCTTTCACACTATATACAATAATGGCAAGCTCACCATTTATGCTTATTTTTATTCCTGAAATCATCAACGATATACACGGCGCCACTTTTACATCAATAGTATCGGTACTTTATTTAGCTATATTCCCTACAATAATTCCATACGTTTTACTTGCTTATATCGTGAAGTCAGTTGGTGTCTCTGATGCAACAATGTCTCTTTATTTAACACCTATTGTTTCTTTATTATTATCTTATCTGTTATTAGATGAGCTACCAACAACCCTTGCTATTATAGGCGGACTTATCACTCTACTAGGCGTTAGTTTAAGTAACTTCTTTCAAAATACATAATTATTCCAAGTCCCGCACCTCAGAATCCAAAAACATTCGAATGATAAAATTTTAAAAATCAAAAATATAAAAAAGATCTAATTTTGTCAAATTCACCAATATAAATACTAATATTTGCAATTCACAAAGGGGTATAGTCTGAGTGTATTCTAATACGAAAGGACTTGGTGGATATGTATTACAGTTATGGAAATTATGAAGCATTTGCGCGCCCTAAAAAACCTGAAAATGTAGAAAACAAATCCGCTTACTTAATCGGATCTGGTCTAGCTTCACTTGCTGCAGCTTGTTTTTTAATAAGGGATGGTCAAATGGAAGGTTCTAAGATTCATATTTTAGAAGAGTTACCCAAAGCGGGCGGTAGTCTTGATGGTGAAAATATGCCTTTAAAAGGCTATGTTGTCCGAGGTGGTCGTGAAATGGAGAATCACTTTGAATGTTTGTGGGATTTATTCAGATCTATCCCTTCACTTGAAATTGATCATGCGTCTGTATTAGATGAATTCTATTGGTTAAACAAAGAAGACCCTAACTATTCTCGCTGTCGTGTTATTGAGAAACAGGGTCAACGTTTAGTCACAGATGGAGACTTCACTTTGACTAAAACGGCAATTAAAGAAATTTTAGATTTATGCTTAACGAATGAAGAAGATTTAGATGATGTCAAAATAACAGATGTATTTTCCGACGATTTCTTTAATTCAAACTTTTGGATTTACTGGAAAACGATGTTTGCATTTGAACCGTGGCATTCTGCTATGGAAATGCGTCGCTATCTAATGCGATTCGTTCATCATATTGGTGGTCTCGCAGACTTTTCAGCTTTAAAATTCACTAAATATAATCAATATGAATCTTTAGTATTACCTATGGTTGAATATTTAAAATCGCATGGGGTTCAATTTGAATACGATGTAAAAGTAGAAGATATTAAAGTAGATGTTACGACAAGTCAAAAAATTGCCCGAGAAATATTAATTGACCGTAATGGTAATGCAGAATCTATTAAACTGACTATAAACGATCTTGTCTTTGTGACAAACGGTAGTATTACAGAAAGCTCTACTTATGGTGATAATGATACACCAGCGCCACCAACTGACGAATTAGGTGGTAGTTGGACACTATGGAAAAATTTAGCGCGACAAAGTCCTGAATTTGGTAATCCTGATAAGTTTTGCCAAAATATTCCCAAAAAAAGTTGGTTTGTTTCAGCAACATCGACAACAAACAATAAAGATATTATCGATACAATAGAAAGCATTTGTAAACGTGATCCACTTGCAGGTAAAACGGTTACTGGCGGTATTATTACAATCAATGATTCTGCATGGCAAATCAGTTTTACAATCAATCGTCAGCAACAGTTTAAAGACCAACCTAAAAATGAAATATCTACGTGGATTTATGCCTTATATTCAGATGTAAACGGCGATTATATTAAAAAGCCAATCACAGAATGTAGTGGTAATGAAATATGTCAAGAATGGCTATATCACTTAGGTGTACCAACTGACAAAATTGAAGACTTAGCAAAACATGCATCTAATACGATTCCTGTTTATATGCCATATATTACCTCTTATTTCATGACGCGTGCTATCGGCGACAGACCTTTAGTCGTCCCGCATCAATCACAAAATTTAGCATTTATTGGTAACTTTGCAGAAACAGAGCGAGATACTGTATTTACAACAGAATATTCGGTTCGTACTGCCATGGAAGCTGTTTATCAATTACTAAATATAGATCGTGGTATTCCAGAGGTCATCAATAGTACATTTGATCTTCGCGTCTTAATGGATGCCGTATACGAACTGAATGACCATCAAGATTTGCGCGATATTACTAAAGATTCGAAAATGCAAAAACTTGCATTAGCAGGATTCCTTAAAAAGATAAAAGGTACGTACATTGAGTCATTATTAAAAGAACACAAATTGTTATAACGAGGCACATTAAATCATGTCTATATGGTGATTTCAAATCATGGAGTGGGATAGAAATGATATGTTCACAAACTTTATTTCATTATCCCACTCACATGATTTTTTTGATGACACATAATTGCATGATTGATTGCATCATTTTGTTAAACAAGTGATTGCAAACCTGCCATTTCACACTGAAAATTTACATAATAAGTGACGATATTTTACAAGTCATATACAAATAACATATATTGTTAAATAATTTTACCTAATCTTAACATTAAATTTACAATTATAAGCGATAATCTAAATATAAAGCTTATTTGAGGTGAAATAATGGAAATGTCGGTTACAGAAGTCATTTTCTCCTTTTTAGGTGGTTTAGGTATTTTCCTTTACGGCTTAAAAATCATGGGAGACGGGCTTCAAGCATCAGCAGGAGACAGGCTACGAGATATTTTAAACAAATTTACATCAAATCCAGTATTAGGTGTTATTGCAGGTATCGTTGTAACTATTTTAATACAAAGTAGTTCAGGTACGACAGTTATCACAATCGGACTGGTAACAGCTGGATTTATGACGTTAAAACAAGCCATTGGAGTGATAATGGGTGCTAATATCGGAACAACGGTAACTGCATTTATTATCGGTATAGATTTAGGCGAATATGCAATGCCAATTTTAGCATTAGGTGCATTTTTAATCTTTTTCTTTAAACGCTCTAAAATCAATAACATTGGCCGCATACTATTCGGTTTCGGTTCTCTATTCTTCGGTCTAGAATTTATGGGTGATGCCGTTAAACCTTTAGCATCATTAGATGGATTTAAGCAATTAATGCTTGATATGTCTACAAATCCAATACTCGCTGTCATTGTCGGCGCAGGGTTAACAGCACTAGTTCAAAGTTCAAGTGCGACGATTGGTATTTTACAAGAATTTTATCAACAAGATTTAATTAGCTTAAACGCAGCAATCCCTGTGTTACTAGGCGATAATATTGGTACAACGATTACAGCTATCTTAGCTAGTTTAGCCGGCTCAATCGCTGCAAAACGTGCGGCGCTTGTACACGTCATCTTTAACTTAATCGGGGTAATTATCTTCACAATTTTCTTGCCAGTTGTGATTCATTTGATTAGTTTGTTACAAGATGTATGGCACTTAAAACCAGCGATGACGATTGCAGTATCACATGGTATCTTCAACATAACAAATACTTTGATTCAATTACCATTTGTAGCAGGTTTAGCATGGATAGTTACAAAGCTTGTCCCAGGTAAAGATATTGCTGATGACTATAAACCTCAGCACTTAAACAAAGATCTTGTTTATCACGCACCTGGTGTTGCATTACAAGAAACTCAAAAAGAATTACAAAATGTGGGTCAGATTGTCTTATCAATGTTTGAAGACATTCGCGAAATTACAAAAGACGACAAAAAATTAATCAAAAAGCTTGAACAAAAGCATCAAGCTGTTGAAACAATCAATGATAGTATTCGAAATTATTTAGTTAGAATTTCTACAAAAGCCATTACGAAGGCAGACGTTGAGCGTTTAGCAGTTATGTTTGATGTCAATCGCTCTATTTTAAAAGTAGCAGAGCTAACAGAAGAGTATGTCGCTCAATTAAAACGCCAACATGATGAAGATATTCGCATTACAGAAGATGCACAACGCGGTATGGATAAATTATTCAACCATGTTGCTGAGTCATTTGATAAAGCCATCGACATGTTAGATGTTTATGACAAAACGAAAAAAGATGAAATTGTAGAACGTAGTAGAGAATCATTTAATATTGAACATAAACTACGCAAAGGTCATATTAAACGCCTTAATCGTGGTGAATGTACAACAAAAGGCGGATTACTATATATCGATATGATTGGTGTTCTTGAACGTATCGGTTATCATTCACGAAATGTTTCTGAAGCACTTGTTGGTCTTAACGATGATGTACCTACAGATGAAGAAATTGCAACAACTGAAATTTAATTTTTAATGTCTTATTTATATTCATACCTTATATAAAAATTAGAACTTAATATGCTTATACAAAGTCAATCTAACATCAATGGATTGGCTTTTTTGTTTAGCAAACTTTATTATCTTAAATCGGCTATAAACACTGATATAATAATGCTTCATTAGTATGCGGTAAGCATGACGGACACTGTTCTCGGAGTCTGACCCCGAAACGTTTAATATACACTTTTACACGTCGCCTTCATTGAAGCGAATTGCCATAACCTTCACATTATATATAGTTCTTTCCATATAAATGTCCAAATTTTAGAACAACGCAATAAATAACCATCCACCTAACTTATCAAAAGTTTAAGTGGATGGTTTTTCATTTATATTTATATTAGTGTTAATCCAATCATAGATTTATCTATATGCACTGCTCTATACATTTCCTCATTTAATTTGCTTTATTTTCATTTAAATCATTATCAAAACACTGGGCGTGTCATCGTTATTATTTCGCATCTTTGACACGTTTATCATCATTAGGAATCGCGAATAAAATTGCGATAAATGCCATGATTCCCATTAATACGTTAACCCAAAGTGCAATCATCGCACCTGTATGAATGCTCGTTGCAGCAACTGCACCGGCATATACTGCACCACTAATTGCGACACCGAATGCACCACCAAGTGATGAAGCCATTTTATAAATACCTGAAGCAACGCCAACTTTATCTAACGGTGCATTTGAAATAGCTGTATCTGTAGAAGGTGTTGCATAAATACCTAAGCCTAGTCCGAAACATAAATATCCTACGACACAACTGATAACATAAAATATGCCTGGTAAGAATACTAATGAAATAAGTGCAATACCAATGATTACAATGAAGGTACCTAATAACATTGGTCGCTTAGAACCCATTTTTTGTAATAATTTTTCACCAACTCGAATCATTAATAACACCATGATTAAATAAGTAATTGATAAGTATCCTGCCTGCAATGCTGTATAACCTAAACCTTGTTGCACGAATGTATTCGCTACAATTAATGTACCTGCAACACCGTTTAATAAGAAGTTCGAAATCGTTGCACCTGTATATGGTTTATTTTCAAATAATTTAAAATCAATAAGCGGATTATCTACTTTTTTCTCAACATTTAAGAAAATAAAGAATGCTGCAATTACGATTGCAATCAAACCAAAGAACCATAATGATGTGTAACCAAGTGCTGCACCTTTAGTAATGACAACGTTTAAACTTAGCAACATAACTACTAGAACAATTAGCCCTGCAACGTCAAATTTATGTGTATTGGTAACTTCTGATTTCGTTTCAGGCGTCCCTTTGATGAGTAACATTGAAAGTACGGCAACGATAATTGAGAAGATGAAAATCCATCTCCAACCCATAGTTGTCGCAACTGCCCCACCGAAGAGTGAACAGATACCACTTCCACCCCAAGAACCGATAGACCAGTAGCTTAAGGCGCGCTGACGTTCAGCACCCTCATAATAAGTTTTCATAATGGCCAATGTGGAAGGCATAATACACGCTGCTGATACGCCTTGTATAACACGACCTAAAATTAACAATGCTGGTAAATTTGTAATAATAATTAATGCTGAACCAATAATACTTAATAATAAGCCGATATTCGTCATTTTCACGCGTCCAATTTTATCTGCTAGGCCGCCTGCTCCAACAACAAACATGCCTGAAAATAGTGCGGTTAGACTTACCGCAATACTAATTGTTCCCATGTCTGCACCAAAACTTTGTTGTAAATTTGGTACAACATTTACAAGTGATTGTGCAAACAACCAAAATGTAATAACACCTAATACAATACCTAAGATTAACTTGTTGCCCCCGCGATACGTTTCATTCATGTTAGTTATCTCCTTTAAGGTAATCTAAAACAACTGTCCCTACAGCTTCTGCCGAAATAAGTAATGATTTTTCTGAAATGTTAAATTTAGGATGATGATGTGGGTAAATTTCACCATCTTCCACAGCTGCACCTGTATAAATAAAGGCACTTGGTCGTTCCTTAGCATAGTATGCAAAGTCTTCTGAAGGTGGTTGTGGTTCACATATTTCGACACCAAATTCAAGGTCTGCTTCTTTTAGCGTCTTAGCCACGTACTCAGTAAACTCTGGATCATTATATAATGCAGGATAATCATCGTTATATTCTAATGTGCAAGTTACACCATACAATGCTTCTAATCCTTTTGATAAACGTTTAATTTCTTTTTCAATTGTTGCTTTTGTAGCATCTGTTAATCCACGTACATCACCTTCAATTTCAACAACATCTTTAATGACATTGAATTGACCTTTACCGTCAAATGAACCGATTGTGACAACACCTGTTTCAAATGGACTTAGTCGTCTAGACACAACTGTTTGTAACGCTGTGACGAAGTAGCTACCTGCAACAATGGCATCATTGGCCATATGTGGTGATGAACCATGACCACCTTTACCTTGAACTTTCAATTTGAAGAATGCGCGTCCTGTTTGAACATAACCAGGTCTGTAATACACATTACCTGTTTTCATTGTGCTCATGACGTGTACACCTAATACATGATCAACACCGTCTAATACACCATTTTCAATCATTGCTTTAGCACCACCTGGTGGTACTTCTTCAGCTGGTTGATGTATCACAACGACTTTTCCTGTAAAACTATCTTTCATTTCAGCAAGCGTCTCTGCTAATACAAGCATGTATGCTGTATGTGCATCGTGACCACATGCGTGCATAACACCTTTATTTTGTGATGCAAAAGATAATCCTGTATCTTCAGTAATGGGTAATGCATCAAAGTCTGCACGGATTGCTAATGTTTTACCAGGTTTCCCTGAATCAATCGTTACTTTAATTCCACGTGGTCCGACATTCGTTTCTACTTCTACATCTTTACCTTTGTAAAATTCAGCGATGTATTTCGCCGTTTCATCCTCATGAAAAGATAATTCTGGATGCTGATGTAAATAACGTCTGATCTCAATCATTTTGTCTTCTTTTGATTTTAAAGCTTCAATTAATTGTTGATTCATATCATTCATCTCCTTAGTTACATCATATATGATTGATCATTATTTATATTGCCAACAACAGAGATGTTAACCATTAATTTTTTGCAATTTTAACTTTGAATACAAAAAATCACAAATTATGTATAACATAAATTGTGATTTGTGATCATTTTATGAACTTGGGTAACGTTTTACTTCAATTAAGTGAATTCCATTTGTAATCATTTTAATATTTAATGCCAGCGTATCCGTCATATCTATATCGTACACTTCTAATTTTGGAAAACTCATTCGATTAACGTAATCTATAGAATCCTTGTCCATACCATGTATCGTATGATGTTTGCGCCAAAGATTAAATAATGCACCATTTTCTTTATCTAAGGTAAAATGTTTAATCTTATACATACCTTCTTCCAGGGCATTAATGTTCAAATGGATCATTTCCGTTGCACGCATATTCATTTGATTGTCCAACGCTAAGTACGGATTAAAATGCTTTGCATCATATAACAATATTTGAAAATTTGAATCAGTTCCCGTGACAATACATGTATCATCAGAATATAAAATATTACTTGTTAATTTATTAAATAGCAATGCCGTGAAATAGACCGGACGTTTTCCATTATATTGATGAAACAGTTCAATTGAATTCATATAATCGCGTTCATTTCTACAATGACTGACGTGCAAATCATAGTTCAACCAATAACCGATACCCTCTACTTTAGAACTTAATTTTAATAATTGCTCAATGATGATACCACCTCTAAAATATTCGCCGTTTGTAATAAATGTATCGCCCGTCAATGTATTCCAATTGAGTAAAATGAGTGGACGCTTTAGGTGATGACGATGCATTAAATCGATAAGGTAATTCGTTTTATTAATAATCATTTGACTTGCGGTTTTAAATTCATCATCATTCATTTTATTAAAATCAACAGCATCATTTGAATTGGCATCAAATACAAAATGGTCGATGTGTGGCTCAAGTCGTTTCAGCAATGGTAGATGTCTTTCCGTAGCTTGATCTAAGTGAATGTACAAGCCACCATTAGGGAATAATGCTTTAAAATAATCAATCATTTCAATCAAAGACGTGTGCAATGTCGTCACATACAAGTTGAACTTCAAATCTTTTCTATGACTGACATGCAGGGCAACGTGATGGATAAATACTTTAAATGCATCGATATAATCACGTGAGTCATACTGATCCAAATGCATTGTCAAACTAAAGTTATGATCTAATAAAAAGTCTAAACACAAATCGATATCATAAAATATATTCGAAATTTCTGCATCATACGTGAATGGCGCATTGAGCTTTTTCATGATATATGGCATCACATCATATGCTAATACTTCATTGACTTGAAAATCATGATGACATGTAAGCAACTGTGATTGATACTGTGTATTGAGCAAATTCCTCAAATAGCCCACTTGAATAATATGGTTAAATTGATTTAGTTGGTGATTGGTTGGTTGAAAGGTAATCTCTTTATAGTTCACCTTTTCAATATCTTCAATGAAATGATTCATTTCTTCAATGTAGTCATTTAAAAGTAATATCAATTCACGGTCGTGATAATTATGTTGTGCAGATTGTTGATTTTCAGTGATTGCCGGACGATCACCTCGATATTGTTTAGGCGTTTGATGCGTAAAGTGTTTAAATGTTCTCGCAAAGCTCGCTGCACTTGAAAAGCCATTTTGCAATGCAATATCAGTAATCGTTTCATCTGTGTATGTCAAATCGAGTTTCGCATGCTCAATTCGCGTCGTATTTAAGAAATGCTGGAATCCTACACCTAGCGATTCTGCAAACTTTTTAGACAGATGGCTCTCTGACCACCCAACATATTCGCTTAATTCCGAAAGGCTTAAGTCTTCATGAAAATGTAACTCGATATAGTCGCATACTTGATTCACTTTATCATCATTTAAGATACTTTGGTTCGAATGATATGTACGCGGGACATAATGAATCATATGCATAAGCAACTGAATCACAAGTTGTTGCTCAGTCAATTTAGACAACTCATTATGTCGAATATGTGTTGAAACCAGTCTTGCCATTATATTTCTCAGTTGATGTATATTTTTGGTTGTGGTCGCATCTGTTAAGTGAAAATATAGACAATGCACATCATCAAACTTGTCTGCTAAATATTTCATTTGGAATTGGATATAACATATGATGCCATCTTGTTGAAGTTGAAATCGATACAAGTCGTGGTGGTTAATGATGAAAATGTCGCCACTGTTGCATTGCATCATATTATGTTCATCATAAATATGTGCCTCACCTTTAATAACAAAACCAATCATTAAACCATTGAGCCTTTTGAAATCTGACATACTTTCAGTTTCTACTCGAATTAAATAATCACGTTGCATACTATCCCTCAATTCAGTAATATGAATACGTTTATTTTACATTATTTTACAGCAACATATTTGAATTTCATATTGAATCGTGTGTGTGGATGATTATTTATCCTCACTCGGTTTAAAATGTAGGTTAGCCGTATAGTAAGTGTTTTCTCCTTTTTTCTCTACGAAAGTAAATTCAATTTTTTTGTATCCAACTGATGAATCATCTAAATTTCCTGAACCTTTCAATAATAACTCAGGTGCTTTATTCGTTGGTATATTATATCTTTTACGTAATTGTTTTACATTATAATCATCATTCGTTAGTTGATATTTTGCTGAATAAATCGGAGCTTCTGGATTATATGAAATATCTCCATCTTGGTACTTCGACAAATCTTTAAAGTTGCCGTATTGCGCGAAGAACTTAAAGTTTTCGATTTCTTTTTTTATTTTTTCGTCTTTGATATCTTTAGTTGGAATGATTTTATTGTCAATCATTTTAACGGGATATTCTATTTGATTATCCTGAGGTCTGCCATTTTCATCCTTCTTTATCGCATTAACATAGTAAAATCCTTTTGCACTTCTTGTATTTCTATTTATATATAAGACCATACCTTTAACTTTCAGAGCTTCACCCTTATTTTGAGTTGCCATTTCAGAACCAATAATCCATGTTCCCTTATCTTTTTTATCAAATTGATCATCACGATATCCTTCTTTATCATATAAATCCTCTAGGTTTTTAATCGGATACATACTCAACGTTTTTTCAAAACTTTTTTTAATTTCCGCTTCTTTACCCATGCCACAACCAGCAGTGATACTAATGACTAAAAACAGAAAACTAATACCTAGCACTAATTTATTTAATCGTTTCATCATCTTACAACTCTCTTCTTTTTAAAATGATTTACTTTTGCGAATTACATATATTTATCAATTTATAACACTTTTTCACTTTAATATTATCAAAGATTTCACAAAAAATCTGTTCAATTTATAATATTGTTGAATTATTACTTAATTTCAAAATAAAAACGAGTAGTGAAAATAATTAGAATCTAACTATTTTCACTACTCGTCTTAATATCATTATTGAATCCTTATTTATTACTATCTATAATTTCGCTTACGATATCATCATATCCAGGCCACGGATATCCTGCATAGTCAACAATCAGCCAACCCGTTCTAGCTTTCCCATTTGCTTTAATCGTTTTTGCAATTTCAGGATTTATATGTGATGCATAGTTATAAGTACTATTAAATGCGCTGCCTCCAGACGCCACACTCAAGAAATTCACATATACATTGTCTTTGTTACTATCCGTTTTTGCTTTAGCCAATAAATTTTTAACAGCTTCTACTTTCTTATCGTAATAATCTTTATACTCATCTTGTACCTGTAAATTTAAGTTACCATTATTAATTTTCGTTTCAAATGTCGCGTTGTCTGCCCATTGAATACCTGACGTGTCAGCACCATAACCACTCTTTATGTATGTACCCCCCATTCTATTGAATAGGACAATTTTACCTTTCGTTTCTTTTAAAGTAGGATTCGCATTACTTCCTGTGTAAAAAAGATTCTGATATTGCGGGTTATTATAATAATATTCTCTAAAAATCTCTTCAAATGTCTTCGTAACTTTAGAATCGCTATCGTAGTCCTTTTTCATAGACATCACAATTGTTTCGTTTGGATAAGCACTCAAGTAATATTTAGCATCATCTAAAAATTTCCCCAGTTCATGATGCAGATAAACCATGCCGTGATGAACTGAAATCATATTATCAGCACTTGCTCTGCCTCTAATATCAAAAAACCTGACTCCTGACTTCATTTGAGTAAGATAATCTTTATCTTGAGTCTTTGCCCAAACTGATTTTACTGGATCAGTTAAAGTGAATGAGCCACTATCATGTGAGCCTGGTATATTAATCTCAGTTAAATGTTTGCTTTCATCAAGTTTACTCATCCAATTTTCTGGACTTTTACTCAACGAATCTGACGCATGTGCTGAATGATATAAACCACTCATCACTACTAAAATGATACTTAAAAACAAAGTCTTAATACACTTTTTCATAATATCAACTTCTTTCTATATTTAATACATTAATTATACATCTTTTTTAAATAAAAATATGCGTAAAATTTTAAAACTTATTTAAACAATATTTAAGAGTATTAATTATAGGAATTATTGACATATGATTAAAAACCCTTAGGATAGTTCTTTACATATATAAGTTAAAAAAGGAGCTAGCTTTATAATCGCCAGCTCCTTATCGTTATCTTTTATCTTCCATTGTGTAACTTACGAGGCCAAATATAATACCACCTATGCTCCAAACGATTAAATCACTTCTAGTATTTCCTAAGTCAGTGAAACCGTATATATCAGCTACAGTGCCTGCTGTCAGCACCAATGATGTAAATAAAATTGCTACTAAAATTGATTTTAGTTTAACGAAATCCTTACTATTTTTCTTATTTTCTTTATCTTTGCCACGCCTAACATCGTACCCTTTCAAGTAACGTAGTCCAATTAGTGATTCAATTAAAATCAAAACGATGATGATTTGAGTGGTGATTGATAATTTAGGCTCCAAAATGTGAATGAATATGTTAGAAATTACTATCACAAGCAAAACGAGCATTGAATATGCATATAAAATGATAAATTTTGCCCCTTTTAATTCTTCAGTTGTTTCATTCTTGTCTGTTTGAGATCCACTTATTGCATTTAATATCCAGTTGTTAAATTTCTTCATTATTCAATTTTACTCCTTTTAAAATGTAAAAATTGCTCGGTAATTAAGTATCAAGTAATACTGTTATTAATAGTATATATCAACTTTAATCTAAATATTCATAAATACCACATGAATTAAAATTTTTCTTACTTAAATCAAAGTTCAATATTTCAAAGGGCTGTCACTAATGAAGATATTATGTATAACT